>JAIMAR010000262.1 GCA_023511855.1 Bryobacteraceae bacterium
TTACCGCGCAGTGTTACGTGAGATGCGCAGCGTCAGTGACGAAAGGCGAGTCCCAGAAGCGGAAGGCGCCGACTTCGACTTGATGACCATCGGCGGCGGGTCGGCAGCATTCGCCGCGGCCATCAAAGCGGCCGAACTTGGGGCCACCGTGGCCATCGTAGAAAAAGGAACCATCGGCGGTACCTGTGTCAACATCGGCTGTGTACCTTCCAAGACGCTGATCAAAGCAGCCGAACTCTGCTACCACTCCGCTTATCCCGCATTCAAAGGCCTCACCGCGTGCCCGCCTCCTTCGGATTGGCGGCGCGTCGTGCAGCAAAAGGACGAACTGGTCGCTGCCCTGCGTCAAGGCAAGTACGTGAATGTCGCGGAGATGTATCCCAGCATCAAGATCATTCGCGGCGAAGCCAAACTGCTGGGCGGTCGCAAGGTCGCAGTCGATGGCAAGACGTATTCGCCGGGCAAGATCCTCATCGCTACGGGCTCGCGTCCTTGGGCACCACCGATCCCTGGTCTGAAGGAGGCCGGTTATCTCGACAGTACTGACGCGCTCAGCCTCGACTCCCTGCCCGAATCGTTGATCATCATCGGAGGCGGAGCCATCGGCCTGGAGTTCGCGCAGCTCTTCGCGCGTTTCGGGGTCAAAGTGATGATTCTGGAAGGCGGCCCCCATGTGGCCATGGCCGAGGAGCCTGAGATTGGCGATGCGTTGGTGCGCTACCTCGAAGGCGAGAAGGTGACAATCTGTGCCAACGTGAAAATCCAGAAGGTCGAACGGTCGAACGGTGAATTTGCTGTTCATGCCGTAATCAAAGGCGTCGAGCAAGTTTGCCGGGCCAAGCAACTCATGGTTGCCACAGGACGTCGCGCTGCGACGGCTGGTTTTGGTCTCGAAGAAGCGGGTGTCAAACTTGGGCCGAAGGGCCAGATCCTTGTGAACGAGTACTTGCAAACGGCAAATCCGGATATCTATGCCGCCGGCGACTGCATCGGCGACCCGATGTACGTATACGTCGCTGCGCATGCCGGAGGGATTGCAGCCGAGAACGCGTTGCGCGGTGCGGGCAAAGTGTACGACCTTTTTGCGCTGCCACGGGTGACGTTCACCGATCCACAAATTGCGAGCGTCGGTCTGATGGAGGCCCAAGCGAAGGAAAGTGGGTTTAAAGTTCAGACCGCCGTTCTGCATCTCGAACACGTGCCCCGTGCCCTGGCTTCTCGCGATACGCGCGGGCTAATCAAGCTCGTCGCGGAAAGCGAGACGGGCCGGTTGCTGGGTGCCCATGTTCTCGCGGCTGAGGCTGGCGAGGTGATCCAGGAAGCAACACTCGCAATCCGCTTCGGCCTGACCGTGCAGGATCTGGTTGAAACGTTCCATCCCTACCTGACGATGGTCGAAGGACTCAAGCTGGCTGCGCTCACCTTCAAGAAGGACATTGCCAAACTTTCTTGCTGTGCCGCTTGACGCGGGGCAGCCGAGGATCCGCAAAATTGACCCAGGGTAGCACCAGGAAGTGAGGTTGACCCTGATGTCGGTGACCCAGCCGCGCACGGTAGCACTAGGATACGCCGATGTAATTCAGACTAGCGGTGGATTTTGGCTGTGCGCGAGAGACCGCTCTGGAAGAGGCGATTTGGCTCCCCGAATGTACCGGTCTACTAACGACCGGGCCAGCCTCGCCGAGCCCGAGATCTGGTTCCGCATCGTCCACGTCGCCGTGGACGGCACGAACGGCGCGCCCGTGGCCGCCTACCGCGAACAGACCGTCGAGATCGCCCTCGGGCCCAAGGGGGCCTTCGAGAACGGCAACGTGGGCCGCCTGACGCGCCGGGTGCCCGCCGACCAGGTGATCTCGGCCATCCCTCCGCCTCGGGGGAAGCCCAAGCCGCCCAAGGAGCCCAGGACGCCCCGGGTGGTCGAGCTTCTCCGCAAAGCCCTCGAGTGGCAGGCCCTCCTCCAGTCCGGCGAGGCGCCCAACCAGGCGACCATCGCCCGCCGCGAGGGCATCACCCGCGCCCGAGTGACGCAGGTCATGGGTCTGCTCCGCCTCGCGCCCGATATCCAGAAGCACATCCTGTCCATGCCCGACGCGGTCCGCCGGCCGGCGATCACGGAGCGGGCGTTGCGGCCCATCGCGCAACTGGAGAAGGCGACCGACCAGAAGGCAAAGTTCCAGGAGCTGGTGTCGCAACTCCCGTAGGGTGGGTCAACGCAATTCCAGTTCGAGAACCTGGCCCTTCGGCATTGCGTCCCACGTCCGGCCGTCGAGGACGCGGCCATTCCTCTTCTTCTGCACGCCGCCCCACTGCTTGAAGAAGAAGGGCACGCTTGCCGCGCGGCATTGCTTCCGAATCTCCCTCACCCATTTCGCCTCGATGGGCCGCGCGCCGGGCCCGCTTTCCCCGCCGACGATGACCCAGTGGATGCCGGAAAGGTCGAGAGTACCCAAGGGGCCCAGCAGCGGCTCTAGCGACAGGAACCGCACGGCGGCTGGCGCCTTCCGAAGGTGGTCGGCGCGCCACAGGTACTTGGCGGTCTCAATCGACACGCCCATCCACACGTTCGGAGGCCAGCTCAGATCGGGGGCGAGCTCGGCCAGTCTCTCCGACCGCTTGGTGAGGATCTGGAACGTGTGCCACGACGCCCTCTCCATCGTGCTGAATACTCTCTGGATGAAGTCGAGAGGGACCTTCTCGTGGAAGAGGTCGCTCATGCTGTTCACGAAGATCGTCCTCGGCTTCTTCCAGGCGAGGGGAAGCTCAAGCCGGTCCGGCCACAGCCGGAGGTCGAAGCCTTGCTCGTAGGGATGACCCGGGATGCCGCGCCAGCGTTCGGCGAAGGTCTCAGCGTAGCAGTGCTTGCACCCCGGGCTGACCTTGTTGCAGCCCGTCACGGGGTTCCAGGTTGAGTCGGTCCACTCTATGGCGGACTTTTCGCTCATATGCTCCCTCCTTCCTTCGGCGGGAGAAAGCGCACCCGGTCTTTCTTCTTCAGACCACGATCCGTCTTTGAACTGACAGGCGTGATCTCGACGAGGTCTTCTTCCTTCAGCTGCTTCACGACCGAGCGGTAGTGCTTCTCGATGAAGGGCAGGTCCCAAGTCTCCTCACGGAGCTGGTCAAACTCGACCTCCTCCTTCCCGGAATACTCCTGTAGAAGCGCCCGCCGCAGCTCTTCTTCGCGCGGAGAACTCGAGAAGAGCATGCCGTGCTTCTCGCCGCTGAAATCGAACAGGCCTTCCTCGTCACCCAGCGGCCACATCACCTCCTTCATGAGCAAAGCCGCTTTCGGATGGTTGGACGCGTGGATGAGGTAGTACTTGGTCCGGCTCTTCGCCACGCCATCCTCGACGTCGCAGCGGATTCGGAACTGGAGCTTGTACTGCGCCTTGATCTGGCACTTGAAGTACTCGAGGAAGCCCTGCTCCCGGTTCCATCCGCCGCCCCGCAGAAACGCTTGCGTCCGCCACTCACCATCGCCGAACATCGCGTCGAGGTGGTGCTGCACCTTCGCGTTGCCGGCGTCCATGTTGATCCGGTAGTACATGAAGTTGATCAGCGCCTCCGTCTGGGGGCGCTGCAGGATGCCGTTCAGGATCGGAACCGTCAGCGGGTGGCCATACGGATCGACCATGAAGAACGACGGCGCGAGGTTCGGTACCTGGCCGAGGAGCTTCGGCACGAACTCCTTGACGTCCTCCGCCATCACATGCACCTGGAGGCCCTGCCCGTAGGGCTGTACGCGTTTCAGCTCGGTATCCAGCGAGGCCCTCTGCTTCTCGTCCTTTTCCACGAGGATCACGGTCATCTGGTGGGCCTTGACCTTGGCGAGATACTCCTGGGCCGCACGTACCGCGATGATGGGCGAGCCATCGACCTTCTGGCCCTCGAACTCGTAGGCTCCGGGACCCGCGTAGCAATCGAAGTAGCAGAGCCGTCGATTCTTGGAGCCCAAGATGACCTCCCACGACGGCAGGTACTTCTGCAGGATGATGTGCTTGATCCGCGAAACCTGCTTGAGGTGCTGCGGACCGTCATCATCCTGAACTACGTCTGCGGCCATTCCGGCGTCCTCTGGTGAAAGGCCCCCGCCGACGCGCAGCGGGGACCCGTTGTTCAAGCGCATCATCCACCGCCGTTCACCTTCCCAAGCAGCTTCTCGATGTAGGTGGCCCGGTCCTCCCGCTGGAAGAGCACATTCCGCGCCTCGAACTCCTCCTTGGTCATCCCGTCATCCCACCAAGCGACTTCCGGGACGCGAGTGCTGGAAACGATGAAGGAGTTCAGGACCACTGCCGGGTCGCCCAATTGGCGTTCCAGGTCCTTGATCGTCAGGTGGAACCGAATCTTCGGGTCCTCCGGTCCCTCGAGATTCCGCAGCCCCTTGGGGTCGATGAAGCTCACGTACTGGCGGTCACCGGCCAGCAGCCAGAGGATGAAGTCGGGGTAGAAGTTCCCCGCCTCGAAGAAGCCGATGCCGCGCCCGCGACTCATGTTGCGGAGCAGGTAGAGCTCCTTGCCGTCGAGGAATTGCTTGCCTTCGTCTGATTCGCAAAACTCCTTAAGGTCCAGTACGAAGTCGCGCTCGCCCTCGTTCTCCAGCACCACGGGCTTGACCTCGATGAGGTCGTTGCCGACGTAGATGAGCGGCTCGTAGAGGTGACGCCCGAAGGC
>JAIMAR010000263.1 GCA_023511855.1 Bryobacteraceae bacterium
GGGCATATACCATACCTCGCTTCGATACGGGAGTTTCTGTTTTGGACTCCCGGACAACTCAAATGTACCCGCCCGATCTTTCAAGAATCAAGCCTCACGTCCGTATTTGCGGGCCTGCCGTCGTGGCCGGAAATCCATGGCCGTCACCCTGCCGGCCACTTGGCGGCTCGGGCGCGCCCGTGCCGCGAAGTCCCAGGACCGGGTTTTGAACGATTGTACCGGAGAAGTTCTAGAATGGCCGATATGAACATTCCGGCATGGTTGTTGGTTGCGGCGGTGGCGGCTTCGGGCCAGCCGAAGCGGCCCGTCGAGGAGTTTGCCGCCTCGGGTGGAACGGTGCGGATTACTCCCGTGCGCCACGCAAGTTTGATGATCGAGGCAGGCGGCCAGGTCCTCCACGTGGATCCCTGGAGCCAAGGGAACTATGAGGGGCTGCCCCAGGCCGATATCATCCTGATTACGGATATACACGGGGATCACCTGGACCGAGCCATGGTGCAGAAGCTGAAGAAGGCCGGCACGGTGACGATTGGTCCCGAAGCCGTGGCAAAGGCTCTCGAGGGAGTCACTGTGCTCCGCAACGGAGAGACCACAAAAGTCGGGCCCTGGACGATTGAAGCGGTACCCATGTATAACCTCAAGCGGGGGCCGACTGAGGGGAAGCTCTATCATGACAAAGGCCGTGGCAACGGCTACGTGATCAGTTGGGGAGGCAAGCGCATTTATGTCTCAGGGGACACCGAGGGCGTACCGGAAATGCGGGCTCTCAAAAACATTGACGTGGCCTTCGTCTGCATGAATCTGCCGTTCACGATGCCTCCGGAGGAAGCCGCGGAGGCCGTAAAGGCCTTCCGGCCGAAGATCGTCTACCCCTACCACTACCGCGGCTCGGATCTTTCGGTGTTCCAGAAGGCGCTCGAAGGGACGGGAATCGAGGTTCGAATCCGCGACTGGTACTATTGACCGCCTGCGGGACGCAGGCGAATCGTCAAAGGGGGACGCGGTGTGACCTCCAACTCGACAATGCCGCCCGGATCCGCCTGAAGTTCCCGCATCTCTTCGTCGTCGGCTTCGATTTCATAGCGGCGTCCCGGCTCCAATCCCACAATGAACACCAGCTTGGTATCGGGGTTGTGGAGGGTAAAGCGCGCGGGGCCGGCGACATACAAGACGGCGGCGTCCTGAATGCAGATCGGTTTAGGCTGGAGCTCGGCCGTCAGGATCTTGCGCTCGCCCTTGTCGAAAATTTGCAACTCGCGATCGAAATAGCCGAGCCACGTGGCGTCTTCCTCCCAACTGGAGCGCAGAAACAGCCGCCCGAAGGTAGCGTCATGCCAGGCCAGAGGCAGGTGGTAGTAGCTCAATCCCGGCAGGTAAGGGTTGGCCCACAGGAACTCGTAGGGGATGCCGAAGGAGCCCCGCATCAGGAACCGGTCGTGGATCAGCCAACCTTGAAGGAACTGGTTCTCGAGCAGATTGGGATCATAGGCGACCGTGGCCAATGCGGCGGCGCGAGTCAGGGCGGCCTGCTCGAGATTGACCTCTCCGTCTCCCTTCCAGGCCGGGATCCAGTATTCGTTTTCCGCGGCGGGGAAGGGCACTGGGTAGAAGCTGAGGAGCAGGTACCTGGGCAGGTCGCGGAACCACAGGCCGGCGGCCTCGCGCAGGTCGACAAAGAGATTGTCCCGCACCGCGTGAAGCAGTTCCGCCAAGGGATAGAGTTCTCCCCGGGAAACGGTTTCGCGGCCCCCGCGAAGCCCCGGCACGATCTGCTGCCGCCACCAGACTTGGACCGCGAAGCGAAGTTCGCGTTCCGGCAGCCCGGCCAGGTGCCCGGACATGGCGATAGCGGCCAGCACCCGGTCTCGCATGGCAGCTACCGTGGCCGAACCCGGGGAAGATTCCAGCAGGCTGCGCAGTCGCGCCGCCAGCGTCCTCGATTGGGATTCCGTCAAGACCGCGTGGCACCAGTCAAACACCAGCGCGGCTTGGCGGAAATCGGCCTTCTCGCGGGTGGCCCACGCTGCCGCCTGCCGGCAATAGGAGGGGTCCTCGGTCACCTGGGAAAAGAGCGAGAGGGCAAAGCCGGGCTCGGGCAGCGACGAGCCGGTCTTGACCACAAGCTCAAACTGCTGCCAGCGGAGCGACTGGCGTTCCCGCTCGCGGCGCAGGAGGCGCAGCCGGCGCGCTTCCAGAAACAGCCGGGGATGATCCCGGCCGATCCGATAAGCTTCTTCGCCATCCTGCGCCGCCAGCGACTCCAGCATCAATCCTGCCGCCAGCGCGAGCACCAAAAATTTCCAGATCATTCCCTTCGATTGT
Organism: Bryobacteraceae bacterium; assembly: GCA_023511855.1. Taxonomy (GTDB): domain Bacteria; phylum Acidobacteriota; class Terriglobia; order Bryobacterales; family Bryobacteraceae; genus JAIMAR01. The sequence continues at coordinate 2,323 of JAIMAR010000263.1, forward strand.
GTCATATGGACACAGCCGGCAGGCCAAACCCCAGGTTCCGGACCAAGTGCGTACTGACAGACAAAGACTTAGCTCGAAGCAAGGCTGGGCTCCCGATTGCATCACCACCGGCGAATTGATGCAGTTGCTCTTTGAACCTGCCCTCTGCTGCAACACGCAGGCAGGGATGGTGAGCGATGAGGCAAAACCGGCAACGTGCTCGCGGGAGACGGTGTTTGGACTTCGGCCTGTTCATCACACCGCTTGCGGGTTGCAACAGAGGGCTTTTTGTGGACTCAAACAGGATGGATTTCTCGCCGGGGATCCCGGGTTCCGGCGATAACCGGAAGGTCTTGGTGGAGAAAAACTTTTAAGAGGACGCGGGCTTCACCAGGGTCGGAACGGCAAGCGGGTGCAACGTTGTCCGGTTGCGCCGGCGCCGGATCCCACGCCCCCGAGGGGCGGACCGCATCGGAAGGGGGGTTCCACACACCCCGCATCACTTCCGATGCGGTTTTTCTTTGGCCGGCCTGCGGGATTCACCAGGCCAGCGTCCCGGACCGCGGTTCCTCCTCCGGGTTGGGCAGGTAGAGAGTCTTGCAGCGTTCACAGCGGTAGATCTCCGCGTCGGGGCCGAACTTTTCCTTGACCTCTTCGCCGAAGAAATACCACCGCTTCAGATGGCCGGCACAAATCTTGCCCTTCTCGGCCTTTTCGTTGCACGCCCGCTGCCGCAGGATCCTCCGTTTCACTTTGGTGCCGTCGCTCAGCACAGCCACAACTTCAGACTCCGGTGCGGGGGCTCCGGGCAGAGGAAACTTTGCAGCGGCCATAACCAGCTCGAAATGAGAGTATAGCAGTGAAGCCTGCTCTGGGGGGTGCGAGCCCGTCCATGGCCGCCTCCGCCCCGTCGCAGTGCTATAATCGCGTGTCAGTGGCCCAGACGATAATCCGTAGGCGCCCCAGGCGCAACAATTACATTCTCATCATATTTGACAGCTGCCGGTGGGACTCCTTTGTGGCCGCCAGGCCCAAAGTGATGCGCAAGCTCGGACGGGTCGAGCGGCGATGGTCCTATGCCTCCTGGACTTCGCCCTCCCACTACAATTTCCTGATCGGATTAATGCCGCACACCAGCCCGCGGCATGTGTTCGCTTCCGAGTACTACAAGCGCGAGTTCGTCAAGTTCAACGAGCGGCTTGGTTGCAACGACTTCGAGTTCAAGTCACTGGTCCCACGCTTGTACCTGCCCGCTTTTCTGAAAGAAACCTTGGGCTATCGTACGCACGCCATGGTATCGCTGCCGGTGTTGAACCCCAAGACGGTACTGAATCAAGGGTTTGACACATACAAGCTGATGGAAAAACACAACGACATGCGCGCCATGCTGCGCGAGATGAAGTTTCCCGAAGACCGCCCCTCGTTTTACTTGCTCAATGTGGGTGAAACCCACTATCCCTACGCGCTGCCGGACGAGCCGCCGGAGCTTTGGCCGCGCATCAGCGGCGTTCACGGCGTCTTCAAGCACCTGGACGACCATATCGTGGGTGGCAAGCTGCGGACCCGCAAGGAGAAATTCTTCGACCAGAAGAAACTCGACGAACTGCGGCAGCGCCAGATTCAGGCCGTCCGGTATCTGGACGGTGTCGTCGAAGAACTCTTTGATCTGGTGCCGAAAAACACCTATATTACGATCACCTCCGACCACGGCGAGCTCTTTGGCGAGGATGGCTACTTTGGTCACGGTCCGATTCAGCACGAAAAAGTCTTTGAAGTCCCGTTTGTTGAAGGGAAGCTGCGGTGAGTGGTCGCGTCCTGCAAAGGTACGCTTTGGCGGCCCTCGTGTTTTGTGCCGCCCTCGGGTGGCTCTGCGGGCGGGCTGAGCCGGAACCGGTTCAACTGGCCTACATCGGGCCGGGCGCCGGCTTCGCCTTCCTTGGCTCCTTCCTTGCGGTGCTGGCCGGATTCTTCCTGACTCTGGCGTCGTTGCTGTCATGGCCTTTCCGCATGGCGTGGCGGGCGCTCCGGCGGCGCCAAGGCTTCCGCCATGCGCGAATTCGGAAGCTGATTTTTGTCGGTCTGGATGGCCTCGACCCGGCGCGCACCGAACGGCTGATGGAGGAGGGCAGGTTGCCCAACCTGGCGCGCCTGCGGGAACACGGCTGCTATCGTCGGCTCCGGACGACCTTCCCGGCCCTCTCCCCGGTCGCCTGGTCCACGTTCGCCACGGGCGTCAGTCCGGCGCGCCACAACATCTTCGACTTCCTGAACCGGAATCTGAAGTCCTATCTGCCTGAGCTGTCCTCAGCCAAGGTCAGCAAACCATCGCGCGTCCTTCGGCTGAAGCGGTGGAGCATCCACCTGGCG
>JAIMAR010000264.1 GCA_023511855.1 Bryobacteraceae bacterium
GCCATGCAATACAGCATATGCATTGTATCATCTTCATCGCTTCCCAAAGGCCTGTTTCCGGTGACGCGGGGGAAGCATTGGTCTTTGTCCGACCAGCCAATAGCAAAGGCAAATACGGGTGAAAGGCCCTACGTTTTATGTTTAAAATACCTCCAGGTGCCATACGCATGGAGTGGAAGAAATGCGCGTTAGCTTTTTCCGCCTCTTGACTCGAACCGCAAGGCCTCTCGCCACTCACGGCCGGATGACCTCCGCGCTCGAGGCCCACGGATCCGGGGAATCCCGCGCTTCTACCCACCTCCCATGCACCAGGCGCCTCACGGGGCGGTTACCGTTCCTCTGCCTGTTCCTCCTTCTCATTCTGGCGGTGCCCTTCCCTACCGCCTCCCACGCCCAGCCCGCTTACGCCTACGAGGCTTTCCATTCCCGTTTCCAGGTCCGGCCCGACGGGACGCTGACCGTCCAGCACCGCGTCACCTATCGCTTCGAAGACCTCTCCGGGTGGGTGGGCCTCAGCGTCCCCGCCAGCCTGGGTTCGGTCCTGGACGCCCGGGTACTGGACGGCGGCGGTGAGCCCCTGCCGGCGGATCTGTGGGACCTTCGGCAAGAGGAGTGGGGGACGGTCCTGTGGTTCAACTGCTCCTCGTCGGGAAGCGTGGCCACCGTGGGAGGTGTTTCGGGCGGGTCCGCAGGCGTGAAGTCGCCAAGCACGCTTGGCTCACGGAGGCGCGGCGCCCCGTTCTCAGCAATCTCGACCGGGAACAGCCGCTCGTGAATCACCTGGCCCAGGCCGTCGACCACACGGGCCCGGTAGAAGTCGATTCGCGCAGGCACGTCGTGCTGAAGCGAGTAGAAGGTCGCCCCCTTGCCGAAGACCTCCAGTGCCTTCTCGTGGGTGTGCCGGCGGATAGCCTCGAACAAAGGATGCCCCGGCGTGACCCACTCCAGGTTGTGCGTCTCCGCCGTCTCCCGGTCGGTCGAACAGCGCGGGTACTTGGCCGCGAGGGCGGGCAGCTTCCAGGTCGGGTCAGTCTCGTAACGGCGCAGCACGGACGGAGTCCTTCCCGGCTCGAACGCATGCGGAAGGTGCGGAACCGCCTTGAGGGTGAGTGGCACGAACTCGGCCGCGTCTCGGATGAAGCGGGCGATGGTCTCGGGCACGACGCGCCGCTCCTGGGCCCGCGCGCGTCGCTCGATCAACATCTCCAGGTTGAGCTTCTTCGAGGCCAGCCCCTCCAGGGCGTTCTGGCAGATCCTGCGAAACTCTCGCTCGTCCACGTTCCTGAGAAGCCTTTCCTCCAGGTCGGCATCCCCGAGCCGGCCGGCGTAGTAGTCGCGCAGGACCCGTTCCACGTGGGACGCGGGCAGCACCTCGCCCACCACGTTGAAGACCGCATCGTCGTCGAGGGCATCGCGGATCTCCTGGAGCTTCTCCAAAAGACGCTGCAGCACCCGACCCTCGATCGTGTTCGTGGCCACGAAGTTGAAGATCAGGCAGTTCTTCCGCTGGCCGATGCGGTGGATGCGGCCGAAGCGCTGCTCCAGCCGGTTCGGGTTCCAGGGGAGGTCGTAGTTCACCATCAGGTGGGCCCGCTGGAGGTTGATGCCCTCGCCGGCAACGTCCGTGGCGACCAGGATCTGGGTCTCCTTGTCCTGGGTGAAGGAGTCCTGGGCCTTGCGGCGCTCCTCCCGGCCCAGGCCACCGTGGATGATCACCACCGCTTCGGGTCGCCCCAGCAGGGTACGCAGTCGGTCGGCCAGGTAGACGAGCGTCTCCTTCGTGCAGCGGCGCATGAGGTCGCCGACGTTCGCCACGTGGACGCCGTCGCGGAACCGCCCCTCGAAGCGGTCGGCGTCGAGGAGCGCCATGAAGAGCTGGAAGTCCTCCTCCTTGCCGTTGTGGGGCGTCGCCGTCATCAGCAACAGATGCCGGGTGAGTCGGCCCAGAACCTTGCCCAGCTTGTAGCGCTTCGTCTCCCTGACCTCGCCGCCGAAGAACGACGCGTGGAGCTTGTGCGCCTCGTCCGCCACGACGAGGTCCCATTCGGTCTGTTCCAGCTTCGCCAGGACATCCTCGTTGCGGCTCATCAGGTCGAGGCGGCTGATGACGAGGTTCTTCTCGAGGTAGGGGTTCCCCGTGCGCGAGGCTTCGATGGCGTCCCGGCCGACGATTTCGAACGGCAGGTGGAACTTGGAGTCGAGTTCGTCCTGCCACTGCTCGGCGAGGTTGCCGGGGCAGCAGATCAGGCAGCGATGGAGGTCCCCGCGAATCATCAATTCCTTGATGAGCAGGCCGGCCATGATGGTCTTTCCGGCGCCCGGGTCGTCGGCCAGCAGGAAGCGCAGCGGCTGGCGCGGCAGCATCTCCCCGTACACCGCGGTGATCTGGTGCGGCAGTGGCTCGATGATCGAGGTGTGGACAGCCAGCAGCGGGTCGAACAGATAGGCCAGGCTGATGCGACGGGCCTCGGAGGCCAGCCGGAACTGCGCGCCATCGCCGTCGAAGCTGAACGGCGTGCCCTGCGTGACGATCTCAAGGGTGGGCTCGCGGTCCCGGTAGAGGAGTTCGTTGGCCGGGCGGCCCGAGGCGTCCTTGTAGGTCACCTCCACCACGGTCGAGCCGTGCCACTTGACATCCACGATGGTAACGAGCCGGTCGGGCAGGATGCCCTTGACCGTCGCGCCGCGTGTCAGGTCTTCCAGTCGGGCCATCGGGCTATCTCTTCCTCTTCTTCATGGACGATTCCCGACGAGCTGCTTTCGGGCCTGTTCCCTCGGTGGGTGCCGGGCTGCCGGAATCGTCTCCTCCTCCCGCCTGCACCCACTCGTCCACCTCCGAGATCTTGAACCGAAGGAGGCGGCCCACCCGGTGAGCCGGAAAGCCCTTGGAATCGATCCACCGGTAGATCGACTCCTTGGCCACCCGCAGGTGGGCGGCCACGTCCTCCACACCGACCCAGCCTTCTTCAGGAGCCATTCCCGCAGTCACCTCGTCGAGATGAAGAGCGTCCATTCGCATCCATGAGATTTAACGAGAGTATACGACCCGCCCTTGTCAAAGAACCGTCCGAGGCGGCCCTGCCGAAGAAAGGCCCGGTCAGCGTCCGACCGGGCCTTGTGGGGTGGGCTACGCCTGGAGGACTGCGCGCAGGCGGTTCGAGAGGGAGCCGCCCTTGTTGCCGACTTCCTCGCGGGGGCCGAGCCACTTCCCGGTGTAGCCGTAGGCGGCCTTGTTGATCGACTCCTTGAGGGCGGCGAGGGGGATGACCTCCTCGGTCTTGGGCTGGCCCTTGACCATCACGCGCACGCCCTTGTCGGTCTTCTCCACGAGGAAGGAGACCTTCTCGGAGACGTTCGCGCTCCGGCCGCCCTCGTACTCGCAGGGGACGCCGGCCTTGTGGCATGCCTCCCGGTAGGGAGCGAGCGCGGCCCGGTAGGCGTCCTTCGCCTCCGCGACCACGGCGTGGGCCTTCTCGGCCAGCGCCTTCGCCTCGGCCTGGGCCTTCTCGAGCCCGCCCTTCGCCGCCTCGACCGGCTTGCGCAGGGCGTCGAGCTCGGCCTGGGAGACCTTCGGCTCGGCGGGCTTCTCCGCCTTAGGCGCGGTCTCCTTCGGCTTCGCCGCCTTTCCCGCGGGGGCCTTCTCCGCGGCGCCCGCCTTCCGGGCCGGGGGCTTCTTCACCCCGGCCGCCTTCTTGCCCTTGGTCTTGGCCATCGTCGTACCTCCTTTGTGGCGTTCAGGAGGCGGCCCCATGCCGCCCCTTTCAGGAGTGACATGAGGGCGGGCTGTCCGACATAAATCAAGTTGTTCCAGAGGCTTACGCGCGGGATGCCAGGAGGGGCGGAAAGCGGCGCGCGTCGGCCCACGTGGCCGGCCGGGCCGTGCGGGCGCGGCCTGACGGCCCACGCCGCGACGTGGCGCGCCCAGGGCGCAAGAGGTCAGAAGCTCACGCTCAGGCCGGCGCCGAAGGCGGGGTCGAACCGGCCCCGGAAGAGGTCCGAGTAGTCCTGCGTGACGTAGGCGCCGAGGTCCACCTCGAGACCTGCTCCTTTATAGAGGTCCTTGGCGATGCCGAGGCCGCCGCGCTCCGGCGTCGTCACGGCGTCGAGGCTCCAGCCCGACGTGAGCCAGTTGTCGGTCCTGGTCTCCAGCAGCTCGAAGGCGAGCGACGGCTCGGGCTTGCCATCGGTGACGAGGACGCCCTGCTTGCGGTCGAGCCCGAGGAGCGCGCCGGCCTTCTTGACGAGTTCGGGGACGAGGGAGGCTACGCTGCCGCCTTCGCCTCGCCCCGAAGCCCGTTTTTTTCCACCTTCAGCTTTCCGACCACGGCCTCGACCACGACGCCGAGGACATCTTTGCCGACCTCGATCCCCTCGCGCTTGAGGAGATCGAGCGACTGGTCCACGGTGCGCCGGAAGGCTTCGGCGGCCTCTTCCTTGGTCAGCTTGCCGTCGGCGTTCTTGGCCTTCACCTCGTCCACGTAGGTCTGCATGGTGGCCCGGGCGACGAGCGTCACGGTGTCGACGATCTTGTTCTTGATCGCCTCCTTGCGCTGAAGCTCGCTCGCCTCGTCGAGGACCTTGGTCTTCTCGTCGAGGAAGGTCACGCCCTTGCGGGCGAGCCAGCCGATCAGGGCCGTGATGATCGAGCCC
>JAIMAR010000265.1 GCA_023511855.1 Bryobacteraceae bacterium
CTTTGGGGGAGCGAATTTTTTGCTCCCCCAAAGTTTAAAAAGGAAGGGATCTTTAATTATGGAAACTTTGGCTTTCCAAGGATTAGTGGGTTTAAGTTTGGCTATGTACCTTTGGCTTTTAGCTGCCGGCCTGACTATTGTTTTCGGAGTCTTAGGTGTTCTCAATTTTGCCCATGGGAGCTTATTTATGTTGGGTGCTTATTTTGCTTATACTCTTTATGGGTTATGGGGAATAAATTTTTGGCTGGCTATATTTTTAAGCTTAATTTTAGTAGGGATTATTGGTTTGCTCATGGAGAGGTTTTTTCTAAAACATATTTACCACCTTGACCATGCTTACCAGCTCCTTTTGACTTTTGGGTTTATTCTCATTTTCGATGATGCGGTAAAGATGATTTGGGGAGGCGTAGCCAAAATTCCACCCATGCCTACTTTTTTCGAAGGTACTTTCTCAATTTTTGGTCGCCTCTTTCCCATTTATAACCTTTTTATAATTATCGCCGGTTTAATAGTGGGTCTTTTACTTTGGCTGCTCTTTGAAAAGACCTGGTGGGGGAAAATGGTTCGGGCAGCAGCTTCTGATCGAGAGATGGCCAGCGCCATTGGTATTAACATTCCCTTACTCTTCACCGGAGTATTCGTTTTTGGAGCTATGTTGGCTGCTTTAGGTGGTGCCTTGGGAACGCCTGTGCGGGTTGTTGCTCCAGGAATTGGGGCGGCTATGATCATTCAGGCATTTATTATTACCGTAATTGGCGGGCTGGGCAATTTGAAAGGGGCCTTCGTGGGAGCCATAATTGTGGGTGTACTTAGCGCTTATGGCATCCTCCTTTTTCCTGTTTTTGAGCTCTTTTTAATCTTTGTGATTATGGCCGTGGTATTATTGGTTAAACCGCAAGGAATGTTTGGGAGGTAAAGATGAAAAAAGCTCTTCCAGTGATCGTCCTGATAATCCTATTGGGTACTCTTCCTTTTTTGGTTAGTAAATACGTACTTTATATGACTATCCATATCCTCCTGCTTTCCCTCTTCTCTTTGGGTTTTAACCTCCTCTTTGGTTATACAGGCTTACTGTCTTTTGGACAGGCCGGTTTTTATGCCGTGGGCGCTTATGCCTGCGCCAAAATTCTTTTAGCAGTACCCTCCCTTCTTTTAGGAATTTTAGGGGGAGTTGTGGCCGCGGGGGGCAGTCTGGTCTTGTTTGTAGGCACCAAGCGGCAGGCGGCAGAGACGGTGGAGCGGGAAGCGACGCGCTGCGGCATGCCTTACGTAAGCGATCGGTGGCTGGGGGGCACGCTCACCAACTTTCGCACCATCCGCAGCCGGTTGAGCCGTTTGGAGGAGCTAGAGGCCATCCTCTCCGGGGATGCGTTGGCCAGCTATTCCAAAAAGATGCAGTCGGCACTCCACCGCGAGTACCGGAAGATGTATCGCAATCTGAATGGCATCCGCGCCATGAACCGCTTGCCGGAATGCCTGGTGATCATCGATCCCCGCAAGGAAAAGACCGCGGTGCTCGAGGCCCGCAAGTTGAACATCGCCACGGTAGCCCTGATCGACACCGACAGCGACCCGGACCTGGTCGATCTGCCCATTCCCGGCAACGACGACAGCATCCGCTCCATCGAACTCGTCCTGCGACAGTTGGCAGATGCCATCATCGAGGGCAAGGCCAATGCCCAGCAGGCGCCCGCGCCCATCCTGGAAGGGCAGACGGCCGCCTATGTTAGCCCGGACCGCGAGGACTAGCAGCTAGCAGCAGAGGAACCGCACAGATGCCCGAAATTACCCCCGCAGAGGTCAAGGCTCTGCGAGACCGTACCGGCCTGCCCATGATGGATTGCAAGCGTGCGCTGGTGGAATGCGCAGGAGACATGGAGCAGGCCATCGAGTACCTGCGCAAGCAAGGGGCCAAGCTGCAAGGAGCGCGTCGCGATCGGGAGACGGCCGCCGGTCGACTGGCGGCTTATGCTGATCTGGAGCGCGGGGTCGGTGCGCTGGTGGAGTTGAAGTGCGAGAGCGCGCCCGTGGCCAACAGTCCTGAGGTGGTCCAATTCGCCAAGGAATTGGCGCAGCAACTTGCCCTGGGGCCAGGTGCGGCCAGTGCCGAGGAGCTGCTCGCCCAGCCGTCGCCCAGCAAGCCGGGGATGACATTGGCCGCAGTGCTGGACGACATGTTCAACCGCATGCGCGAGGTGTTCAAGATCACCCGGGTGCTGCGGCTCGATGCCCCTTGTGGCGGCTATGCCCACCACGATGGTACGCTGGCCGTGCTCGTCGAGGTGCGGGGCGGGTCCGCCGCCACGGCCAAGGACATCGCCATGCACATCGCTGCGCGTGCGCCCGCGGTGGTCCGCCAGGAGGACCTCGATCCCGCCGAAGTGGAGAGGGAACGCGCCATCTTGACCGAGGCCATTCGCCGGGAGGGCAAGCCGGAGAATATTGCGGCCAAGATCGTGGAAGGCCGACTGCGGACCTTCTTCGCGGAGCGGGTGCTGTACGAGCAGCCTTTTGTCAAGGACGAGAGCATGACCGTGGGCAAGTTTGCCGCTGCGAACAATCTGGAAGTGGTGCGGTTTGTCCACTGGCGTTTAGGGAAGGAATGACGAGGGCCCATGTCTACCGGCCAGGGGACCAGCTTGCGGCGCTATCAGCGGGTGCTGCTCAAGCTCTCGGGAGGGGCGTTTGTGCATGCGGGCGAGCGCGGCATTAGCATGGTGGAAGTAGACGCGATTGCGCGGCAGATCGAGCGTGCGGCGCAGTCAGGGGTGCAGCTTGCGATAGTCATTGGGGGCGGGAATATCCTGAGGGGGGCGCAGTTCACGGCTGCCAGTTCTTCGGTGCAGGAGGCCACGGCGCATTACATGGGCATGCTGGCCACGGTGATCAACGGGCTGGCCTTGCAAGATGCACTGGAGTCCCTCGGCTGCCAGACGAGGCTCTCTTCGGCGATTCGCATGGATGGGGTGGCCGAGCCGTACATTCGCCGTCGCGTCCGCCGCCATCTGGAGAAGGGACGGATCGTGATCCTGGCCTGTGGCACCGGCAGCCCATTCGTCACCACGGACACGGCCGCGGCGCAGCGGGCGTTGGAGCTGGAGGCGGACATTCTCCTCAAGGCCACACGCGTGGATGGCGTGTACAGCGATGATCCCGAAAAGAATCCTCACGCCGTGCTGTACAGCGAGCTGAGCTACCAGGCGGTTCGCGAGCAAAACCTGCGGGTCATGGATCCCACGGCCATCGCCCACTGCATGGAGCACGACATGCCGATCCTGGTGTTCAATTATCGCCGGGAAGGGAACATCGTGCGGGCCGTGCAGGGCGAGCGCGTAGGCACTCTCATCTGCAGCCAGGTGCCGGTTCCGCGATAGAGACTGACCATGGACGCCGACGAGATTCTGCTGGACGTGGAAGAGCGGATGGAAAAAGCGATCGACGTGCTCCGGCACGCGCTGGCCGGAATTCGCACCGGCCGGGCGAATCCGGGGCTGGTCGATTCGCTGCGGGTGGAGGTCTACGGCTCGCAATCGATGTTGAAGCAGTTAGCTTCGGTGGGCGTACCCGAGCCCACGCAGATTGTGATCCGCCCCTTCGACCCCGGCACGCTCAGGGAGATTGAGCGTGCCATCCAGGCCAGCGGCCTGGGACTGACGCCCATGAACGACGGCCGGGTGATCCGCATTTCCGTGCCGCCGCTTTCCACCGAGGTCCGCCGCAAGCTGGTGGCCCGGATCAAGGAGCTGACGGAGGAAGCGAAGGTTGCCATCCGCAACGTCCGCCGCGACGGGAACAAGATGGCCGATCAGGCGGAGAAGGACAAGTCTCTCTCGGAAGACGAGTGCAGCCGTCTGAAGGAGGAAATCCAAGAACTCACCCGCCGCTACGAGGCTCGCGCCGGCGAACTGGCCAAGGTGAAGGAGGCGGAGGTGATGGAGGACTGAGGCGGCCGCCGCCTTCCTCCGCGCAAGTCATGCCCCATCCCCCCTCGTTGCAAGAGTTGCTCGCCTCATCTCGGCCGTTGTGCATTGCCCACCGTGGCAATAGCAGCGCGGCACCGGAGAATACGCTGCCCGCCTTCCGCTCGGCCCTGTCTCTCGGCGTCGATCTGGTCGAGCTAGACTACCGCCACACCGCCGACGACGTGCCCGTCGTGTTCCACGATCAGACCCTGCGCCGCACCACCAATGCCCAGCAGTGCTGGGGCGCGGGCAATCTGCGGTTGGATGCGTACACCCTGGACGAGCTGGAACAGCTCGATGCCGGCGCCTGGTTCCATGCCGACTTTGCTGGCACACGCATCCCCACCCTGGAAGATGCGTTGGCCGCCATCACGCCCTCCGCCTGTGTGATGATCGAGCACAAGTCCGGCAGCCCTCGCGTTCTGATCGGCCTGCTGGGCCGCCTGCATGTGGTGCGCCGCGTAATCGTGGGCAGCTTCGACTGGCATTTCCTGAGCAAGTGCCGCCAGCAGCACCCCGAGTTGCCCCTCATCGCGCTGGGCCACGGCCAACTGGGCCCGCAGCACCTCAAGGCAGCACGCCGGCTGCGCTGTCAGGCAATCGGCTGGTCTGAAAAGAATCTGAACCCGGAAAGTGCCGCCGCCATCCGTGAAGGCGGCTGGCAGGCCTGGGCCTGGACCG
>JAIMAR010000266.1 GCA_023511855.1 Bryobacteraceae bacterium
CGTGAAAACCGATTTCGGCAACCCGTTGGCATTGTTATCGAACGAGTTCGCCGCCAGCCGGGACACCCGGTTGTATTCATAAAGGGAGCCGTGGAATTCGCTCGTCCCGCTCCGCGTGGCCACATTCACCACGCCGCCGGTCGCCCGCCCGTATTCCGCCGTGAAGTTGCTTTTCAAAAGGCTGAATTCCTGAACCGAATCCAGGGGCACATACTGCCCGGGGGTCGCGGTGAATTCATCGTTGTTGGCCGAACCGTCCAACAGGATGTTGGTCGAGGAGGAACGCTGCCCGTTGATCGCATATCCCACGCCCCGTCCGCTCGGGTCTCCGCCGGAGATATTGCCGGACGTTGCCACCAAATCGTAGGGGTTTCGGGTCAAGGTCGGCAGGTCCGCCAAGCTCTGCCGGCTGATCACCGTCGAAAGGGTCTGAGTCTCCACGTTGACTTGTCCGGCGGTCTCCGTAACCTGGATCACCGTCTCCGGGCGCCCCACCTCCAGGCGCACATCCACGCCCACGCGGGCCCCAACCGTAACTACCACGTTCTGCGAAGACTTGGCGAATCCGGCAGCCTCCGTCGTGAGCTCATAGTCGCCGGGCAAGACGCCCGGAAACAAGTAGATTCCCGCGTCATTACTCACCGTTGAGCGGACCAAGTTCGTGCTCAAAGATTTCAGACTCAGCTTCGCATTGGGCACCACCGCTCCGCTAGGGTCCAAAACTTTGCCCGTGACCTGGCCTGTCTCCGTCTGCGCCGCCGATATGCCGGCGAACGCCAACAGCAGCAAAACCAGCAACAGCACATTAATTTTTTTCATAAGGATCCTTCCTTGCTTCGAAAGCTTTTATACTCGCGGCAATGCAGCCGCCTCTGAGCCTTGCCACCGGCATCTCCCTTGGCTGAGTCCTGGGAATGTCGCATGAGCCTAGGCCAGCGAACACCACACGGAAGTGTAAGGGATGCCCCTCACTTCTCGGGCGCCCTTGAGCGCCACTCCCTGTCCCGAGTTGCATTTGAGGGACCAATGCAATCCATTGAAATTCAACCGATTTCGCCCGCAGAGGACGACCAGACTCCCATCCCTGGAGCGGAATCTTCGTATAGTCATACCACCTGATTCCAAAAAATGGAATCCCGCTCCTTTGGCCGACCTCCATTGGCCAATTCCTGCATGCCGTGTCCACCATTTTCAAGTGGTGGCAACACGCTGTATTGTATTGTGAATTCTGGATGAACGCAAGCGGTTTCTTTCGACACGCTTAGGCTTTTCTGCGTCACCCAACCAGGCTGTCGTTGGGCTATGGCAAGCCTGGCGGCCCCATTTGGCTTCGCTTCGGATTCGAAGGTTTGGCCCTCGGCGAGGGAACTTGCAGATCCTGCCACAATACGCTCAAGGCAGGCGGGCCACGCGCGGCCAGCCGTCTTCCCAAACCATTGTCGAAATGAATAATTGCGAACCTTTGCCTTCTGCTGGGTAGGAATGAAAGAGGAAGTAATCCACACCGTTTTCCTGATAGACCGCGTTATGGCCGGCGCCGCGCCACCTGCTGGTGGCCGCCTCGATCACCAGCGTCCCGCCTCCTTGGAGCAGAGATTTGCCATTCCGGTCGAGGTAGGGCCCGGTAATGATCTTGGAACGTCCCACTACCACCTTGTAGTCGCTATTCGGTCCCCGGCAGCAGAAATCATACGAGACAAACAAGTACCAGTATCCGCCGCGCCGCACCAGGAAGGGCGCTTCGACGGCGCCCTCCACAGGCGGGGTCACATGCGGCTTCAACCGCTCGCGGCTGCACAACGTATAGAAGCGGGTGTCGTCGGCCGGAAACTTGCCCGTCTTGGGGTCGATCCGGTGAAGCTGGATGCCTCCCCAGAAGCTCCCCCAAGCGAGCCAAACATTGTTGTCGTCTTCGATGGCGATGTTCGGGTCAATTGCGTTCCAATCGGTGGATTCAGGCCGGGAACGGACGACCAGTCCCTCATCCACCCATTGGTAGTCGGGGCTGGCGGGGCTCAATGTCTTGTTGGTGGCCAAGCCGATCGCCGAGTCGTTGACCCCGAAAGAGGATACGGAGTAGTAAAGGTGGTATTTGCCATTGAAATAGCTAATGTCCGGCGCCCAAGCGTTGCGCGCCTTCGGGATTTCCTTCTTGGCCCACTCAGGCAGGTCCTTCAAGGCATATCCCGCGAAGGTCCATTTGCGCATATCCTTGGAAGTACGGATCGGGATTACCCCCTCGCCTGCCCGGCCGCCGGTGCTGAAAAGATAGTAAGTATCTCCTTCCTTTGCGATGACGGGGTCATGCACGTTCAGGTCGCCATCGAGCGGCAGCAGCACCGGCTCTTGCGGGGCGGCGGCCGCCCAAGCCCAAAAGCTTCCGGTCGCGCGGAAAACGAGGACGGCCGCGAGCAGAGCGACCGATGTCAAAAGCCAAGTACTCATTTGTCTTTTCATGGCGATCTCCCAAACAATTCCCTGCCATTCGTCCGGCGTTAAGGCAGCCGGCCGACCCGCGGCCAGCCATCCTCCCAAACCATGGTTGAAATTTGCAGATGGGGCCGTCCCGTGGTCCCGTGGTAGGCGTGGAAGAACAGGTAGTCGATGTTCCCGTCACGGAACACCGCCTGGTGGCCGGGGCCGCGCCAATTCGGCGTCGCCGCCTCAATCACCAGCGAGCCTCCGCCTTCGGCCATCGGCTTTCCGGTTCTATCCAAGTAAGGCCCGGTGATCTGGCGGGACCGGCCGACCACCACGTTATAGGTGCTGTTGACGCCCCGGCAACAGCGGTCGAAGGACACGAACAGATACCAGTAATCGCCCCTGCGGACGATGAAGGGCGCCTCCACCGAGCCCCCGATGGGCTGCTCGCGGGGCCTGCTGGAGAGCCGGTGCATCGTAGTATCGGTTGCCGAGAGCTTACCGGTCGCAGGGTCCAGCCGGCGCATCATGATTCCACCCCAAAAGCTGCCCCAGACCAGCCAGATGTTCTGTTCGTCCTCGACCACGAGATTCGGATCGATGGCATTCCAGTCGTCCTTTTCTTCATAGGAACGCAGGACCAGGCCGTCATCCACCCAGCGGTAGTCGGGGCTGCCAGGGTCGAGTGTCCTGTTCGTGGCCAGGCCAATGGCCGAGTTCCGGCTTCCGAAACTCGAAACAGAATAGTAAAGGTGGAATTTTCCGTTGTAGTAAGAGATATCCGGCGCCCAAGCATTCCTGGCCTTGGGGATCTCCTTTTGCGCCCATTCGGGGAGTTCCGGGAAGACATGCCCGGCGAGCTTCCACTCCCGAAGGTCCTTGGAGGTTCGGATCGGAATCACCCCCTGTCCCGGCCGGCCCCCGGTGCAGAACACGTAGTAGGTGTCCTGCTCTTTGATGACCACAGGGTCGTGCACGCCCTCGGTGTCTCCGCGCAGGGACAACAGCGAGGGTTCGTCGGCCGGAGCGGCGGCTGCCAGAAGGGCTACCCAACTGGCGGCGAGGGCCGCCAATAGAATGAGTGTTTTGGGCCCCATGTTCAAGTCTCCTGAATAAGTTTCCGCTTCCGCAGGTTTACGAAGACTGCGGTAACGTCCCGCGGCTGCGATTCTTGATGGTGGTCCTGCACGGCGGTCTCCCGGGCGGTCCTAGAAGAGGGGCGAACCCTGTGTCCGGAGCAAGAGGGCGCAGGGCCGCTGAAGGCCCGAGCCCGGGAGCACTCGGGCGAGTGGCCGAGCGGTTTAGGGCCGCTGAGCCCAGCCGGACCGGGCTTCGGATCCGTCAGCGTTGTTTCGCCGGGCATCTCGAATATAGGCTTCTCCGCGCTACTTCACAGTAAGGCGCAAGATCGTCAGCGAATGTTTCGGAAACACGAATGATAACCCGTTTCTGGACACGTCCAGCTTGATTTTCCGCGTCACGGGCCGCACCCGCTGGTCGTCGCCGAACGTGTGGGTCGCCTTCAGATCGGTATGGTACATCTGCCAGAGGTCGGCCTCGGGGGCGATCTGCCCCTCGACATTGTCGATTTGGGTCCGGATGTCAAGCTTCTGGCTCCGGTTCAGAACGTTCAAAAAGACGGTCCGGAGCTGGGGATGATACGTCGCGCTCACGTCCAGGCAGGGGACCGGCGGACGGTTCTCCAGGTTGTAAGTCGGTGACTGCACGAATAAATCCAGCGACAAGTTATTTCTTTGCTTTGCGTATTCAGCAATGGGAAAATATATCGTCTGAAGGAACAAGCCGTCTTTATTTGTAAAAATCGGGGCAATGCCGTTAACCAACTGAGCCAAGTTGGCCATTTT
Organism: Bryobacteraceae bacterium; assembly: GCA_023511855.1. Classification (GTDB taxonomy): domain Bacteria; phylum Acidobacteriota; class Terriglobia; order Bryobacterales; family Bryobacteraceae; genus JAIMAR01. The sequence continues at coordinate 4,287 of JAIMAR010000266.1, forward strand.
GACAATATCAGCGTGACGAATAAAGGCATTTAGAAACACGGCCATTGCCAGAGCGTCTTCATAATTGTAAATTTCTTCGAGTCCTTTCAATTCGGAGCAATCATTCCGCACGCGGCAAGCACACCCTGTGGCCAGGGGGTATCGTACCGAACGCGGCGCGCTGATGATACGCTACTTTCTCTTTGGGCTGACTCAATGAACTGAGAGGGAGATCGGCCACTTCCGGGTTGGAATCGTTCAACACCTGGGGGACCTTCATCGGTTCAGGGCTTAACGGCAACCTTCGGGAGAACGCTGGCGGTGATCTCTGCAGACTCCTGGACCCTGGAGCGCAGCCGCTCCTCAAGTTTCCG
>JAIMAR010000027.1 GCA_023511855.1 Bryobacteraceae bacterium
CATCTACAGAGCGCAAGATTTCGGGGAACGGACAGCAGTGGGTAAAGGGAACCAAGGCCGACAGGAATGTCGGCCGCAGGCTAGAAAGCCTGCCCCACAGAAAGGCTGCCCCACAAGACGAGGCCGGCAGACAAGAGTGGTTGCCGCACAAAAACAGACTGCCTGAAGAGGAAACCCGGACCACAGCAGAACTTGGGCGAGGGCCGGGCGGCTGGGGCCACCGCCGCAGCGTGTGGGTTGGGAATTTCGCCGGCTGGCGCAGCGGGCGCAAGGTGTAGAATAGCTCTGGACCAGGGAGCCCGATATGAAGCAGATCGCGCTGTGTGTCAGCATACTCTTGATGGCCAGCAACGGTAATGCCCAAAACCCGGCGACCAACTACGACGAGTCAAAAGTCCCGCCCTACAAGTTGCCGGACCCGCTCGTGCTGAGCGACGGCAAGCCCGTGCGCGACGCGGCCACTTGGCGCAACGTGCGGCGGCCGGAGATCCTTGGGCTGTTCCGTAGCCACGTCTACGGGCGCAGCCCAGACGGGGCCAAGCAGGTTTCCTGGCAGGTGGCATCCACGGCGAAGGCGCTGGACGGCAAGGCCCTGCGCAAAGAGGTGTGGATCCAATTCTCAGGTAAGCCGGACGGGCCCCGGATGAACCTGTTGATTTATCTGCCCGCCGCAGCCAAGGGCAGGGTTCCAGTGTTTCTGGGGCTGAATTTCAACGGCAATCACACCATCTCTTCCGATCCCGGCATCCGGCTGGGCTTCCTCTGGAAGGAGAAACAGAGAATGCCCGCTCCGGAATCCTCGCGCGGCAGCACGGCCAGCCGGTGGCCTCTGGAGCGGATCCTGGAACGCGGCTACGGCGTCGCCACAGCGCATTACTTCGACATCGAGCCGGATTTCGACGGTGGAATTCAATACGGCATCCGGCCACTTTTCTTTAAGCCGGGACAGACCTCGCCTGCGCCCGACGAATGGGGCGCCATTGGAGCCTGGGCCTGGGCGTTGAGCCGGGCCATGGACTACCTGCAAACCGATCCGGCGGTCGATGGGCGGCGCGTGGCTGTGCTGGGACATTCGCGGCTGGGCAAGACCGCGCTGTGGGCCGGAGCGCAGGACGAACGCTTCGCCATGGTGATCTCCAATGATTCCGGTGAAGGCGGGGCCGCGCTCAGCCGACGCATCTTCGGCGAAACGATCCGCGACCTCAACACGCGCTTTCCGCACTGGTTCTGCGGCAACTACAAGAAGTACAACGACAGGGCCGATGCTCTGCCGGTAGACCAGCATATGCTGCTGTCGCTGATCGCTCCGAGGCCGCTGTACGTGGCGAGCGCCAGCGAGGACCTGTGGGCCGATCCGCGCGGGGAGTTCCTCTCGCTGGTGGCCGCCGGACCCGTGTACCGCCTGCTCGGAAAGCGCGACCTCGGTACAGACCAAATGCCTCCGCCGGACAAGCCCATTCAAACCGATGTGGGATACCACGTCCGCACCGGCAAGCACGACATTACGGCCTACGACTGGGAACAATATCTCAACTTCGCTGACCGGCACTTGCGGTAGTTGCCGCAAGTCGGCTTGCGTCCCACCGGCTGGACAAACGGCGCAATCGCCTTTGACTTGCTGGGCGGATGCATGAAAGATGTAAGGGATGACGACGCTCGATTCTCGATGGTGGAAAGAAATGAGCCTTCTTCTAGTGCTATCCATGCTCGGTTGTTTGATGGCCTCCAGTCCGCTTTCCGCCCAACCTACACTGGTCTCGCAGCCCGTCTGGACCAATCTGCCCGGGGCGGAGTACCCGCGCGTTCATTCCGATCTGCGGGTGACTTTCCGTCTCCAGGCGCCCAACGCTCAGAAGGTTGAGCTGGTGCCGGGAGGCAACGACAACGGCCTGGGGGCTGGCCCCTTCGAGATGACCAAGGACGAGAAGGGATTCTGGACGGTGACTACTCCGTCCGCGGTCCCAGGTTTTCATTACTACTGGTTCAGCGTGGACGGGCTGGCCGTCAATGACCCCAACACTTATACGTTCTTCGGCTGGAACAAGGAGTGCAGCGGGATCGATATTCCGGATCCGCAGGGAGACTTTTACCAGGTTAAGGACGTTCCTCACGGGGACCTGCGCTCGCGGTGGTATTATTCGAAGACAACGCAGAGCTGGCGGCACATCATCGTCTACACGCCGCCGGACTACGATGCGAATCCCAAGGGGCGCTACCCGGTGCTCTACCTTCAGCATGGCTCAGGCGAAAGCGAGCGGAGCTGGGCGGAGCAGGGGCGGGTGAACTTCATTTTGGATAACCTGATCGCGGCCAAGAAAGCGCGGCCGATGATCGTCGTGCTGGAAAACGGAATGGTTGCATCCAAGCCGGGCGCGGCCCCGGGGGCCGGCGGGCGCCGCAACGAAGCCTTCGCCGAGGTCGTCATCCATGATCTGATTCCGTACATCGACGCCAACTTCCGGACGCTGCCGGACCGCATGAACCGGGCCATCGCCGGGCTCTCCATGGGGGCCGGGCAGGCCCTCCAGATCGGCTTGTCGAACCTGGACAAGTTCGCCTACATCGGCGCGTTCAGCGGGGGTGGCATCCGGAACTTCGATCTGACCACGTCGTACAACGGCGTATTTCGAGATCCCGCAGCTTTCAACAAGAGGGTGCGGGTGCTGTGGTTCGGCGCCGGCTCGGCGGAGGCGGCGCGAATGACCGCCGTGAAAGAATCGGTGGAAGCGATGAACAAAGCCGGGATCAAGGCGGTCTGGTTTGAGTCGCCCGGCACTTCGCATGAATGGCAGACCTGGCGCCGCAGCCTGAATGATTTTGCGCCGCGGTTGTTTCCAAGATAGCGGTGCTGTGAGAGTTCTTTTCCATTGATAGGAGCGAGCCTTATGAAAAGCCGTCTTGCTTTCTGGTTGGCCGTGGCGGCCGCAGCCGCGGCGATCGCTGGAATTTCCCTTTCCGGTCAGACCTCCTCGATCACGGTGCAGGATTTGACCTGCGAGTACCTGGTCAACCCGCTGGGCATCGACACCGAGCAGCCCAGGCTGAGTTGGCGGCTGACGCCCGGCCCGCGCGGCCGCATGCAGAGCGCCTATCAGATCCTGGTGGCCAGCTCGCCCGAGAATCTTCAGAAGAACATAGGGGACCTGTGGAATTCGGGCAAGGTCAACGCCAGCGAGTCGGTACTGGTCCCTTACCACGGGCGTCCGCTGAGTTCGCGCATGCGCGCCTGGTGGAAGGTGCGGGTATGGGATGAGAACGGGCGCGTGTCGCCGTGGAGCGCGCCGGCGCGGTGGTCGATGGGACTGCTGCGCCCGAGTGATTGGCAGGCGCGCTGGATCGGGATGCCCCATCCGGAAGGGGCCAAGCCGGGCGTGCCGCTGCCGTTCCCCTGGCTGCGCAAGACGGTGGATCTGAAGCAGAAGCCCGCGCGCGCCACCGCCTACGTCAACGCCCAGGGCTATTACGAACTGTATGTCAACGGGAAAAAGGTGGACGACTATGTGCTCGTTCCGGCCGTCAGCGACTTTTCCAAGCGAAACCTGTATCTCACCCATGACGTCACCAACTACCTCGTCCCAGGCAAGAACGTGATCGCGCTTTGGCTGGGCCGCGGCTGGTACGTGCGGGGCCACCCAGGGGTGATTCACGACGGGCCGATCGTCCGCGCTCAGGTCGAAATGGAGATGCCGGGCGGCGAGTCCGTCACCGTGGTGACCGACGACACCTGGAAGGTCAAGGAGAGCATGCTTGCGCCGCTTGGGCGCGGCACGGCGTTCGGCGATTACGGCGGGGAGCGATATGACGCCCGGCTGGAATTGCCCAACTGGAACCTGGCCAGCTTGGATGACTCCGGTTGGAGGCAAGCGGCGGTGTTTGGAGCGCCGCAGGTGGAAACAGCCGCCCAAATGGTTCAACCGAACCGCTTGCTGGACGCGGTGAAGCCGGTGAAGGTGCAAGAGGAATCGCCGGGTGTGTACCTGATGCAGATGGAGAAGAACTACACGGGCTGGTTTCAGATCCGCATTCCGGGCGATCTGCCCGCAGGCACGCTGGTGCGGCTGGAGTACGGAGACACCAATCCAACCAAAGAGCGGTTTCAGACTTTTAATCAGCGCGACGAGATCATCACGGCCGGCAAAGAGCTGAACTTCTGCTCCCGGTTCAACTATCACGCGTTCAGCTTTGTGCGAATTACCGGTTTGAAGCGGGCGCCGGCGCTGAGTGACGTGAAGGCATGGTTGATCACCACCGACTACGACCAGGCCGGCGAATTTGAATCGTCCAATGACCTGCTTAACCGGATCTTCCGCACGGTCGCCTGGACTTACAGGTGCCTGACGCTGGGCGGGTACGTGGTGGATTGTCCGCACCGGGAGCGTCTGGGTTACGGCGGCGATGCGGGGACATCGATCGAAACCGGGATGTTTACCTTCAACACCGCGGCGCTCTATAACAAATGGACCGCGGACTGGCGCGCGGCTCAAGACCCGCGGACCGGCGACTTGCCTTATACGGCGCCTAACTATCAAGACCAAGGCGGCGGCGGGCCGATGTGGAGCGGCTTCTGTGTCACGCTGCCGTGGCACGTCTATACGCAATACGGCGACAAGCGGGTGCTCGAAACCAACTACAACATGATCCAAAAGTGGCTGGAGTTCGCCGACTCCAAGACCGTGGACAACATCCTGGAGTTCTACGTCAGCTTCGGCATCCGGATGCCGCAGTGGAATTATCTTGGCGATTGGGTGACGCCGCGGCGCCCGGGCGAGCCGGAGATCGCCCGAGACAAAGTGGCTTCCACATTGATCAACAACCTGCATTACCTCTACACCTTGCAACTGGCCGGAAAAATCGCCACGATCTTGAACCGGCCCGAAGACGCGGCGAAGTATCAAGCCCGCGCCGAGGCGGTGAAGAACGCCATCCACCGCCGCTTCTTCGATCCGAAGCGGCAGATCTACGGCGGCGGGCAGCAGCCCTATCTGGCCTTCCCGTTGCTTGTCAGCGTGGTCCCGCCCGAACACCGTCCGGCCGTGATGAAGAATCTGGAGCGGACCATTTTGGTGGACGACAAGGGACACATCAACGCCGGCATGCACGGGACCTATTTCCTGCTCAAGTACCTGATGGAAGCGGACCGCAACGACCTGATCTACGAGATGGTCTCCAAGACGACCTGGCCCGGCTGGGGTTACATGCTGGAGCAGGGCGCGACCACGATTTGGGAGGGCTGGTCCGGCCAATCGCGGATTCACGACACGTTGATTTCCGTCGGCTCGTGGTTCATCCAGGGCATCGGCGGGATCCGGCTCGATGAAAAGGCGCCCGGGTTCCGGCGTTTCGTGATCAAGCCGGCGGTGGTGGGAGATTTGAAGTTCGCCCGCAGCCGGTACAAGTCGATCCATGGCCCGATCGTGAGTAACTGGAGGATCCAGGGAGACACCTTGTACCTGGACGTGAGCGCCCCGCCGAATACGACGGCTACGGTGTACGTGCCCGCTGCCTCGAGCGAGGCAGTGACCGAAGGCGGCCGGCCTGCGGCGAAATCCCCAGGGGTGAAGGCGGTGGGCTACGAAAACGGCAGAGCCCTGTTTGAGATCAGCCCGGGCCAGTATTCCTTTGCCACGCGGCTGGTGAAGCAGCAGGGCGGTTAGAGTAGAAAGCCCGCTGGCGGGTTGTCGCAAACCGGCGACTGCGCCCTCGAAATGCCGGTTGGCGCACGGCAAGTCCTACACTAGAGGGAGGGGAGGAATACGCGTGCGCTCGCGATTTAGAATCACCGCTAGCTTCATATGCCTTCTTTTGAGCCTGGGAGCGGACTCGCTTCTTGGCCAGCGAAACTACCGTTTTGACGGCGGCATTTCGCGCGAGGTCTTGGAGAACTACCTGTCGCGGTCAATAACGATGGTGGAGCTGTACCGCTCGCCGGGCAATCTCGACGACGATCTGCGGATGTTGAAGAACATCGGCGCCAAGTTTGTGGGCCGCGCCATCTACCTTTGGGGAGGGGAAGCCAGGATCGCTGATCCGAAGTTCCTCGAACAGGGGAGGGAAATGGTGCGCCGGATCCACCAAATCGATCCGAACATTGTGGTCCAAGCGGCGGTCTTCGAGATTGTCACCGAGCAGGTCGGGCAGATCCCGGTGCCCGCTTGGGTTTTCCAGGAGTTCGGGAAGAAGCCCGAGACGAGGAACTTCGATTATTCCAAGATGCTGTTCCCTTCCGGCCTCATGGTGTACCACTGGCGGCGGGGACAGTCGGTGCCCGACATCTGCCAGGAGGAGACCAAGATGTGGTTCCTGTTCCTGGCGGCCTCCTATATCGACATCGGGGTCGAGGCGATCCATGTGGGGCAGCTCGACTTGATGGGGCGGAGAGACCCCGAGAATAGGCACTGGGCGGACATTTTGGGCCGGGTGCGGGCTTACGCCGCGAAGAAGGCCCGGCGGCATTGGATCATTCTCGACGCCCATGTGCCCAAAGGCGGGCCAGTGGTGGATGGAAAACTGCTCCTGGATTTTCACTCGTTCCCGCTCAGGCCCAAGGAAGTGGCAGATACTCCTCAAAAGGCGGTCCTAAAGGTTGGCTACACGGACGCCATCTATGGCCGGAGCCGCGGCGGGATTTCACCTAGTGGTTGGAGCTGCGAGCACTTGCCGTATCTGGTTGAGTTTGACAACTTTGGCGGAACACGGACTCCGGGGCAGGCATCCCAAGCGAAAGGGCCTTCGATCTTCGTCTGGGGCTACGACGAGATCACTTGGTTTGCTCACCAGCCGGCAGATTACCGCAATGAGTGGCTACGGTACGCCTGGAAATGGGTGAGGGAACACGATCCGAATGGCTTTCTTCAAATGCCTGGGGGGCGCATGTTGACCAACGGCCCTGCCGGACCCGATGGGCCCATTCGCTGGTATTTCGCGAACACCAAGAGCCCAGCTTGCCCCAACGGCTTCAGCCAAGAGGAGACGATCAAAGCGATCTGGGCGGCTGACTCTCAGCGCTGAGCCTGGTCCGCGCAGCGCGAAGGTGCGGCGACGTTGCCGGGAGTGAAAAGTCGAGGGGAGAGCCACGGCTTTTCGCCGGTCCTTGGCCATGAGCCGCCTCTTTCTTTGAGGATCCCTACGATGCTGTTTTCGGGGCTTGATTCATCGTCAGTCGCTCGGGGGGGCGGTAAGCAGCAGGGTAGCTACCGAAAGGCCGCCGTTAGGAAATAAGCTCTTGCTTGTCAATAGGATAGCCACCCGTTAGGGATCTATTCTAACGTTCTCACGGGGCCTGAATGAGGGTAGCCTTAGGTCGATGGATCGCCATCAGGTGAATCCCAAATGTACCCGTGCCGCACTATGGCCTCTGCGTGGGTGCAGCGGCTGTACCGGGCACGGGCAGGGTTTTCGCATTGGCCTCCGGCGCAGGCGGCGGGACAAAGTGCGCTCTAGGGATTTGGAAGTTTCGGCCGCTGCCGGAGAAGTTTAGATGAAAGGAAAGTTAATGTCTCGCAGAATCAGATTGCATTTTAACCTCGCGTTGCTGGTGGCCCTGACCGCCTTGGCTTGCTTCGGGCAAGTGGAACGGGGGGCCATCGGCGGAGCAGTCCTTGACCCGACCGGCGCATCCATCCCGGGAGCCAGGGTCACAGCAACCAATCAGGCGACGGGGACCGTAGCCACGGCCCAGACCACCGATGAGGGCTACTACCGGATCCCCTATCTGCCCGCAGGGAGGTACAACGTGCTGGTGGAAAAGGAGGGCTTCGCGCCCTTCCGGGTTGCGGACGTGCCGGTCCTGGTTGGGCAAACCGCCACTGTGAATGCAGAACTCAAGCCGGGGGCGGTGGTCCAGGAGATCACGGTGACCTCCAATGCGGTCCTGGTGGACCAGGTGAGCTCGTCCATGGGCTATGTCGGCAGCGCCAAGCAGATCCTGGAACTGCCCATTAACCGCAGCCCTTATGCGATGTTGACTCTCTCACCGGGTGTCATCGCCACCGGGAACACGGGCACAGGGCCCATCGTCAGCGGAGGCCGTTCCAACACGACTGCGATCTTGTTTGACGGGCTGGATACGCGCAACAACTCGACGCTCGACAACGCCTATACTCCCCCGCAGGAGTCGGTGCAAGAGGTCCGGTTCATTACCAATAGCTTCTCCGCGGAGTATGGCCGGTCCGCCGGAGGCGTGGTCGTCGCGGCGGGAAAGGGCGGCACCAATCAGCTCCACGGCAGCGCCTACAACTACACGCGCAATGATTTCTTCAACGCGAATACTTGGGCCAACAACCGAAACAATGTGAGGCGTGGCCGGCAGCGGAGGAACGAGTACGGGTTCACACTGTCCGGGCCCGTCTATCTCCCGAAAACGTATGACGGGCGCAACCGCTCATTCTTCTTTTTCAACTGGGAGCAGACCAACGACCACGGCGTGGTAACACCCACTGCCACCGTACCGACCGCACAGCAGAAGGCTGGGGACTTCTCCCAAACTTTCACCAGCTCGGGCGCCCTGATTCGGGTCTTCGACCCGCTGACGACGGCGCCGGATCCCAGCCGGGCCAGCGGCTACGGGCGCGCCCAGTTCCCGGGAAACATAATTCCGAAGGAACGTTTCGATCCCGTCATGCAGAAGGTCCTCGGATATTACCCCGAACCGACACTGCCAGTTTCGCCGACAATTCAGACGAACTGGTCGGCGAACTTCCCGCAAATCGTGAAAACCAATCGATACTTCGCGCGCTGGGATCAGAATTTTGGGGCCAACAACCGAATGTTTTTCCGGTTTGGCTACCAGCGCACGCCCAGGAAAAGCCCGTATAGCAACATTGCTTTCCCGGGCGAGGGCACCAACGGAGGCGGGAACCAGGATTCGATCGCTTACACATATGCCCTCAGCGATGCGCATACCTTCGCGCCCAATCTGTTCGGAGAATTCCGCCTTGGCTATACGAGGTCGGTGACCAAGCTCACGCCCTTGAGCGTAGGATTCGACTTCACAAGTCTCGGCTTGCCGAAGTATCTGTTGGCGGCCTCGGGTGCTCCGCGCTTCCCGAGGTTCAACATCACGGACTTCACGGCGATCGGGCCGGACCGCGCTTCGCACAATATCGATGCGGAAAGCACCCCCGAGGCGCAAGCGCACATGACTTGGCTAACCCGCTCCCACGCGATCAAGACAGGCTTTATGTTCTTGCTGTGCCAGTTCAACACCTTCCGCCCGGACTACCCGGCAGGATTGTTCGGATTCGGCCGGGCTTATACGCAAGGACCGGATCCGGCGTCCTCCTCCTCGACGGCGGGCTACGGTTTGGCCAGCGCGATGCTCGGGGTGCCGGATAGCGGGCAGTTCACCGTCGGACCTTCTTTGGCGCTGATCCAGCCCAGTCAGAACTGGTACCTTCAGGATGACTGGAAGGTCCTCCGCTCGCTGACGTTGAACCTCGGCATCCGGTTTGAATACCAGACACCGTTCAAGGAGCGCTACAACCAGCTTGCCTACTTCGATGCGGCGGCGACGGAGCCGGTGACCGGCCTTAAGGGCATGCTGGTTCCGACGAGCGCCTCGCAACGTTATCCCAGCGATCCGAACTACAACTGGGCGCCGCGAGTGGGTCTAGCCTGGACCTTCCTGCCGAACACGGTGTTCCGGGCCGGCTACGGCTGGTTCTACGCACCGGGCAGCGGCGGGGTTGGGTCCAGCCCCGGGGATCTCGGCAGTGGATCTTCGGTTTCAACGAGCGTCTATTTCGGACAGCCGCCGGCGGCTCCCAACACTCCCGTTCCCGGGGCGTCGCTGGCCAATCCATTTGTCACAGGGCTGTTGCCTTACCCGAACAGTCTGGTGGGAAACAATATTAACGCGATCTGGCGGGACTGGCCCACGCCTATGAACCAGATGTGGAACGCCAATATTCAGCGGAACATCACGTCGAACATGCTGGTGGAAGTGGCTTACATCGGAAGCCGAGGTCAGCGTATTTGGAATAACTTCGCGCGGAACGCGACTTTTCCGCAGTACTTGTCGTGGGGTACGGATTTGAACAAGCTAGTGCCAAATCCGTTCTACGGCAAGATTACCACCGGACCGAAGAGCGCCGCGCAGGTCCGACTCGGAACGCTATTGGTGCCTTTTCCCCAGTACGGCTCGGTGGGCCAGCTCAGGGCTTCGGTGGGCGACTCCGTCTATCACGGCCTCACGTTGCGAGTGGAGCGGTCCTTTTCGAGCGGCCTGATGTTCCAGGCGAGCTACACCGCGGCCAAGTTGATCGACAACGTGAACGAGCGCTTCTTGGGCGGCAGCAACTACATCAACCCGTACGACTTGCGCCGGTCGAGATCGATTGCCGCAGCCGACGTGTCGCAGCGGTTTGTTGCCAACTATATTTACGAGCTCCCGTTCGGAAAAGGAAGACGTTATCTTTCCCACGGATTTGCCAGTTGGATTCTCGGCAATTGGGACAACAGCGGCATCGTGGTGTTCCAGACGGGGACGCCGATCTCGGTCAGCGCATCTTGCACCATGTCCGGAACGAGCGGGCTGGGTTGCTACGCGAACCGATTGAAGGACCCGCGGCTTCCGGAGGGCGAGCAGAGCATGAATAAGTGGTTCGATACGACGGCCTTCGCCAACCCGGCGCCCTATTCGTTCGGGAACGGCAGCCGCACCGAGCCGAACCTGCGCAACCCTGGGCTGATCAGCTTTGATTCGGTGATGAGCCGCTGGCAGCCGATCCGGGAAGGCATCCGGCTTCAGATGCGGGCGGAGATGTACAACGTCTTCAATCACCCGAATCTGGGCTCTCCGAGCGCCAGCACGACCTCTTCCACCTTCGGGCAGATCACCTCGAAGAGCGGGAACCGCACGATGACGGTAGCGCTAAGGCTGGAGTTCTAGGCCAGGCTGCCAAGTTCGGACGCCGGACACTACGATCCGGCGTCCTCTCTTCGTCTTGGCGGGGGTAGGCGGACGAGATCCCCAGCGAGGACAGGGGCGTAAACGGCGTGTCTATCGTGAATCAGACCGGAGAGCGTGCCATCGCCGCGAACCATGAGGCCAGACTTTCCAAGGGAGCTTGACAAGAAGGAGATCCAACAACATGACGAAGAGAGCCAACGTTTTCCATTCCCGATTGCCGCTGTCGATGGCGTGCGCCTTGCTGGCGGTTGCCTTGTCCCCGCGGCCGCTGGGCGCGGCAGACAGGGTTGATCGCTCCACGTTGATCAACAAGGTTTTGCTTGGCTACCAGGGGTGGTTTGCCTGTCCAGAGGACGGCTCGGGCAGATGGACGCACTGGTCCCGCGGCGTCCCCTCGCCCGAGACGTTGACGGTGGATCTCTATCCGGATTTGACCGAGTTTGACCGCGACGAGCTGTGCGAAGTCCCCGGTATGACCATTGGCGGCAAGCCGGCCTACCTGTTTTCCTCGCGGAATGCGAAGACCGTGAGGCGCCACTTTCAGTGGATGCGGCAGTACGGCTTGGACGGCGTGCTGGTGCAGCGTTTTGTTGGAACAATCCCAGCCAAACGCGCCGACGGAGAGGTGGTGCTGAGAAACATTATGGAGGCCGCCCGCGAGTCGGGACGGACGTTCGCCATTGAGTATGACATCACGGGCGGCGATCCGGACACTTTCGCGCAGATGCTGAAGGACGACTGGGCCTACTTAGTGGACGAAGTGAAAGTCACTTCGCATCCCAACTACCAGCATCACGGCGGAAAGCCTCTGTTGTCGGTCTGGGGGATGGGACTGAACGAACCCAGGCACCCCCCCACAGACCCGCAGGTGGCCAAGGAACTGATCGAGTGGTTCAAGTTCAAGGCGGCTCCGAAGTACCGTGTCACATACATGGGCGGAACTCCATCCCGCTGGCGCATCCTTTCCAATGATGCGCGCCCGGAGCCGGGCTGGGCTGAGGTCTATGCAGCGATGGACATCGTCCAGCCGTGGACCGTGGGGCGATACGGCACGCTCGAAGCCGCCGACCGCTGGAACCAGGAACATGTGCAGGCAGACCTTAAGAAGACCACCGAAAACAAGCAGATGTACATGCCTGTGATCTTCCCGGGTTTCTCCTGGCACAACCTGCGGCGCACGGCAAAGGAAAACCAAATCCCACGGCTCGGCGGGGAGTTCTTGTGGCGGCAAGCATACAACGCCAAGATGTCAGGGGCGAAGATGCTGAAAATCGCGATGTTCGATGAGGTGGACGAGGGCACCGCGGTTCTGAAGGTGGTCTCCCGCCGAAGTCAGGCGCCGGATCAGGGATTCTGGCTGACGCTGGATGCCGACGGTTTCGAGCTTCCTTCCGACTGGTATCTCCGGCTGGCGGGTGAAATCACGCGGATGTTCCATGGCGAACGGCTGCCGACGCCCGCGATGCCGTTGCGCCCTGCGTCCGCTCCGGCGGCCGGGAAAGGAAAGTCCCGCTGAGACGAGCGCGGCCGTCTGTTGCCCGAGTGGGACCTGTGCTGATCAGTGCTCTCACGAAGGTTAGTGCGGATGGTTTCATCATGATTGCATGGCGTACTAGATTGCTTCTTTGCGGAGCGGTTGGACTACTGTTGATTTCCGGGGCGGGGTTGCCCGCTTCGCAGGCGCTTGGCGCGGACGACGTGCTCCGCTACGTGAACCCCTTCATTGGGACCGGCGGACACGGGCATACGCACCCGGCGGCGTCCGTACCCTTCGGAATGGTTGCAGTGGGGCCGGATACTTTTAACGAGGGCTGGGACTGGTGCTCCGGATACCACGACTCAGACAGCTCCATCATGGGTTTCAGCCACACCCACTTGAGCGGCACCGGGATTGGCGACATGCTGGACGTGCTCATCATGCCCGGCACGGGGCCGATCCGGACCAAACCCGGGACCCGGGAGCAGCCGGAGGAGGGCTATCGCTCGCGCTTTTCCCATGGGGAGGAGAAAGCTGAGCCCGGCTATTACTCGGTGATGCTGAAGGACTACGGCATCCGCGCAGAAATGACGGCCACCGAGCGCGCCGGCATCCACCGCTACACTTTTCCCGCCAGCGACAGCAGCCACTTCGTCGTAGACCTGTCCCACGGCTACGGCGGACCGGGGAGGGTGGCGTCATCGAGCCTCCGCGTCGTAGACTCCGCCACGCTGGTGGGCGGGCGGACCGTCAACGGATGGGCGAAAGGCAGGCAGATCTACTTCGCGATGAAGTTCTCCAAGCCCTTCCGTGAGGCCACGCTCTATTCGGGCGGGAAGGCGTTGGGGCCGGAGCTGCGCGAGGCGAGCGGCAGGTCGTTGCAGTGCGCTCTGCGGTACGCCACGGCGGAGGGTGAAACGATCCAGGTCAAAGTGGGCATCTCGGGCGTGAGCATCGAGGGAGCGATGCGGAATCTGGATCAGGAGATCGCGGGCTGGGATTTCGAGGCGGTAAGGGCCGCCGCCCGCGAGTCCTGGAGGCGCCACCTATCCCGAGTCGCCATCCAGGGCGGAACCCCCAAGCAGCGGGAGATCTTTTACACCGCCCTCTATCACAGCCTGCTGGCCCCGAGCCTGTTCGATGATGTGGACGGCCAATACCGCGGCATGGACGGGCGCGTGCACCAGCTCCCGGCCGGGGCCCATAACTACAGCACGTTCTCGCTGTGGGACACGTATCGGGCGGAGCATCCGCTGTTGACGTTGATCGCCGCGGAGCGGGTCCCGGACATGGTGAACTGCCTGATCCGGATGAGTGAGGAAAGTCCGGCCGGCATGCCGGTGTGGCCGCTGCAAGGCGTGGAGACCGGGACGATGACGGGTTATCACTCGGTTTCCGTCATTGCTGAGGCGCTGGCCAAGGGTTTCCGAGGCATCGACTATGCGCGGGCTTACGGCCCGATGAGGAAGAGGGCGCTGGAGGACGACTTCAGGGGCCTGGGTTTCTTCCGCCGCCTGGGTTTCATTCCTTCGGACCGCGTAGCCGAGTCAGCCACCCGCACGCTCGAATACAGCTACGATGCCTGGGCGGTGGCTCAGGTGGCGCGCGCCCTAGGGAAGACGGACGACTACCGCCTGCTTCTGGCGCAGTCGTTGAATTTCGAGAACCTGTTCGACAGAACTAGCGGGTTCATCCGTCCCCGCTTGGAAGCCGGGGCTTGGGCTGAGCCGTTCGATCCCACGGCGACCGGCACATCGCAGAAGTGGCGCGACTTCACCGAATCGAATTCTTGGCAAGGCACCTGGGCCGCCCAGCATGCGCCCGAGGCGTACATCGAGCTGCTTGGCTCCAGGGAGGCGTTCATCCGGAAGCTCGACCAACTTTTTGAAGTGAAGACCGAGATCAAAGGGGAGGTTCCCTTGGACATGACCGGGCTGATCGGCATGTACGCCCACGGCAATGAGCCGAGCCACCACGTCGCCTACCTTTATGACTACGCAGGCGCGGCCCACAAGAGTCAGCAGCGCGTGCGCCAAATCCTGGACACACAATACGACAACCAGCCCGACGGTCTTTCAGGCAATGAAGATTGCGGCCAGATGTCGGCTTGGTATGTCATGAGTGCGTTGGGGTTCTACGCCGTGAATCCGGCCAGCGGCCGCTATGTCTTCGGAAGCCCGCTGTTCGACGAAGCCGTGATCGAGCTGGGCGCGGGAAAGCGGCTGGTGATCCGGGCTAAGCGGGCTTCGGCTTCGGATGTCTACATCCAATCGGTCAAGCTCAACGGGAAGCTCTATGAAAAGGTGTGGTTCCATCACCGGGACATCGCCTCCGGGGGCCGGCTAGAGTTTGTGATGGGCAGCCGCCCGAATCAAAGCTTCGGGGCTTCGCCCGCCACATGGCCGCCCTCAGCGGCGGAGTAAGCGCGTGCTACAGAGCCGCCCGGCGGCGCGGGATCAGGCGCACCGCGGCCAGATCGACTTGCTCGCCGATCTCGTTCTGTTCGGCGACCTTCAGCACCATTTCCAGATTGGGCAAGGGACCGCTCGAGGGCAACATGAGCAACCTACGGATGGAGGGGGCGGCTCCATCACGGAGCAGAAACTGCCCCGCCATTTCGGTGGCGGACATCGACTGGCCCTCCACCAGGAGCACGCGCCCAGTCTGGGTCAGGTTGTCGGTCAGGACAACCCGCGCGTAGGTGATCTTGCGCCCTGTCTCAGGGTCTTTGTGGACCACAAACTGTGGCGGCTCGCCCGGCAGCGGCCGGCGGTTCAGGATAATTTCCGGCAAGCCGGGAGGAGGCAGTTCGCCGAAGGGGAAGTTTGCGCCCCGGACGGGGAAGAGCGCGGCCCATGGGTTGGAGACAGAACTTCCCAGGATGATATAGTTGCCCGAACGGAACGCCCGGGCGTGCATTTGGCGGGCGTGCCGGACGCTGACGTCCCACTTCCTGGCGCGCAGCATTTCAACGAGGCGGCTGGCGTTCTGAAGGTCGCCAATATTGGTGAGCTGGCGGGTGGAGAGGCTGGCCCAAAAGCGTTGGAGCTCCTTCTGTTGCACCAGCTCAGGCTGGCGGAGGTAGGAGAGGTTCTCATATTCTTCCAGCGAGAAACGCCGGCCCAGCAGCACTTGGATGAGAACCAGTGTGTCGTCGGCGACTACGACCTGAAGGGATGGAGCGTTCCGAAAGGCCGCCTCGATCAGGCTCTCACTGCGGGCGGCGCCCAGCGAGCGCGCCCAGGGAACCCATTTCCATGACAGGGCCAAGACGGCCATTGCCACCAAAGAAACGGCCACGGCGAACTGAAGCTTCCGCTTGGGGCGGGCTGGCAGCCGGATCTCATCCTGGGCGGGACTGTGGCCGGGGCCTTGAGCCATATGGGAAGCGGCCGGGCTGCCGGCATGCGGCGTTTGGAACGTGAACTCCGGCACATAGGAGCCGGGCGGCAGGCCGATGCGCACCTTGGCCTGTGCTCCTTCTTTTCCGTAGTGCTGGAGCAACCGCTTCCGAACATCACTGGCGGTGACCCGAACAATGGCGTCCTCGGCGGTGTCGTAATCCGGCGCCCTTCCGAACAGCGCGGCGCCGATGCAGCGTTCTCTCAGGTCTGCCGGATCGCCATGCAGCGACGTCTCCACCACGTATCGCAGGAACGATTGGCTTCGGGGACTTCCTTTGAACGCTTCTCCGTTGACGATTTCATCCAGGTGGGCGAGGATCTCCGCCTCGTGTCTGGACGCAGCGCCCAAGCGCGCAACGGCCGCCGCATGCGTGGTGTCGTCGGCCCTCCCCGACATCGAACTCCCCCAACGCTCCTCAGAATATCACAGGCGCCGTCACACGGCCTCGCCGCTGGAGCACGCGATTTTTTCCGAGAAGCAAATTGGGGGCTGTCTGCAAGGCAGCCCCCGGTGATTCCAGCTTGAGCTGGCGTTAGCTAGACCGCTTCAAAGTCGGCCGGTCGTCAGCGTCGTCGGTCTTGCCGCCGGAAGGCTCGGCGGGCTTTTCGGAGCCGGGCGAGCGGCGCAAGGTCGGCTTGTTGGGATCGCCCGCAGCGGGCTTGCGCATGGCCATGAGCTTCTCCAGCCGCTCGTGGACTTGGGCAAACTCAGAAGTGGTGACCACGTAGTCCGGCCGGGGCGGCAGGATCTCCTGGATGTTGCGCTGCGCCTCCCGGATGCGGTTGTCCGTCGAAGGATGCGAGCGGATCAGCTCGGAGAGCAGGCCAGGCCGGGTCTTCTCCAGAGCCTGGATCTTCTCGAAGAAGTCCACGTAGGCTACGGGGTCGTATCCGGCGGCATAAAGGTATTGGACCGCGAGCAGGTCAGCCTCCCGCTCGAAATCCCGGGAGAACTTGAGGAAGGTCAGCGGGATGCCGAAGTTCGCCGCCTGCTGGAGGCCGTAGCCCGCCCAGCCGCCCATGAAGATCAGCGGCAAGGTGGCCCAGCTCGCCACCTGGCCGCGGGAGGCCTGCCTTGTGCCATGGCGGGCGGCCACATGGGCCAGCTCATGGGCGATGACGCCGGCCAGCTCCGCCTCGCTGCCGGCGCGGCGAATCAGGCCGGTGTTGACAAACAGATAGCCGCCCGGGAGGGCGAAGGCGTTGACTTCGTCGTCATCGATCACCTTGGTTGTAACCGGCACCTTCACGTCCGAGTGGCGAGCGATATTCTGCGCAATGCGGTTGACGTATTCGGATACAACCGGATCGTCCACAATCTTGGCGTTCTTCTCGACTTCCTGGGCCAGTTGGCGGCCCAATTCGATCTCCTTTTCCAGCGAGTAGAGATTCAGCCCTTTGGCCACATTCCGTGAGCCGATGGCGGACGGGTCACGCATGGGATCCTTGGCTTTGGTATTGGCCACTGCGGATGCGGAGGCCAAGAGCAGCAACGGTATCAACAGCGGCAACACGAGCTTAGTCTTCATTTCCGAAACCCTCCTGGCTTGGAGCAATGCGCCGGGCAACCCAGCCCACTTTCGCTAATGGTTAGACGAGCTGGAGACTATGCCGGTTGCAGGAAGGGAGTTAAGATAGAAACTCGGGCTGAGGCCCGACCCGCTCATGTTTCCAAGTATGCCGCCATTGCAGGCTGCGGTTTCCAAGCTCAGCCTGAGTTCTGTGCTGGATATCCTCCTGGTGGCCGTGCTGATCTACCAGTTGATCGTGCTGATCCGCGGGCGGAGGGCGGTGCAGGTGCTGGCCGGCGTTGGGGTGGTATTGGGAGCCTACTTCGTCGCGATTCTCGCCGGGCTAGAGCTACTGCGCGGGATCCTGGCGATGGTGGTGCCCTACACCGCCTTCGCCCTGATTGTTCTGTTCCAATCCGAGATCCGGGGCGCGCTGATGCGCATCGGCCGCCGGCGGTGGCTGGGGTTTGGGAGCCGTCTCCAGCGCCTGGAGTCCGCCGACGAGATCCTGCTGGCGGTGAGCCGGCTGGCGCAAAGCAAGACCGGCGCCCTGATTGTTCTGGAGCGGGACACCGGTCTGCGCACCTTCATCGAGAGCGGAGTCAAGCTGGACGCCCACCTGTCGCGCGACCTGTTGTTGTCCATTTTCCAGCCGGGCGGCCAGCTCCACGATGGGGCGGTGATTGTCCAGAACGACAAGATCGCGGCGGCGGCATGTTTCCTGCCGCTCAGCATGAATCCGACCCTGGCCCGGACGCTGGGGACGCGGCACCGCGCCGCGATCGGCATAACCGAGGAGAGCGACTGTCTGGCGGTCGTGGTCTCTGAAGAGACGGGTCAGATTTCCGTGGCGGCCTTCGGCGAGATCGAGCAGAATGTGACCTTGCAGCGGCTCGACGAACGCATGGCACGGCACTTTGGGCGCCGGGCCGGCCTGAAGCCCGAACTGGCCCGGCGGCACTCGCTGCCAGCCGCGCGAGGGGGGCAAGAGCGATGAAGCGGCTGTTGCTGCACAACCTCGGCTGGAAGCTGCTCTCGGTGGCCATCGCGGTCGTATTGTGGTACGCGGTCGTAGGTGAGCCGTTGTATGAAGCCAGCGTCTCGGCTCCCCTGCTGCTGACAGGGGCTCCGGCGGATCTGGAGATCAGCTCCGAACGCCCGGAAAGAGTGTCCCTGGAGCTTCAAGGGCCGCCGTCGTTGCTGGATCAGCAGCACCTGTCTTCGGTGGCGGTGGTGTTGAATCTCAGCTCCGTGTCCCAGCCCGGGGAGCGGACGTTCGCCTTGTCGCGCGAGAATGTCCGGCTGCCGCGCGGGCTGACCTTGCGGCGGGCGGTCCCGTCCCAAATCCGCCTGTATTTCGAGCGACGAATCACGGCCACGATTCCGGTCCGGGCGCGCTTCGCCAACGACGGCTTCGGGGGGTACTTCTTGCGGCGACAGGAGATCTCGCCCGGCAAGCTCCGGGTGGTGGGTCCCGAAAGCCACGTCCGGCGGGCGGCATGGGCGGAGACGGACCTCATCGACCTGGCAGGAGTGACCGGAGAAAGGGTATTTCGAGTCAATGTCTTTCTTGATGACCCGCAAGTCCGGTTTGAAGACGCCCCCCAGGTGGATGTTCTGGTGGAAACCGCCAAGACCCGGGTGGTGGGAGACCGTTGAATGGCGAGGAAACTCTTCGGGACCGATGGCATCCGGGGGGTAGCAGGAGAGTTCCCCCTGGATCCTGTGACGGTGTATTGCGTGGGCGCGGCGCTGGGCCGGTTTCTGGCGGCAGCGAACTCGGAACCCGAGGTCGTCGTGGGAGTGGACACGCGGGAATCGGGTCCGGCGCTGGCAGGCCATCTGGCCGGTGGGTTGGCTGCGGAGGGCGCCCGGGTGCGGTTCGCCGGAGTCATTACGACCCCCGGGGTGGCCTACTTAACCCGGACGGATGCTTTCGTTGCCGGGGTGATGATTTCTGCATCCCATAACCCTTTCCAGGACAATGGGATAAAGGTTTTCGACCATTCCGGGTACAAGCTGCCGGATCCGATCGAAGAGGCCTTGGAAGAGCGCATTTTCGCTTTATCGGCGCAGCGACCCGATCCCGTCTGCGCGGAGCTCGCCGAGGATCCCAGCTTGGACAAGGCGTACCTGGATTATCTTGTTTCCACTTTCCCTTACCGTCTGGAGGGGTGGCGGATTGCCCTGGACTGCGCCCACGGGGCCGCATCCCCGCTCGCTCCTGCGTTGTTCGAGCGGCTGGGGGCGGCGGTGGAGGCGATCGGCTGCGAGCCGGACGGACGGAATATCAACCAAGAGTGCGGCACACTTCACGTGGAGGCGCTGCGCCGGCTTGTGCGAGCCAGCCGGGCCAACGCGGGCGTGGCGCTCGACGGCGACGCCGACCGGTGCATTCTTGTCTCTCCTTCTGGCCAGATTGTCGACGGAGACGGCATCCTTCTTGTGACTGCGCGCTATCTGGCCCGGCGGGGGCGGCTGCCGGGACCTGGCGGCAAGCCGGCGGTGGTGGCCACCGTGATGTCGAACCTGGGTTTGGAAAAAGCCCTGGAGCGGGAGGGCATTGCCATGTTCCGCGCGCCGGTCGGCGACCGCTATGTGCTGGAGGAGATGCTGCGGCAGGGGATCGCACTGGGCGGGGAGCAGTCCGGACATGTCATCTTCCATGAGTTCGCCACCACGGGCGACGGCCTGCTGACTGCCTTGCGTGTCTTCGAAGCTCTCATCGAGGATGGTTTGAATCTGGATGAGAGCGTTGCCGGCCTGGAGCGCTATCCACAACGGCTTGTCAATGTGCGGGTCCGCTCCCGCCCGCCTTTGGATGAGATCCCGGAAGTGAAGCGCGCGCTCGAGTCCGCCGAGCGCGAGCTCAGCGGCCGGGGACGGATCCTTCTGCGCTACTCGGGCACGGAGCTTCTGGCCCGGGTCATGGTCGAGGCCGAAGAGCAGGAGCTGGTGGACCGCCACGCCGAGTTTGTCGCCGAGGCGGTCCGCAGCGCCATCGGCGCCTAGACTCCTGCGGCGCGGCCCAAAGCCTGCCCATTTCCCCGCCGCGTTCCACCCTTTGGCTTCACAGCGGCCCCTAAATTCAGCCGATTGCTGACTCCATGCTGGAATTATCAGCGGTCGATGCTGAATTTAACAACGCATAAGCCACTCCGCATTGCCAGTGATCGGCAATCCCGTGAATCATGCAGTGCATCAATCGCACAGGAGATTGGGACTCTGATTTATCGCTAGCGCCTGCAAAGGGCAGCATTGGCCAGAGGAATGGATGCAATTCAGGCTCTTGCGAGAAAACGATGCAAAATTTCGCATAAAACCTTTTCAGGTCTGAAAATCTTGAATATAATTGGGTGTGGTTGCAGCCTGGCAACGGCCGGGCGATCGTAACCCTGAGCTGCGGCGGACACGCAGGCCAGCGGGTTAGCAAGATGATTGAGCCCGGACCAGCAAGGAGTGCAGATAACCCCGGAAAGCAAGCCTTGAGAATGCCTTGTGCTTGCGGGGGAACCGCACGGGGTTCATCACGCAGAGTTGTAAGCTGCCGCGGGGGTGGTTTGGCCATTCCCAGGCGTGGTGAGGAAAGAGCAGGCTGCGCGGGAAGCCGGTTTGACAAGGAGTAGAGCCGATGGAATCTGAGCGGAGCGTGAATCAAGGGGGGAACGGCGGTGCGGCCGAGTCTCCCCGGATCGGCGTGTTCATTTGCCACTGCGGCGGAAACATTTCCGACATTGTGGACGTCGAGCGCGTGGCGGAGGAGACTGCGCGGCTGCCGGGTGTGGTTTGCTCGATGACCCACATGTTCTGTTGTTCGGACCCTGGGCAGGGGCTGATCGAGGAAAAGATCCGGGAGCAGAAGCTGAACCGGGTCATTGTGGCGGCCTGTTCGCCGAGTTTGCATGAGACCACGTTCCGGCGGGCGGTGGCACGGGCGGGCTTGAACGAATACCTGTTCGAGCACTGCAACATTCGGGAACAAGTTTCCTGGGTGATCGCGGACAAGGAGCTGGCGACGCAAAAGGCCGGCCGTCTGGTGCGGGCGGCAGCCACGCGGGCGCGGTATCTGCGTCCGTTGCAGCGGCGGCGGATCCCCATCCGGCCTTCCGCTTTGATTATCGGCGGGGGCGTCGCGGGACTGACCACGGCGCGCGACCTGGCGCAGCGGGGTATCGAGGTCACGCTCATCGAATCGAGCCCATTCCTGGGGGGGCGGCTGGCGTCGCTGCACCGCATCTATCCCACGGGCAAGCGGGCGCGGGAGGTCATTGGGGCTCTCATCGAGGAGGTTACTTCCAGCCCGAAGGTGACGGTCTACACCAACGCCCAGCTTGAGAACTCCACCGGCTTCGTCGGCGACTTTCGGACCACGATCCGCATCCTGCCGCGGGGGGTGACCTCCGAATGCACCAATCCCAAGGAGGTGATCGAGGCGTGTCCGGAAGAAACGCTGGACACCTTCAATTTGGGGTTGAGCAAGCGCAAAGCCATCTACATGCCTTATGAGGGCTGCTACCCGCCGGTGCCGGCGATTGACTGGAAGGCGTGCACCAAGTGCGGGGTTTGTTTTGAGGTGGCCGGGGGCAAGGGGATCCAGCTCGACGAGCAGCCGCGCCTGGTGGAGATCCAGTCCGGGGTCATTGTGATCGCGGTGGGGCTGAATACCTACCCGGTGCGGCATGGGGAGTACGGCTACGGGGTATTCCCGGAGGTCATTACGCTACACCAGCTCAACCGGCTGCTGGATCCGGAGGGACCGACCCGCGGCCGCCTGCTCGTGAACGGCCACGAAGTCCGGCGGATCGGCTTCATGCATTGCGTGGGGAGCCTCCAGCGCAAGGGAATTCACAAGCCGATGCGGGACGGCCGGATCAACGAGTATTGCAGCCGGGTATGCTGCACCACCAGCGTGCACACGGCCGCGGAGCTCAAAGAGCGGTACCCCGAGATGCAGATTTACGACTTCCACGAGGACATCCGGACTTACGGGCGCAAGCACGAGGACTACTACGACGAGGTCTCTCAGAAAGGCGTCGTGTTCATTCGTTTTGATCCCCTGCGACCGCCGCGGGTGGACGCGGATCCTAAGGGGCAGGCGCCGCTGGTGGTGCGCACCTATGACCGGCTGACATTCGGCGAAGAGCTGGAGGTGCCGCTGGATGCATTGGTTCTGGCCCAAGGCCTGGTGGCGCGGGACATGAGCAAGCTGGTGGATCTGTATCGGTGCTCGGTGGGCGCAGACCGGTTTTTGATGGAGGTTCATCCCAAGCTGCGGCCCGTGGAGATGGCGGCCAGCGGGCTGTTCCTGTCGGGGACGGTTCAGGGCCCGATGGACATCGGGGAATCGACGGCGGCTGCCGCGGCTGCGGCGGCCAAAGCGGCCTCGATGATCAAGACGGGGATCATCGAGCTCGACCCGTTCGTCGCGCAAGTCCAGGAGGAGCTGTGCAGCGGCTGCAAGGTTTGCCTGACGGTGTGCCCCTTCCAGGCCATCAGCCGCAATGAGGAGCGCGGGGTGGCGCAGATCAACCAGGCGCTATGCATGGGCTGCGGTGCGTGCGCCGCCACCTGCCCGTCCAACGCCATTCAGCAAGCCGGCTTTGAAGACGCGCAGGTGAAGGCCGAAGTCCTGGCCTTGCTCCAGGAGCCGGCTCTGGCCGCCGCGGCCGATTAGGAGGATTCATGACAACGACTGAAACCAAACCGGACAGGGCCGGCGCCGGCCAGAAGTGGGAGCCGCGGATTGTGGGGTTTCTGTGCTACTGGTGCTCCTACACCGGCGCCGACGGCGCCGGCACGGCGCGCATGAAGTACGCCCCCAACGTGGACATCGTGAAGGTGATGTGCTCGGGCCGCATTGACCCGGAGCTGGTGACGATGGCGTTCGCCAACGGCGCCGACGGAGTGATGGTGCTGGGCTGCCACTTGGGGGATTGTCACTACATCAACGGGAACCACAAGACGATGGCCCGCATGCCCCTGTTGCGCCGGGTGCTGGAGGACTACGGCATCGAGCCGGAGCGTTTCCGGCACGACTGGGTAAGCGCGGCCGAAGGGGAGAAGTTCGCCCGCCTCGTCACGGAGATGACCGAGCAGGTCCGAGCGCTGGGACCTTTGAACTGGCCCGAGCGCATGCGAGAGCGCGGCGTGGGCCACGGAGCAGACCTGCCGCCATGGGGGAGTAATCACAAATGAGCACGAACGGAAAGCTGAAGGTCGGCATGTACTGGGCCGCCTCTTGCGGCGGCTGCGACATTTCCCTATTGGAAATCGGGGCGCGTATTTTGGACCTTGCTCAAGTGGCGGACGTGGCCTTTTGGCCCTGCGCGGCGGATTTCAAGTACAAGGACGTAGCGGCTTACCCCGACGGCTACCTAGATGTGTGCTTCTATAACGGTAGCGTCCGCAACAGCGAGCAGGAGGAGCTAGCCCGCCTGCTGCGGCAGAAAAGCAAGACGCTGGTAGCCTACGGGGCCTGCGCCTGCGAGGGCGGCATACCGGCGCTGGCTAACTACAAGAGCCCGAAGGCGATTTTCCAGCGGGTCTATCACGACAATCCTTCCATCGACAACCCGGAAGGAGTAGAACCCCAGCCCAACTTCGAAACTCCTTTCGGGACGGTGCATATCCCGGTCTTCTATCCGGCGGTTCTGCGGCTGCGGGACATCGTGGAGGTGGATTACGAATTGCCCGGATGCCCGCCGCAGGCGGACCGGGTCTGGGAGACGATTCAGGCGGTGGTGAGCGGCGCGGTGCCGGCGCGAAACCAGCACGTCCGCGTCGGCTGCGGCCAGAAGACCGTCTGCGATGAATGCCCGCTGGAGAAGCGTGAGGTCAAGATCACGCAATTCCGGCGGCACCACGAGTACCGGCCGGAGCCGGGCTGGTGCCTTCTGGAGCAGGGCCTGTTGTGCATGGGGCCGGCGACACGGAGCGGCTGTGGGGCTCTGTGCATCAAGGGCGGCATGCCTTGCGAGGGCTGCTACGGCCCGGCGGCGGCCGTGGAGGACCAGGGCGCGGCGATCATCGGCGCCTTGGGCGGCCTGCTGGACGCCACTACCGAAGAGCGGGCGCAGGAGCTGATTTCCCAGATCACCGACCCCACGGGCCGCTTCTATCGCTTCACCACGGCGAGCGGAATGTTGAAGATTCACGCACAGGGAGGGCAGTCATGAGCACCGTTGCAAGCGAGGCCACCAAAGCTTATCGCCGCGTGAGCGTCGATCCGATCACCCGGCTGGAAGGCCACGGCAAGATCGACATCTTTCTGGACCAGGAAGGGGAGGTGGCGGAGTGCTACTTCCAGGTGCCTGAGCTGCGCGGTTTTGAGAAGTTCTGCGAAGGGCGGCCGGTGGAGGAGATGCCGCGCATCACGCCGCGGATTTGCGGCGTTTGTCCGGAAGCGCATCTGATGGCCAGCGCCAAGGCCTGCGACGCGGTTTATAAAGCCGAGTTGCCGCTGACGGCGCGGCTGCTGCGCGAACTTCAGTACAACATTTTCTACGTCACCGATCACGCGACGCACTTTTACGCCCTGGCCGCGCCGGATTTCGTTCTTGGCCCCACGAGCGACCCGGCCACGCGCAACCTGCTGGGGCTGGTGGCCAAAGTTGGGCCGGCCATCGCCGGACAGGTTCTACAATGCCGCGCCTGGGGCCACGAGGCGGCGGCTATATTCGGCGGCAAGCCCGTCAATCCGGTGAACGCCATCCCCGGCGGCATGAGCAAGGGCATCAATGCGGAGGAACGTGCGCGGCTGGAAGAGATCTGCCGGTTCATGGTTGAGTTCGGCAAGTTCACGCTGAAGCTCTTCCACGACGTGGTGCTGTCTAACAAGGAGTACGTCGATCTCATCCTGAACGGCCCCTATCTTCACCGGACCTACTCGATGGGCCTGGTGGACGAGAAAAACCGAGTCAACTATTACGACGGCTGGGTGCGGGTGGTGGATCCCGATGGCAAGGAGCTTTGCCGCTACGCCCCCCACGAATACACCCAGCACGTGGCCGAGCGCGTCGAGCCCTGGTCTTATTTGAAATTCCCGTACCTGAAGGCGGTGGGCTGGAAGGGCTTCGTGGATGGCAAGGATTCCGGGGTTTACCGGGCCACGCCGCAATCCCGGCCAGTGACGTCATTCACTCCCTGTCGGTGGTTTTCGCTGGACTTCATTCGGCGCAGACCAGAGCTCCAGTCGACGTTCGGGAATTTTCAAACGGAAGTGGGGCCAGATGATATGAAGCGGATCTTTTTCAGTACGGATATCCACGGGTCCGACGTGTGTTTTCGGAAGTTCCTCAGCTGCGCAAAGCACCTGCAGGCTGACGCGCTCATACTGGGCGGAGATCTCACGGGGAAGATGGTCGTTCCCATTGTGTACGATGAGACGAGTGGAATGTATAC
>JAIMAR010000267.1 GCA_023511855.1 Bryobacteraceae bacterium
AAGGAGCACTTGGTCCGTCAGGCGTGAGGGGCCGCTGCGGGCGGCGCGAAGAGCCTCTCGGTTTCCGGCTGCAAGAGGACCCAAAGGCCATAAATGCCGAGCAGGGTGCCCAACGGGACGTGCAACAGGTTCAGAGCGGACAGGATGATGCCCAGGATGCGGGCCCAGCTCTGAAAGCGGATCAGTCCCCAGCCCACCACGATCCCGGGCAGGGAGAGCAAGCCGATGATTAAGGGGATCACCGTGCCGAGCACTCCCAGCACGGGGATAGCCACCCGTACGGCATCGGGGTCGTCGTGGGCGGCGATGCCGACGATGCCGGCGATGCCGCCGAAGACGAAGAACACGATGATGGCGCCTAGCAGACCCAAGGCGCCCAGTGCGATGTTTAGCCAGCCCAGGATTCGGACGTGGTCTTTCATGGGTCCTCCAAGACGCTTTGATCTTACACCAGCAAGTACGGAGGGGATTTGCATCCGGTTCCCGGATTCGTCACCATCCGGCTTGAAACTGAATCATAATGGCGGAGGTCGAGACTCATGCACCCGGAAGGCTTCCGGCACATCCTCAGCCCGGTGGACTTCAGCGACACCTCGGCGCTCGGCTTACGGCTCGCCGGGGCGCTGGCCCGTTGTTCACAGGCGAAGCTGACCGCCGTCTACGCGGACCCGTTCTTGCCGCCGCCCTATTTCACGCAGAACCGCTTGGAGGAGATTCAACGGCAGCTTGCGGATGCCGAACGGCAGGCGGAGCAGAGGCTCAAGGAATTCGCCGCCGAACATGCGGGCGAAGTGTCCGCTGAGGTCAAGGTGGTGAAGGCGCTGCCGGTGGAGGGCATACTGGCGGCCGCCCAGGAGACCGGGGCGGACCTGATTGCCATGGGGACGCACGGGCGGAGCGGGTTTAACCGGCTGATGCTGGGCTCGGTGACCGAGCGGATCTTGCGGGCCAGTCCCGTGCCGGTCCTAACGGTTCATCCGCGGGCGGCGGCGGTGGAGCACTTCCCGCAGCTCCGACGCATTCTGTGTCCGGTAAACAACACCGAAGTTTCGCGCCGTGCGCTGGAAGTGGCGGTCCGGATGGCGCAGTGTTTTCAGGCCCATTTGACGGTGCTTCATGTGAAGGAGGCCGGCGCGGAAGGGGCGATTGCGGATTTGTGTTCATGGGTTCCGGGTGAGGCGCGGGCGATGTGTTCGCTGCGGGAGGAAACCAGGGAAGGGGAGGCCGCGCATGAGATCATCCACCATGCGGGGGCGGCCGACTGCGACCTATTGGTGATGGGCGCCAGGCGGCGCCGGTTTTTTGACAGCTCGGTGATCGGGACCACCAGCGTGCGCGTAGTGCGGCACGCGCCGTGCCCGGTGCTGACAGTTACGGGGTGAAAACAGGAGGGGAAAGCCATGTTGTTCGAGCTGAGGTCCCAGAAGAGTCTGGAGGCGATCGACCGCGATCTGCGGGAAGCGGCGGCGCGGCATAAGTTCGGCGTGATCGCGGTCCACAATCTGAAAGAGACCATGGCTAACAAGGGCGTGGCCTTCGACGGAGAGTGTTTGATTTACGAGATTTGTAATCCGCATCAAGCTAAACGGGTTCTGGAGGCCAACGGCGCCGTATCGGCCGCGCTTCCTTGCCGCATCTCGGTATACCGCGCGGAGGGGGGCTACAAGCTGGCCACGCTGTTGCCCTCGGGGCTCATGCAGATCTTTGGGGACGCACAGCTTGCGCCCACCGCACAGGAGGTGGAGGCGGACATCCTGGCTATGATGCGGGAAGCGGCCTGAGCCAGCGGCGTAGCACAAGGCCCACCACGGCCAAGCTCGCCGCGAGCACGGCGAACGGCACCACGTGCATCCACCACCAGAGGGCGCCTTCGGGCTCGACCAAGACGCGGGCGCCGTATTTCTGCTTGTAGAAGTCGAGAATCTCGCGGTCGGTCTTGCCCTGTCTCACAAAGTCCTCAATCTCCCGTTTCATTTGGAGGGCGACGTCGCTGCGGTGCTGCGCGATGGGCTCGGCCCAGCAGCATGGGGCGAGGAGCGAGTTCTCCAGCTTGCGGATTCGCTCTTCGTTGGGCAAGGCCGTTTGTCCGACCAAAGAAACCGCGGCCGTCAGCGATAGGATCCAAGCCAGAAATCTCATTTCCGTTCCACGGCTGGAGCGAGTCCCGCCGCGCTCCCCTCTGTTTCAGGATAGCGCAGCCGCGGGCATGGCTGTCGAGCGGGAAGGCAGCGGAGCGATGCCCGGCGTGTTGTACAATGGCAACGCGGAGCGACGGATGAGATTGGGCTGGGGAGTATTGCTGATTGCACTGCTGACATGGACGCAGGCATGCAACCGCGATCCGAACGTCGTGAAGAGGAAGTATCTGGAGAGCGGAAACCGTTACTTCGAAAGGGGGAAGTACCGGGAAGCCTCGATTATGTACCGGAGCGCGCTCCGCAAGGATGCCCGCTACGGGGAGGCGTACTACCGGCTGGGGCTGACTTCGCTCAAGCTGAAGCAGCCGGGGATGGCGTTGCGGCAGTTTCACCGGGCCTTCGAACTGCTGCCGGAGGGCCCTGTGCGCGCGCAGGCGTCGAACCGTCTGGCGGACTTATACCTCGCTCAGTTTCTGCTCGACACGCGCCGGGAAAGCCCAATTCGCGAGGAACTGGCTTCGCTGCTGAAGAATCCGCGGTTGACGGCGTTCGACCGCTTGAGACTGGAGGCGCACATTGCGTGGAAGGACGGCGGGCTCGATGAGGCGATCGAGAAATTCCGGCAAGCAGACCGGCTGCGCCCGCGCGATCCGCCGTTGGTTCTGGCTCTGGCGCAAGCGTTGATGGCCAAAGGCGAGACGCTGCTTGCGCAGCGCGGGGCGGAAGCGGCGAGACCGTGGTTTGAGGAGGCGGTTCGGATCTCGATGGAGGTGATCCAGCGGAACCGGGATTTTGCGCCGATCTACGATGTGCTCTATGGCCATTACATGCGGCAGGGGCTGCTGAGCGAAGCCGACCGGGTCCGCCAGCTCAAGGTTGACAACAATCCCAAGAACGCCGATTTCCGCTTGCAGCTAGCGGCACATTACTTGCAGACGAACCGGCCCAGGCAAGCGCAGCAGGTCATCGACCGGCTGGTGGCGGACCGGGAGACGTTTCGGGACGGGCGTGATCGAGCCGGGGACTTCTACATGCTGCACCAGCAGTTCGACAAAGCAATCGAGTACTATCGAGCCGGATTGGAGGGCAGCAGTGAACAATGGCTTCACTTTCAGCGGAAGATCGCCGATGCGCTCGTGGCGCAGGGGAAGCGGGATCAGGCAGCGGCGCTGCTGGATCAGGAAATTCTGAAACGCTTTCCTCGCGATCCGGTGGCGCAGGCGCTGCGCGCCAGTCTGAGGCTTGAGTCCGGCTCGCCGGCACAAGTTCAGCAAGCCGTATCGGAGCTGCAAGAGTCCGTGCGGAAGTTGCCCAACAATCCTGTGGTTCGATACAACTTGGGGCGGGCGTTGTTCCTGCGGGGAGACTTGGAGCAGGCGCAGATTCAATTCGAGGCGTCGGCCAAGCTCCAGGCGGATTACTTGCCGCCGCGGCTGGCCTTGTGCGAACTGCATCTGAGGAGGAGAGAATACGCGGCTGCCCTGGCGCTGGCCGACCGCATTCTGGCGCAATCGCCCGAAGAATTCACCGCGCGCATGTTGCGATCCCAAGCGCTGGAAGGATTGGGAAGAACCGAGGAAGCTCGGGCCTCGATTCTGGAAGCCGGCCGCATGTCTGCGTCTTCGCCGGCTCCGCTGATCAGCCTGGGGCTGCTCGAAGTCAACAGCCGGCGTTTTGACGCGGCGGCGAAAGTTTTCGAGCAATGTTTGAGCCGTTTTCCGGGGCAACCGTTGTGCACGCTGGGTTTGGCGGAGGCGTACACAGGACAATCTGAGTTTTCCAAGGCCCAGGCTTTGCTGGAAGCGGAGCTGGAGCGGAATCCATCGCGGCGGGACCTCCGGCTGGCTCTCAGCAATGTGCACACTCTGAGCGGGCAATATGACGCCGCCATCGCCATTCTGAAGACCATGGCGAGCTCCGAACCAACTTCGGCTGATCTCCAGATCCGGCTTGGTGAAACGTTCCGGCGCAAAGGAGATCTCCATGCCGCCATTGAGCATTTCCGCCGAGCCCGGCAGCTTCAGCCGGACAATGCGGATGTACACGTGTGGCTGGCGCTGCTTCTCCACATGACGGGCCGGGCGAACGAAGCCCGGCAACACTACCAAGACATTCTGCGCTTGCAACCTGACAATGCCATCGCTCTGAATAACTTGGCCTACGTTATGGCGGAGAATGGCGGCGACCTGGAGCTGGCCCTGACCTACGCGCAGAGGGCGAGGCTCAAGCTGCCCGGAGTGCCGGAAGTTGCTGACACGCTGGGGTGGATTTATATCAAGAGGCAGTTAACCGCCAACGCGCTAACCATCTACGACGAACTGGTGGCCAAGTACCCCTCTAACCCGACATATCGCTACCACCGGGGCATGGCGTTGTTGCAGAAAGGAGACCGTGCCGAGGCGCGCAAGGAACTCGAGGCCGCTTTGCGGAACCGGCCGGAGCCTGAGGACCGGGCGAAAATCGAGGATCTGCTC
>JAIMAR010000268.1 GCA_023511855.1 Bryobacteraceae bacterium
TGTACGGGGTTTCGAAAGGCCATCCGCCGCCAGGACTGGCGGCGTAGCCCGCAGGACTGCGGGCTCCACCTCAAGG
This sequence comes from Bryobacteraceae bacterium, assembly GCA_023511855.1. Lineage (GTDB taxonomy): Bacteria > Acidobacteriota > Terriglobia > Bryobacterales > Bryobacteraceae > JAIMAR01. Next base: position 77 of record JAIMAR010000268.1, read on the forward strand.
CGCCGCTGCCAAACAGAGCAAGCCGCCATGCGTGCACCCAGTCTGTTGACCTTCCTTTCTCTGCACCCCCGCGCCCCATATCCGCAAAACCGCACGACAACGTACCAATCCAGTTCTTTGCGGCGGGGCGCCGCCGCCTAACCAGCACGTGAAGTAGCTCACGGATGTAAAATACTATGATATTTCTATGGGCAAGCAGAGACGCTCCGGTCGAGAGCAGTGCTCAACCGCTAACATCCCCGCTCACGATTCCTGCAAGCAGTTGCGCCCCACCCAACCGCAACCCGCCTCCGGCGACGGAATCTTGGGAGCAATGAATTACCGCCAATACGGCGCCTGCGCCCCCCGTCGATGCCAACTCCGGCAGCCGCAGAACAGGAAACATGATTTGGCCCCTCGGCCGCACGGCGAGCGCCGAAGGGAGGTCCGGTGAGCGCGGAGACTCCCATCCAAGAGGGCCAAATCCTCAGCGGCCCGCTGTTCAACGAACCGATGAGGGTGGAGACCGTCCGCCCAAACGGTTCCGATAGCTGGACCGTCGGGTTGGTCGGCATCCGGTCCGAACGCTACCGGAAAGTCACGTTGACATCCCAGGAACTACAAACGCTTTCCATTGTAGACTCCAAATACACGTTCACGGGTAACGCCCAGCTTCTTCGCCTTGGCATCCAGGCTTACTCCCTGGGGCTCGCTTACGAGTTCGATCCGTACTTCGGACTCTCCATCTCCCGCGTTGACCCCCTCCCCCATCAACTTGAGGCCGTGTACGACTATCTCCTGAAGCTGCCCCGGGTGCGCTTTCTTCTCGCCGACGACGCGGGCGCGGGCAAGACGATCATGGCCGGCTTGCTTATCCGCGAGCTGGAGTTGCGCGGGTTGGCCGAGCGGATCCTGATCGTCTGCCCGGCCAACCTCGCCTTCCAGTGGCAGCGCGAGCTCAACGAGAAGTTCGACGAGAAGTTCCTGGTTTTTCGCGGGCCCGACATACGGGATCAGTTCGGAGTCAATCAGTGGCTCGAACAGAATCGCATCATCACCTCTCTCGACTTGGCCAAGCGCAAAGACATTCTGCCGGGCTTGCGGCAGGTCCATTGGGATCTGGTTATCGTGGACGAGGCGCACCGCATGTCCGCCGCGGATGAGACGCACAAGAGCCTCCGCTACAAGCTCGGAGAACTTTTGCGCGACACCTCCGATCACATCCTCCTGCTGACGGCCACCCCGCACAAAGGCGACCCGCTGAACTTCAGCCTTTTCCTGCAATTGCTGGACCCAGACGCTTACGCGGACGTCAAGTCCATCCGGGAAGCGATGGAGCGGCGGCGCGCCCCATTCTATCTGCGCCGCACTAAGGAAGCTATGGTGTACTTCCCCGAGCGCCGGCCGGACGGAACATGGGTTGCCGAGAAAATCTTTAAAAAGAGGATTCCAAAGACCGCGGGCTTTCAGATCGACGGCGCCGAGTTTGACCTTTATCGGGAAATCACCCGCTTCGTCAAACAGCAGAGCGCCAAGGCTGCGGCTCAAGGCGAAGATCCGCGCGCCCGGGCGGTTGGGTTCTTGATGTCGCTCTATCAGCGGCGGCTGGCGTCCAGCACCTATGCCATGCGGCATTCCCTCGAAAACCGCGCCAGGCGGCTGGAAGGCGCATTGAAACGCGCACAGGACCTGGCGCTGATGGCGCCGCCGGAGCTTCCCGACCCGGAGGAACTCGAAGAAATGGAGGAGAGCGAACGGGAACGGCTCGAGGAGATGCTGGAGGCCGTCACCCTGGCCGGCAACGCCCAGCAGGTGAGAGAGGAGATCAACGAACTTCAGGCCCTGGCCGCGCGCGCCCGCGAGGTGGAAGAATCGGGTTCGGAAGCGAAACTGTCGAAGCTCAAGGACCTACTCCATCAGGAAGGTTTCTTCGATCAGCCGGAGAAGCGCCTGCTCATCTTCACCGAGTTCAAAGACACGCTCGACTACCTTCAGCAGCGCTTGCGCGACTGGGGCTTCCGCGTGGGATGCATCCACGGCGGCATGAAATCCGGCTCCCGCGATGAGCCCGGCACCCGTCTCTATGCCGAACAGCAGTTCCGGGAAGCGGAGATTCAGATTCTGGTCGCAACCGAGGCCGCGGGCGAGGGGATCAACCTTCAGGTCTGCAACGTTCTGTTTAACTATGACATCCCCTGGAACCCCAACCGCCTGGAGCAGCGCATGGGGAGGATCCACCGCTACGGCCAGCGCCAGGACTGCCTCATCTTCAACTTTGTTGCAACTAACACCATCGAGGGGCGCGTGTTGCAGTGCCTGCTCGAAAAACTCCAGGAGATCCGCAACGCGCTCGACGACGATGCGGTATTCAATGTGGTCGGCGAAATCCTCCCCGCCGCCCACGTGGAGCGGGTCCTGCGCGACTACTACGCGGGCCGCCTCGGAGACGCGGATCTTGAAGAGCGTCTCCTCAAGAATGTAGACGAACGCCAGTTTCGGGCGATCTGCCAAAACGCCCTGGAAGGCTTGGCCTCGAAAAAGCTGAACCTGGAGATGTTGATCGAGCGGCGTGCCCGGGCCCAAGAACGGCGGGTGGTTCCGGAGACGATTGCCAGGTTTCTCCGTGAATCCGCCGAATTCGTCCCTCTTACCCTGAAGTTCCTCCCGAATCTCCCCCACACCTTCGAGCCGGGCAGAATCCCCGCGCTGCTCAAGAATTATGAAAAGGACCCTGACTGGAGCCTGCCCCCTCTGGCGGCGCGCTACCCGCGCTGTTCGACCGATCGTGAGACCGCCGAACAATACAGCCTGGAGTGGGTGACACCCGGCCACCCCTTGTTCGAGGCGGTCCGCCGTCACATCTATCACCGGGCGCTGGAACATTTTGGCCAGGGAGCTGCCTTCTATTCGCTCCAGCACGACCAACCGGCCCGCATCGATTTTTACAGAGCGCGCGTGGTCGACGGCCTCGGACAGGTGATCCACGAGCGGCTGTTTGCCGTCGAGCTCTCCGCAGGCTCGCCGCCGCGACTGAGGGAGCCCGGCATCCTGGGCGATCTGGTCCCCGCCGGCCCGCTCTCCTGCTTGCCCGAAGCCGCCCAGATCTCCGGCTCCGAGGCTTGGCTGAACGCGCATGCGCTCGCGGACTTCCTGGAAGAAACCCGCAAGGAACGGATCGCCGAGATCGAAAGGATCGAAAGGCACGTGGAGTTGTCGCTGACCGAGCTGCTCCAGCGGGCGGACGAGGAGATCGGCAAAGCGGCCGCCGAGGTTGAGCAGAAGGCCGTTGGCGCCGAGGGCCGTTTAGTCCAAGCCGAAGCCCGGCACGCCGAACTCATGGCGCGCCGCGAGCGCCGCAGGAAGGAACTGGAGCGGCAACGCTCCCTGTCCCTTCAGGGGGTGGAGCGCTTCGCCAGCCTACTGGTCCTTCCCCACCCGGAGCGAGGATCGCCCGATGTGCTGCGGCTGAAGGCGGACTTGCAAACTGAAGAGGCCGCCATGCGCGTGGTCTTGGAGTACGAACGCTCCCAGGGCCGGCAGGCCTATGACGTGCATGAAAAGAACCTCGGCTACGATGTTACGAGCCTGGATCTCAATTCCGGCGAGTTGCGGCTGATCGAGGTGAAAGGCATCGGCGGCCCAACCGGGACCGTGCTGCTCACCCCGAACGAGCGGCGCGTGGCGGAGGACCGCCGGGATTGCTACTGGCTCTATGTAGTGACCCATTGCGATACGAGCCCCACGTTGCAGCCGCCGGTCAAGGACCCGGCCCGGTTTGAGTGGAACGAGGTCACCAAGGTGGCGCATTATTATCTGTCGGTGGATGCTCTCACAAGACCGGGGCAGATGCCCGAAGCAGACCCGCCTCAGGGAGGACCGGACGCGTGACGCCCGAAAGACTCCTGGAGTTGATTCAAGCGGGTGAATCCCTGGACGTGGAGTTCAAGGGAGAGAGCGCGCGGTCTGTCTCGGACAATGAACTGGTCGAGGCAGTGGTCTGCCTGGCCAACCGCCCTTCGGACCGCCCCGGCTGGCTGCTTCTCGGTATCGAAGACGACGGTTGTATTACCGGCGCCCGCCCACGCCATCACGACAGGACTGATCCGCTGCGCGTGCAGGCGCTGATCGCGAACCGGACCCGGCCTACGTTGTCGGTGCGGGTGGAAGTAATCTCCATCGAGGGCAAAGACGTCATCGCCATCGAGGTGCCGGCTCTCAAGGCGCCCGCGGGGACCACGGACGGCAAGTACCTGCGCCGCGGGATCGGCGGGGACGGCAAGCCCGCTTGCCTGCCCATGCACTTTCACGAAATGCAGGCCCTTCAAGCCGACCGGGGGCTGCTCGATTACTCGGCCCTCGTTGTCCCCGAGGCGCGATGGGACGATCTCGACCCGCTCGAGTTCGAACGCTTTCGCCGATTCATCCGGGAAGGTTACGGCCGGGGCGATGACTCGCTGGTGGATCTGCCGGACGTCAAACT
>JAIMAR010000269.1 GCA_023511855.1 Bryobacteraceae bacterium
ATTCACGGGACGGTTTCGGTGGACCCGAACGCGCCGGACACGATGGAGACGGTGACAGTGACCAGCCGCGGCTGGGGCGGGCAAGGCTGGATGCCCGCGCCGGGGGCGAGCGCGACCGCGAACGCGACGGTGCAGATTCGGGGTGCAGGGGCAGGGGCTTGCCCATACCCCGCCTCGGAGGTGAGTGAGACCGGGTACTGGTGCAGCAGTTGCATGGGGGGAGTCTTCACGGCCAAGCTAAAGGACGCGGGTGGGGCTACGCCCCCGGCGGGCAAGTACCAGGGCAGGACGGTCCGGGAGAGACTGTCCGATCTTGTGGACACATGCTATTTTGACGGCGCTGCGTGGCGGGCGGTCCTGCCAGAAGAGCCGGACTGGAGTGACTGGCTGGTGGGGCCGATCAACGGATACGGGTCCGATCTGATCGGTTTGCCGCCAGAAATGGCGGTTTACTATCAGAACCAGGTCCGTAGTGGACGCTATGGAAGCTGTTACGTCAGTATCCGGCAAACGATGCAGATCAGATCCTGTGATGGGTCAAGCTGGGTTGAATACCATTCCCAGGACACCCGGAACACGATCACCGGCGACGGGATGACGGCGACCCGGGGCAACGCAAGCATGAGTGGACCGATTGGAGGCGAGTGATGAGAACGAGACGAGGGTGGGGCCCGGCTGCCTGTAACATGGCGATTTCGCTACTCTTCGCATTCGCAGCGGTGGCGGCGCTTGGCGCGCATGCCCAAAGCACTGCTCCGGACCCGCCGGCCGAGATCCTCTCACCTGAGCCACTGCGGGTATTGGCAAAACTCTTCTACGAACGCTATGGCGTGGTAGTCACCTACGAAGAACCTGTCTGGCAATGGCGCGGTTATGTTTACATCCGCGGCAACGATGAGAACGCCCCCCACGCGCAGTGGCTGAAGCAGCGGCGGTTCATCCTGCCGGAATGGTTCACTCCCGAGCAGACGCCGAAGCTGGACGCGGCGGTGCTTGGGCGCTTGTTGGAGGCGTATCACGCTCAGAACCCCGACGGGGCACGCTTCAGGGTTCTGGAATCCCGGCTGGGGCTGCACATCGTTCCGGTGCAGGCTCACAACGCGGCGGGGGAGCTGACGCCGGCCTTCTCGTTGTTGGAGGCCCGCATCCGGGTGCCGACCGGGCGGCGGATGGCGTCGGAGCACTTCAAAGCGCTCTGCTCGGCCATCACGGCAGTGACGGGCACGAAGGTGCAGGCGGGGGGCCAGTGGCTGGATCAGGCGTACGCCGCCAACGGCTGGGTTCCGCCCAGAGGAGCGGCCGAGCTGCTACCGGAAGCGGAGAAGGAGCGCTACAGGTTCGAGTGGGGTGTGGACTGGATGCCGGCGCGCGAGGCGCTGTTACGGTTCATCGATCCATCGGCCACGACGCTGCAATGGGCCTTGATGTGCCAGCCAAGCGGGAGGCCATCGGACCGTTTCTGCGTCTTGAACCTGACGGCGCTGGTGACCAAGCAGGTGCAGCCGGACGGGAAGACCGTGGAGAAGGCCGTCTATTTTGACCGCCGGCCCGAGCCGAAGAGAGGGTCCCCGCTTCCCATGCCGGAGGAGCTGAGATGAGGGACCCCGGCGTTCTTGTTCCTGCGAAAGCGGAGCCCGGCCGAGCCGGCGGTCCGGCGGATTCCGTAGGAGGCGGCGATGCGCAAAGGGAGGTCTTTGAGCGTGAGGTGGATGGTGATGCTGACGCTGGCGCTGGCAGCGGCGGCCGGGCAAGAAGCTCCTTCTCCGCCGCTGGCCCAGCAGCAGGCAGAGACGATGAGACGTCTGGCTGCGCAACTCCGGGTGCAAACCAAGGAGGATGACGCGCGCTATACGCAAGAGTTCCGTGAACAGATCACAGATCGCGCTCGCCAGTTGCTCAAAGGTCACATTCTGGAGACACTCACGGAGAGCAACGGCAATGCCAGGATCGTTGCAGACAGCCTAAAACCGTTTGGCGAGCCGGGGTGGGATCGGGACGGCAGCGTGCCTTTCGCTATTCATGCAACGGTCTACGGAGATCCAGTTGTCATCACGGGCTTTCAGTTCGTGCGCCGACCCGCCGGCGCTCCGGACATTAAGCCCTTCGTGCATGCTTACAGGAAGAGAGCGGGTTCCCGGGAGTTCGTTGCGGAGGCTGAAGATGATCTGGATGGATACGTTTTAACTCTGGAGCAGTTGAAGTCCCCCGGGGCTAACGAGCTGTGGCTGCTGACCTACGGGGTGAAGACTGGGGCCAAAATTCTCAGCCTGCACATGCGGGTGTATGCGTTCGACGGCGAGCGGTTCACCACGCCGTTGAGCCCGCCGGACCGGCCGTACGGGCAGGTTCAAGTCGAGGGCGACCAGATTGTTGTGCGGTCCGTGGCATACGACGCGGACAAACGGAGACGCACGGAGCGCTACTGGCTGTCGGTGTCGGGCGTTTCCTTGTTGACATCCACGCTGGACGGGGAATGAACACAGCGAGCGACTGGGGCCGGGGCAGTAGCGGCGGTCAGCGCGTAGGGTGGCGGGGCCGGTGACGATTTACGGGTCGGGGTTTGGGGACAATCCGGTGGTGAACGCGGGCTCCTGGGCGGCGTTTTCGGTGCAACGGGCCAATGGAACACCAGCGTGGCTCCGGAGCGGGGGCGCACTACGGGGCAAGAAGAAGGGTGATGGGTAAAGGGGGCCGAGGCCGACAGGAATGTCGGCCGACAGGCCTGGAGGCCTGCCCCACAAAGCTGCCCGGGGCTGGGCCTTTCCACGGCGCACCCGCCGGAAGGGCGACCTCAAACCTTGGCGCGGACGGCCGGGCTCCGTATCCCAAGATTGCAGCCCATCCGGCCATAGCGCCTTGAGGCGGCTGGCGGAGCTGAGATTGGAACGCGGCCGGTCCTACCAAATTCCGATCAGCTTCCACCAGGCGAAGCCGATCGTAGACCAGATGGCGAGGTTGACCAGCGAGATCAGGAAGCCGGTGTGCCACCATCGGCGGAACGGCACATATTCGTGGGCAAAAAACATCGGCGCGGGCGTGGTGCCGTAGTGGGTCAGCCCGGCGGAGAGATTGGCGAAGCAGGCGAAGGCGAAGGCGGCCAGCCCCAGCGGAGCTCCCTTGGCGGCCAGCACGGCCAGGAACGGGGGATACATCGCCAGGATGTGGGCGGTGATGCTGGCAAACCCGTAGTGGGCGTAGAAGTAGACGAGCAGGGCCGCGGCCAGCAGCACGGGCCAGGGGAAGGCCGCAAAGGCGCCCCCGACGGCTTTGGCGAACTCGGCGGTGACGCCCGTGTCATTCAAGGCCCTGCCAAGCCGGAGCAAGCCGCCGTACCAAATGAAAATGTCCCAGGCGGCGCGCTCGCCTTTGACGTCCTCCCAGCGCAGAACGCCGGTGAGCAACAGCAGGCCGCTTCCGAGCAGCCCCGTCACGGTGATGTCCAGCTTGTGCCAGCCCGAGGTGGCCCACAGCCCGCAGACGGTGACAAAGACGAGCGCAAGGACGATCTCTTGAGGCTTCATAGACCCCATCGCCTTGAGTTCGCGGGCAGCGAAAGCGGCGGCTTCGGGAGTGCGGCGGACCTCCGGCGGGTTGAGCCGCATCACCAGCCAGGGGACCACCGCCAGCGAGCAGAGACCCGGCACGATCCCGGCGGCGAACCAGCTCGCCCAGCTCATCGGGTAGCCCATCTGAGCGGCGATCTGCGCCGCTAGCGGATTGCTGGCCTGGCCGGTGTAGAACATGGCCGCCGTGATGCAGATCCCCTGATAGACGCCCGTCATCAGGAAGGCGCCCAGAAGCGCCGCGGTGGGGCCGGGACGGGAGCCGTAGAGTTCCGCAATGGAACGGACGATGGGCAGGATGACGCCGCCGGAGCGCGCGCCGTTGGAGGGGATGATAGTGGCCAGGACCAGGTCTGAGAGCGCCAGCGAGTAGCAGACCCCGAGCGAGGTCTTGCCGAACAGGCGCACGAAGATGAGGGCGATGCGGCGGGCCAAGCCTGTGTTGATCAGAGCGCGTGAAATGAAGAAGGCCGCCATCACCAGCCACACGGTCGGGTCGGCGTAGCCGGCCAGGGCTTCCTGGATGGTCAGGCTGCCGGTTAGCGCCGCCAGCGTAATGGCCAAAAGCACCAATGCGCCGCCCGGCGCAGGCTGAAGGATTAGGCCGGCGATGGTGGCGGCAAAGATGGCGAACAGACGCCAGCCCTCCGGGGTTACGACGGCCGGGCGAGGCACGACCCATTGAATGGCGGCAAACAGGGCAAACAGGACGGCCAGGCGCTTCCAGTGCACTTGCGCAAAATTCTATCAGAGTGACGCGTACGCTACTGGGATTGCGGTGGGTAAAGGGCGCCAAGGCCGACAGGAATGTCGGCTGGTTTCTAGAGAACATGTGACCGGGCCGTACAACGGGGGATGAAGAATGGCGGTGGGTAAAGGGGGCCAACGCCGACAGGAATGTCGGCCGCAGGCTAGAAAGCCTGCCCCACAACGACAGCCTGCACCA
>JAIMAR010000270.1 GCA_023511855.1 Bryobacteraceae bacterium
TGCTATCATTTCTGCGTCGTGCGGGGGGCGCGCTGCGGAGCCGGGGCGGGCGCCGTACTGGATGCCAGGGCCGGATCCAAAAGTGGCGAAGGACCTGAAGCCCGGGCCGACTCCGATCCGGCTGGCGGGGAATCTGCCCACGCCCGGAGCGGGAGCGGCAGAGAAAGGTCCGGCGAGCATCGGGGATGCGGTCCGCGCACTGCGCGAGCAGGGGCTCACCGGCGGCATCACGCGGATGGAGCCCTGGGAGAAGGCCAGCGAGGCCATGATCCGCGAGCTGCGGGCGGCGATGAAGGAGTATGATTTCGAGATCTTCGAGGTGGGCGGCTACCGGAACATCCTGCACACCGACGAGAAAGCCCGGCAGGAGAACCTGAAGTATCTGGCGCGGTGCCTGGAGACGGCCGAGCGGATCGGCTGCCGGATGGTGGGGACCATCACCGGAAGCCGCAATCCGGCCGGCAACCAGTGGAGCGACAACTACGCGGTGCATCCCGACAACTGGACTCTGGAGACCTGGAAGCTGACGGTGAGCGGGATCCGGCAGATTTTAAAGGACACGGCGGGCCTGAAGGCGGTGCTGGGCATGGAGGCGCAGGTGACGACCAACCTGGACGGGCCGGTGGCGCACCGCAATCTGATCGAGGACGTGGGCGATCCGCGCTGCAAGGTGAATCTGGATCCCACCAACATGATTCACCTATACAATTACTTCCACACCACCAGGCTGATCGAGCAGTGCTTCGACCTGCTGGGCGAGGACATCTACGGCTGCCATGCCAAGGACAGCTACGTGCAGCCGCACACGCAGACGGTCTACATTCAGGAAGTTTGTCCGGGACGCGGGAGCCTGGACTATGAGACGTATCTGGTGCGGCTGAGCCGGATGAAGTGGCCGCGGTCGCTGCTGCCCGAGCACATCCCGAGCGACCAGTATCCGGAGGCGTACGCCTACATCCGCAAGGTGGCGGCCAAGGTGGGCGTAAAGATTTACGGCCAGGCCTGAGCCGCGGGTTGCCTTCTCCGCGGCAAGCTGACAGAGAGCCGGCCTTGGCGGCTCAGGACAGGGCTTGGATGATCTGTTCGCAGCTCAGCCGCGCGGCGATGTTTTGCAGCGCGTAGTTGAGCGCGGCGTTTTGCCATTCCTCGTCGATGGTGGCGGTGCCGTCGGTGGCGACGATGACTTCGTAGCCCGCGTCGGCTGCGTGCCGGGCGGTGTGTTCCACGGAGAAGTTGGTCCAGCCGCCGCACAGCACGACCGTCCGGATGCCGCATCCCTCGAGCAAGGTTTCCAGCCGCGTGCCGCAGAAGGCGTTCATGCGCATCTTCTCGACGATGAATTCGCCGGGTTGGGGTTCCAGCCCTTCCAGCGGGGCAGCCCCCCAGGTATTGCGCACGAGGCTGTTGGTGTCGGCGACGGCCTGGAACAGGGGGGCGTTCAATTTGAGGCCGCGGGCGCCGGGTTCGACGACGTAGTGAACATGGATGAGGACCGCGCCGGCGGCGCGCATGGCGGCGGCGAGCCGCTTGACGTTCTCCACCAGGTTCTGACGGACGGCGTGAGCCGGGGCGCCGGAGGAGGCAAAAGCGCCGTTCTCGTGAAAGACGTCGTTTTGAAGCTCCATCAAAAGGAGCGCCGTGGTCTGGGCATTGAGCTTGCGTTCGGGTTCAGGCATGGCGATGGACCTACCTCATATTCCTGTATGGGACAGGGGAACCACAGACTTTGGTGCGGACCCGGTAGACCGAAGAGGTGCAGGTGCAGAAAAGCTCGTTCCACTCCGGGCCGCCCCAGTTCAAGTTGGCGCAGTTTTCCGGCAGGCGGATCACGCCGAGAAACTCTGCGGCGGGGCTGAAGACCCAGACTCCACGCGGGCCGGTGACGTAGACATTGCCGTGCTGGTCGCACTTCATGCCATCGACCACGCCGTGCTCGATGACGCCGTCGCCGATCTGTTCGGCGAAGACGCGGCTGCCGGAAAGGGCGCCGTCCGCGGAGACGTCGAAGACGCGGATGTGGGCGCGCACCGTGTCGTTGACGTAGAGCAGCTTTTCATCCGGCGAGAAGCACAAGCCGTTGGGCTGGGCGAAATCGTCCGCCTCCAGGTGCAGCGCTCCGTCGGACGAGATCCGGTACAGCCCCTGGAAGGAGAGAACCTGCGGGCGTTCCACGCCGAAGACGGGCATGCGTCCGTAGGTGGGGTCGGTGAAGTAGAGGCTGCCGTCGGAGCGGAGGACGACGTCGTTCGGGCTGTTAAGTTCCTGCCCCTGCCAGTGGGAGGCGAGGACCTGGCGTTCCCCGGACGGAGTTTCGCGGATCAGGCTGCTGGTGGCGTGTTCGCACACATAGAGGTTGCCCGCGGCGTCGTAAGTCATGCCGTTTCCCTTGTTATTGGGGGAGCGGACGATGGCGGCGCCTTCGGCCGGGCTCCAGCGGGCTCGGGCGTCGCCGGGGATATCGCTGAAGTACAGACACTGGAGCACGGGATTCCAGATGGGGCCTTCGGTGAACTGGTAACCGGTACAAAGTTGCTCGACCTGGGCCTGGGGATCGATGAGGTCCAGCAAGCGGGGATCGTTGACTTCGAGGATCGAGTCTGAGCGTTCCATTTAGGACGGTCTCCTGCCTTCAGCGCTTACAAACAACCCGAAAGAGTCATTGGTACCTTGTAAAGAACATTCCTGTCAACTAGGAACGGCGGGCACGAAATTGGGAGCGCGAACGTGATAGTTTTGAACGAAGCAGAGGCATGAGAGCCGAGAGAAGGAGGCATGTATGAAAAAACTGCTTGCCGTAGTTCTATTGGTGAGCGCGGTGTGGGCGCGAGAGCCGCTTTCGCAGCGCATCGCCTACGCGGATCCGGCGCGGTACCGTCCGATGAAGGGCGTCCATGGGGGCCCGGGCATTTTGAACTTTATGACGATGTTCGACCACCGGGCGCTGGACACCAATTTGCAGTTTTTGCACCGCGGGGTGCTGGAGCCCAAAAGCGGCATCGGACATCATTTTCACAACAACTGCGAAGAGATGTTCGTGATTTTGGACGGTGAGGCGGAGTTCACCGTCGATGGACGGACTTCGCTGATCAAAGGTCCGGCGGGAGCGCCAAGCCGGATGGGCCACTCCCACGCGATCTACAATCCGACCGACAAGCCGGTGCAGTGGATGAACATCAACGTGACGGCGTTCAAGGGAACCTATGACGTATTCGATCTGGGAGACCCTCGGGTGGGCGTGGCGCTGGACCCCATTCCGGTGTTCATGTACGCGCGCTTCGACCGGGCGCTGCTCCGGAAAGTGGAATCCATGAGCGGCGGCAAAGGCACGGTGTTGTACCGGCGGGCGCTGGACACTCCCATCTTCCGCAGTCCGTGGGCGTATGTAGACCACATCCTGCTTCCGCCCGGGACATCGATTGGCCCGCATCTGCACCGCGAGGTGGCCGAGTTCTACTACGTGATGGCCGGCGAGGGGGAAGTGACGTTGTCGGCGCAGGGACAGGGCGTCGAAACCGTGAAGATTCGCAAGGATGCCGCGGTGCCCATCCATCTGGGCGACGTGCATTCGTTTGAAAACACCGGCACGGAGCCGCTGGAGTTTCTGGTGGTCGGCGTGTCGCGGGACAGCACGAAGAGAGTGGATAGCGTGAACGCGCGCCATCCGGGAAGATGAGTGCGTGGCTGGCGACTTGAAACCCACCAAAGGCTGTGATCCGCAAAGAACGAGCAGCCGCCGTTCGCGAGCCAGCCACGGCGGCAGAACTTGATGCGTCCGAGTGTGGCTTTCGCGTGCCGGAAGCGCGCGGGGCTAATTTTTCTGAGGAGGCACGAAAGATGAACCGCAGGGAATTTACGAAAGGCATGCTGGCGGCGCCGGCGATGCCCGCCGCGGCCGCGCAGCAGTACGAACAAAAGACCCGGGGGCTGCCGCCGCTGAAAATCACCGATGTCAAGGTGATCAAGACCAGCGGCGGGGGACGCTACCGCTGGGTGTTTCTGAAGATCCTCACCAGCGAACCGGGCTTGTACGGCATCGGCTCGGCCAACAACGCCTATCAGGTGGGGGCGGTGATTGCAGCGCTGGAGCAGCATCTGGCGCCGTGGCTGATCGGCAAGGATCCGAATCGGATTGAAGACCTTTGGCAGAGTGCGCACTACCGCACCTACTGGAGGCAAGGGCCGATCAACAACAATGTGCTGGCGGCGATGGACATGGCGCTGTGGGACATCAAAGGCAAGCGCGCGGGGATGCCGGTCTATGAGCTGCTGGGGGGCAAGGCGCGGGACGGGGTGGCCTGCTATGACCACGCCGGCGGGCGGGACATGCAGGAGGCCTTGGACAGCGTGCAGAAGTCGATGGCCAACGGGTACCGCCACATCCGGGTGCAGTACGGGCAAGGGGGCTACGGCGGCGGAGGGTTTATTCCCGCCAAGCAGGGCAACCGGCCGGAGGGAGGCTACCAGGGACCGGCCTTCGACGAGGAGCTTTACATTGACAC
>JAIMAR010000271.1 GCA_023511855.1 Bryobacteraceae bacterium
CCGGTCCCTGAAGCCGGCCGCCGGGGGTGAGCAGGCGGGGGAGGCCTCCCAATTTATACAAAACAAAGAGGCAACCGGTAACAGCAACCAGCTCAACAAGGAGTCAAAAAGCAGCAAAGACAGCCCAGAAAAGTCAATCACAAATCAACCCCAATCAACAACCCCCACCAGGCCGCAGAGGTGGAGCCCAGCCCACAAAGCAACTCTGCCCGTCAGCAGGGCAAGCCTCCGGCCCGCACTCTCATCTCACTGCAACTCTGCCCTCGTTGCCGTTCAGCCCTTCCTCCACGCCGCGGCTGCTATAATGTCCTACTCCCATGCAAATTCTGGACATCGAAGAGATCCGCAAAATACTGCCGCACCGCTACCCGATGCTCCTCGTCGACCGGATTGTGGAGTTGGAGCCCGAGCGCATTGTCGGCATCAAGAACGTCACCGTCAACGAGCCCTTTTTTGTGGGACATTTCCCCGACTATCCGGTCATGCCTGGCGTTCTGATCATCGAAGCCATGGCTCAGGTCGCCGGAGTGCTCGTGCTCAAAGAGATTCCCGACCGCGCCAATAAGCTCGTCTTTTTGGCCGGGGTGGACAACGCCAAGTTCCGCCGCCCTGTCTTGCCGGGCGATCAACTGCGCATTGAGATGAAGGTCGTTAAGAAGAAAGCGAGCGTCGCGAAGATGCAAGGCCAGGCCACCGTAGACGGAAACGTCGTCGCGGAGGTGGAGGTCCTGTGCAAGCTCGCCGACCGCGCCGCCCCGCCCCAAGAGTCCTAGGCCTCGATGCCCATTCACCCGACTGCGATCATCGACCCCTCCGCCCGCATCGCTGAAAGCGCCGAGGTCGGTCCCTACTGCATCATTGGACCGGAGGTTGAAATCGGCCCGCGCACCCGCCTTATGGCCCACCTCTACATTGAAGGCCCCACCTGGATCGGCGAAGATAACATCTTCTTCCCTTACTCCACCATTGGCGTCGCCAGTCAGGACCTCAAATACAAAGGCGAGCGCGCCGAAACCCGCATCGGCCACCGCAACCGCATCCGCGAGTTCGTCACCATCCACCGCGGCACCGAAGGCGGCGGGGCGCTCACTTCCATCGGCGACGACAACCTCCTCATGGCCTACGTCCATGTCGCCCACGACGTCCACATCGGCAGCCATGTCATCCTCGCCAACGGCGCCACCATCGGCGGACACGTTACGGTGGGCGATTGGGCCGTCATCGCCGCCTTCAGTGGAGTGCATCAGTTCTGCCGCGTCGGCCGGCACGCGATGATCGGCGGCTACAGCGTGATCACCCAAGATGTGCTGCCCTATTCCATGACCGTCGGAGAGCGCCCGGTGAAGGTCTTCGGGGCCAACAAGACCGGGCTGGAGCGCCGCGGCTTCAGCTCCGAGATCATTCAACGGCTACACACCACCTTCCGCCTGCTCACCCGCTCGGGCCTCAACACCACCCAGGCCATCGAGCGGATCCGCGCCGAAGTTCCCTCCTGCCCCGAGCTCGAGGAGATCCTCAGTTTCATTCAGAGCTCCGAACGTGGCGTAATAAAGTAGAGGCGCAGGCGGCGCCCGCCCTGTCCATGAGATACGCCCTGATCGCCGGCAACGGCCGCTTTCCGGTTCTGGCGCTGGAAAACGCGCGCAAGCTCGGCCACGAAGTGGTCGTCGTTGGCATCAAGGAAGAAGCCTCGCCCGAAATCGAGCCTCTCGCGGCACGCTGCTACTGGATCTCGCTCGGCGAACTCAGCCGCCTCATCGACATCCTCAAGAAAGAAGCCATCACCGAAGTGATGATGGCCGGTCAAGTCAGGCACGCTCAGATCTTCTCTTCCATCCGTCCGGACTGGCGCTTGGTCAAGCTCCTGGCCTCACTGCGCTCCAAAAACACGGACGCCCTCATCGGCGGTGTGGCGCGCATCCTCGAAGACGAAGGCATCCGCCTGGTCGACTCTACACTTTTTCTGAAGCCGCTGCTGGCGCCAGTCGGGCCGCTGACCCGCCGCAAGCCGGACTCGGACGAGGAAGCCGACATCGCCTACGGACGCCGCGTGGCTCAGGCTTTGGCCGGCTTCGACATCGGCCAGAGCGTCGCCATCTGCGAACGCGCCTGCGTGGCCGTGGAAGCGATGGAAGGCACCGACGCCATGCTCCGCCGCGCCGACGGCCTGGTCAACGGACGCCGCCTGAGCCTGGTGAAAGCCTCCGCCCGCCGGGGACACCTTTTATTCGACGTGCCGGTAGCCGGCCCGCGAACCATCCAGGTCATGCGCGAAACCGGAACCACCGTCCTGGCCGTCGACGCCGGCCGGACTTTGCTGTTGGACCGCGATCAGATGCTGGCCGCAGCAGACGAAGCCGGCATCGCCATCGCCGGCTATCCTCCGGCTGGTAAAAAGGAGCAAGAATGAATAGACTTCGTGTCGCTGTCGTCGGCGCAGGGGAGTTCGGGAAGCGCCATATGCGCGCCATCGCCCAGTCGGAGCGCGCCGAGCTGAGCGCAGTCTTCGACATCGACCCGGCGCGGGCCGCGGCGGCTGCGGCGCAGTACGGGTGCGAAGTTACGCCGGACCTGGACTCACTCGCCGCGCGCACGGACGCCGCTGTGGTTGCTGTCCCCACCACGGCCCACGCCGAAGTGGGTTGTGCTTTGCTCGAAAGCGGCATCGACTGTCTGGTGGAGAAACCCATCGCCCCGGACTTGGCCTCGGCGCAACGCTTGGTCGAAACCGCGGAGCGCACCGGCCGCATCTTGCAGGTCGGCCACCTGGAGCGCTTCAATCCGGCCGTTTCGGCGCTGCGCCGTGTGCTGACGCTGCCTTTGTTCTTCGAAGTCCATCGCCTCAGCCCTTTTACTCCCCGCAGCCTCGATGTGGACGTCGTGCTCGACTTGATGATCCACGACATCGACATCGTGCTTTCGCTTGTGGGGTCGATGCCGGAGGAGATCCGCGCGGCGGGAATCTCCATCCTCTCCGGGAAGGTGGACATCGCCAACGTGCGGCTGGCCTTTCCCGGCGGCTGCATCGCCAACCTCACCGCCAGCCGGGTCTCCACCGAGCGCGTGCGGAAACTCAGACTGTTTCAGCCCAGCCAGTATCTGTCGCTGGATTACTCACGCCAGGAGGTTTTCGCGCTGGGCGTAACAGCCGAGCACGGCATCTCGTCCAAATCCTTAGAAGTAGAGCGGGGCGAGCCTCTGCGCCTGGAGCTGGAGTCCTTTTTTGAGTGTGTTCAAACTCGTTCCCGGCCCTTGGTGAACGGCCGGGACGCGGCCCGGGCGCTGGAGGTGGCGCTGGAGATCGCCGCCAGGATTGAGCAACACGCTGCGGTGGTCGCACCGTCTTTGGCGGCGCTTGAGAGGAGGTAAATGGCGGTTCGGCTTCCGCCCGCGGCCGGGGAACAACTGACGCTGTTCCCACACTATCAGGACAGCGAAAGCAGGCGGCGCGCGCTGCGGGCGGGCACAATCTCGCTCGGCTTGCATGCGGGCTTGGTGTGCCTACTGGCTTTTACTCCGCTCGGGGGAGTCCGGGTTCATGACGTGGCGGCGATCGTTGCCCAGTTCAAAGAACCGGTCACCCTGGTGGCCCCGCCCAAAGAGCTGACCCAGAAGGCGCCGAACCGCGGTCCGATCGGCAAGGAGTTCAACCTCGAGAGTCTCCTGCCGCGGCCGCGCGTCTTCGTTCCGCCTTCGGCTCCGCCGGGCGCGCCCCCCACGGGCAGGCCCGCGCCCCTGCCCGAGCCTCCGAAGATCGATGCGCTGACAGGCCCACTTACTTCCGGTCCGGATTTGGCCTTCCTGCCTCCGCCGCAAATCCAGCCCATCGAGCAGCCCAAACTGGCTCTGGAACCTCCGCCTCGGGCCCCCGAGCCCAAGCCGGGCGGCTCTGCGAAGCTGGCCCTCCCCAAGACCTCGGTGACGGAAATGGGACAGGCGCTTGCGAAAGGAGGCGTTGGCGCGGGCCTGATCGTTAGCGACTTTGGCGACGGGCTGGGCGGCTTCGGAGAGGGGGTGAACATCTCGCCCGTTCCGGGGGCCGTCGGCAATAGCCTCGAGTTGCTCAGCGATCCGCAGGGCGTCGACTTCCGGCCATATTTGGTGCGGATCCTGGCCGCCGTGCGCCGCAACTGGCTGGCGATCATACCCGAGAGCGCCCGCAGGGGCAGACAAGGCCGGGTGGTCATCCATTTCGTTATCGACCGCGACGGCAAAGTTCCGAAGCTGGTGATCGCTTCCGGCTCGGGCACTGATGCCCTGGACCGCGCCGCGGTGGCGGGCATCAGCGCCACCACGCCCTTCCCGCCGCTGCCCGCCGAATTCACAGGCAAAGAAATCCGCCTCCAGTTCGTGTTTCTGTATAACCTCCGGCCTTACTGACTTGCCGCCCTGGCGGAGCACCGCACAATCGCGGGAGTCCTTCTCCCACTCACGGCGCAGCAGTCGCCGCCTCGATCGATCCACATCCCGCGGAACTGTCCGGACGGGGTATCGCC
>JAIMAR010000272.1 GCA_023511855.1 Bryobacteraceae bacterium
CTTAGTACCGCGGCGCGTATGGTACCAGGAACACGCCCTTATTAACCCCTCTCCCCAATCCCCTTCATTCTAAATGCCCATCCCACTGCTAACCTTCGTCAACCCAACATTACTACCCATTTACGGGCTTTTTTTTCGCCATTTTTAGGCATAAATTTGTGACTTCCGATGGAAAGACGCCGCAACGCCCGGGTCCAACTCAGCCTCCAGTGCCGCATCACCGCCTGCCGCGGCGGCGAGCGCTGGACAGGCGTCACCGAAAACATGAGCCGCGGCGATCTGCTGGTCTCACTGGGCGCGGATCAGCTTAGAGGCGTCTCGCCCAGCGTCGGCGACCCGCTGCTGGTGGAGATCGATCTGCCCGCCAACCACGCCTTCGGCCGCAAGTGCATGCAGTGCCAGACCACGGTGGCGCGGTTGAGCAAGGGCCCCAGCGGACGGCTGCACGTGGCGCTGCGCATCCACAAGATGCGCTTCCAGAGCAGCGCCAAGGCCGGCATGGAACTGAGCCCGGGCCGCGCCACGCCCCAGGGAGTGGTGATGTGAGGAGCGCCATGGCCAACCCAAACCCCAGCCCGCTTCTCCGCCTGCTCCCATCGCTCACCGACGCGGCGTTCTTGCTGCCCGTCATCATCATCTACGGCCGCCTCCAAGGAGCAAAACTGCTTCTCGGCGATGGAGACACCGGCTGGCACATCCGCACCGGCGACTGGATCCTGGCCAACGGCCGCGTGCCCCGGCACGACATCTTCTCCTACACCAAAGAGGGCGCGCCGTGGTTCGCGTGGGAATGGCTTTGGGATGTGATCTTTGCCCGGCTGCACCAGTGGGGCGGCTTGGCGGCGGTGGTGTTGGGCAGCCTGCTGGTGCTCTGCTTCACCTTCGCGCTGTTGTACCGGCTGGTCCGCCGGCATTGCTCCAACGATCTGTTGGCGTTCGTTATTACAGCCCTGGCTGCGGCGGGTTCCAGTCTGCATTGGCTGGCTCGGCCCCACCTGTTCACGCTGCTGTTCGTCGTGCTGTTCCTGCACATTTTGGACCGCGTGCGGGAGGGCCGCACCCGGTTGCTGTGGCTGTTACCCGCCTTGACGATCCTTTGGGTTAATCTGCACGGCGGTTTCTTTGTAGGAATCTTCCTGGTGGGCTGCTATGCCGGCGGCCGAATCTTCTCCTGGCTGCTTGACCCGGACCGCGCCGCGGCTCCGCTTGCATTGCGGGACGCCCGGCCTTATGTGTACACCGCTTTGGGCTGCCTGGCGGTGAGCTTTCTGAATCCCTATTCTTACAACCTACACCTGCATATCTGGAACTACCTCCGGGATCCGTTCCTCTTTCAGCATGTCCAGGAGTTTCAGCCCACCAGCTTCCAGCACCCGGGCGCTTACTACTACGGCCCCGTATTGTTGCTTGGGGTCCTGGCCGCGGCTTGGAGCGCCCGTGAGCGCCGTTTCGAGCAAACGCTCCTGTTGAGCGCCTGGATCTGGCTGGGGCTTTATGCGGTGCGGAATGTGCCCATCGCCATGCTGGTCTGTGCCCCCGCCGTGACCGGCATGCTGGACTCCTGGCTGGGCTGGCTGAAACAGGCGCAAGTGGCAAGCTGGTGGAACCACACGGGGGCGGCGTTCCAAGAACTGTCGGCGGAATTCAGCGCTCTGGACCGTCCCTGGAGGCTGCATCTGGCGAGCGCCGCGGTTTTCTTGGCCGCCGGCCTTTTGCACTATCTACCTGCTCCGCCGGAAAAGTTCATCGCGCATTACGATCCCAAGCGCTACCCGGAAAAGGCTTTGACCGCACTCGGCGAGCCGGCGCAAGCGGGCCGTATCTTCACGCACGACGAGTGGGGCGATTACTTGATTTACAAGCTCTATCCCCGCCTCAGAGTTTTCGTCGATGGCCGCTCCGACATGTACGGCGAGGCCTTCAACCGGCAGTTCTTGAACGTGATGAATGTCAAGCCGGGCTGGCGTGAGACCCTCGTCCGGCACCGCGTGGACACCGTTTTGCTGCCGGTGGACTCGCCGCTCACCGGCGCTTTGAAAGAGACCACCTTCTGGCGCGTGTCTTACGACGACGGCATGGCGATTGTGTTCCGCCGGACTGGCTCGCCACCGGAAGCGCAGCTCGCCCGCACGGCAACGGCTTCCGCGCATTTCGATCTAGGCGCGGCGGCGCAGGCGGACCGGCAGCATTGCCCGCCGTCGGCCCCGCGTGGCGAACAAGTTTCTGTTCCCTCTCACTCAGAGGGCAGAGAGGACCATGGCGGCCGCGCGGCCGCCCGTATCAACTCTAACCGTGATCCGAAGATCACGAATCTCAACCGAAGGAGTGAACCAACATGTTGTGGAACTTTCTGAGAGAAGAAGAAGGCCAGGACTTGATCGAGTACACCTTGCTGCTGGCGTTCTTGGCTTTGGCTGTGGCGGCGTTGTTTGGTGGCATGCGGACCAGCATCAGCCAAATCTGGAGCAACGCCAGCACCTCCCTGGCTAACGCGCAGGGGAGCTAAACTCCAGATCGGGTGCAATCGGGCACACTCACTTAGATCAGTCTGCGCACCCTTGTTGTGAGCACTCAGCCGGCAGTCTCGCTCGCTTCTGCCGGCGCGGGCTGGCGGCTGAGTGCCTGTTTTGCCGCCCACACCTGGAGGCGGCAAGGTTGGATGGAGTTCCGCGCGACGACAGAAAGCCGTCCGCGAAAGGCAGGATTTATGAGCAAACGACTCATCTCGGTTTTGATTTTCGCCTTCATCGTCTCCGCAGGAGCGACGGTGCTGGTCTACCGGCTGGTCGCCTCCCGCGTCACCGCCGAGGCCAAGCAGCCCACGGTGCAAATCGTATTGGCGGCCAAAAACCTTCCCGTCGGGGCGATGTTGAGCGAAGGCGACCTCAAACTCGGCGCGTGGGCGGGTGCGCTTCCCGCCGGAGCCGTCACTAAGAAAGAAGACGCCATCGGCCGGGGCGTGGTCGCCGCCATCTATGAAGGCGAGCCGCTGGTCGAGTCCCGGCTGGCCCCCAAGGGCGGCGGCGCAGGGCTCGCCGCCACCATCCCGCCCGGCATGCGCGCCGTTGCGGTGCGGGTCAATGAAGTCGTCGGCGTGGCGGGCTTCGTCTCACCGGGGCAGCGGGTGGATGTGCTCGTCACCGGCGTGCCGCCCGGCGAGTCCCGAAACACAGGAAGCTTTACGAAGACCGTCTTGCAGAATATTGAGGTCCTCTCCGCGGGGCAGAACATTCAGCGGGACGCGGAAGGAAAACCCATCCAGGCCCAGGTGGTGAACCTGCTGGTGACGCCGGAACAGGCCGAGGTCTTGAGTCTGATCAGCAATGAAATGCGCATCCAGCTCGTGCTTCGCAACCCTCTCGACACCAAAGAAGTCACCACCACGGGCGTCGCCCAGGCGAGCGTCTTTACCGGCGCGACCATCGCACCTCCGGAGCCTCCGAAACCGGCTCCGGCGCGTCCCCGGCCGGCCAGCCCGCCGCCCGTCGTCAGACAGACGCAGCCGGTCGTGATCCCCATCACCGTGGAAGTCATCCAGGGCACAAAGCGCACTTCAGCCAAGTTTGAGGAGCGAGCAGCCACCGATTCGGAGGAAAGCAAATGAAACCGCGGTTCACCGTATTGACAAATGCCTGCGTCGGACGGAAGGCCGCTTGGGCGGCGGCGCTGCTTCTTATTCCGGCGCTGGCGCCGCCCACACCGGCTCAGCAGGCCTCGCGCGATCTCTTCGTCACCGCGGGCAAGTCGCTGGTGGTGGACAGCCCGGTGGTGATCCAGCGCGTCGCCGTGGCGGATCCCGAACTGGCCGAAGCGGTGGCCGTGACTCCCAGAGAAGTCCTGATCAACGGCCGGGCCCCGGGTGAAACCAGCCTCATCATTTGGCAGCAGGGCGGCAACCGCCTGATGTTCGACCTCAACGTCCGCGCCAATGAGGCCTCCATCGAGTCCGTCCGCCGCGAGCTGGCCAAGGAGTTCCCCGGCGACGACATTCAGATAACCGTCGAAAACAAGAACGTCTTCCTCCGCGGCACGGTGAAGGACCTGATCAGCGCCGAGCGCGCTGAGGCCATCGCTTCCACCCTTGGGAAAGTCATCAACCTGTTGCAGGTGGAGGTGCCGCCCGTCGACACGCAGGTCCTGCTCAAGGTGCGCTTCGCCAACGTGGACCGCGCCGCCGCGCGCGAGCTGGGCGCAAACTTCGTCAGCACCGGCGGCATCAACCGCACCCCGGGCCGCATCACCACGGGCCAGTTTAGCCCTCCCAGGCCCGAGGAAATCAGCGCCACCGGCACGTTTACCCTGACCGACGCCCTGAACCTTTTCCTGTTCCGCCCGGATCTGGACATCGGCGCCACCATCCGCGCCCTCCAGAGCAAACGCATGCTGGAGATTCTGGCTGAACCGAATGTGTTGGCCATCGACGGCAAACCGGCCAGCTTCCTGGCGGGCGGGGAATTCCCGTTCCCCGTGGTGCAGGGC
>JAIMAR010000273.1 GCA_023511855.1 Bryobacteraceae bacterium
GTCCTCGGCCGTGATCTGGGAGCCGACCGCCAAGGCGCTGGAGGGCCGCTATCGCGTCCACGTCGTGCAGGTGGCGGGCTTCGCGGGCGCGCCGACGGCCGGCAACGCCCAAGGCCAAGTGGTGGCCGGCGTCGCCGAGGGTCTGGCCGGCTACATCCAGGCCAAGGGGCTGAAGCAACCCGCCGTCATCGGCCATTCGATGGGCGGCACGATCGGCATGGAGCTGACCGCGCGCCATCCCGGCCTGGTCGGCAAGCTGATGGTGGTCGACATGTTCCCCAAGCTGGCCGTGGCGTTCTTTGGCCCCAGCGCCACGCCCGAGCAGATCGCCAAGAACGCCGCGATGATTCGCGACGGCATCGCCAAGGCCCCGCCCGAACAGACCGCCGCCCAGCAGCGCCAGACGATCAACGGCATGGTCAAGACCGAGAGCGCCCGCGAGGCGATCGTCCAGCACGCCCTGGCCAGCAGCGCAATCACCTCGACGCCCTTGCCGGCCCACTCCGGGCGGATGTCGTTGCCGCGGTACTTCAGCCGGAACGGCTTGTCCTGGGAGCTGGGCCCGTCGATTCGATAGAAGCCGAAATTCGGCGTCCGCGCCCGCTGAGCCCTCCGCCCGTTCACAAAGAGCTGGCGGAAGTCCCAGTTCACGGGGGCGCTCCAGATGGCCCGCTCGCCCTTGGTCCATCCTTCGATCCTGCGGCCGCCGCTGGTCACCGGCCGCTCGCCGGGGTAGGCCATATAGGTGACGTCGGAGTCTTCCGGCTTCAACACGAACGGTTCGCTCAGGTAGTAGGTTCCGCCGCGAACCTGGACCGTGCAGGCTTCGCCCGGCTGCTTGGCGCGCCAGGCGCGGATGGCGTCGCGCGCGGCGGACAAAGACGGCAGCGGACCGTCGGTCCCCTGCGCATTGGGCTCCGGCAACCGCCCGCTCCAGCCTGCACGCCCCTGCGTGGATACGTAGAATGTCGCGCCTGGCAGACTCGCCGCCGCCAGGCAGAGGATCAGAAGACCTCGGGTTGCCATGCCCACCTCCTCCGTAACCCGCTCCCAATGCGCATTGCGGCAGCTCGGACCCTGCGGCCTGGCCCTGTCAGCTTCGCGCGGTGAAAACGTCCTCCGGCATCGGCGGGATCTCGCGCTTAAGCGCCCAGTGTGCCGAACGCCACAAGATGGTCAGGAACTCCCGGCTGCCGTAAGGTCCCGTAGTGTGGCCTGGCAACACCGCCACCACTCGGCCCTCTCCCTCCTGGCGGCACCACCCGCTGATGGCGTTCCTCTTGGGCTGTTCCTGCACCGCCCGGAAAAGCTGCACATACTGGCCGGGTTTCATCACCGCGTCGAAGACTTCATCGATCCCAATGCCGAAGGGCGCGATACCCTGCGTGATGGGATGATCCGGGTTCAGATCCACGATCCTCGTGTTGACCACCGGGCCGTGCATGATGGGCTTGTCCACGCCCAGAAGGTCCAGAAACCGGCGGCTCTCCGGGTTCCAGATGGAACAGTGGACGGCGATCAGCCCCATCCCCCGCCGGACGTTGCGCACGATCATATCCTCATGCTCAGGGGTCATGAAAACGTCCGGCTCCGGCCGCTCCTCAACGATCTTCTCCGGCGACCAGCCCAGCGAGATGTTCACCGGCTGGGTGTTGGTCGCATAGCGGCACAGCACGTAAAGATCGGCCGATCCCATCACCTCCGGGGTGATGAAACTGGGCGCCTGTGCGAACATGAGCCGCCAGCCGGTCGACTTCAGCACCTTCCGCCAGGCATACTCCTGCATCGCCCCGTTGTGGTAGTAGTCGCCCACCAGAAACAGGACCCGGGTTTCGGCCGGCCGTTTCTGGGAAATGGGCTGGGCAAAAGACCGCGCCGCACCGGCCAGTCCAGCTAGGGCGCCCTTCAGCGCCGTACGGCGGGAAGTCAACCAGCTATCCGACATGTTCGCTCCTTTCTCCCTCAGTTTTACTCCAGCCAGAGTGCACCGTAGACGGCCAGGTTGGGAATCACCACCTCGGTCCGGTCTGCACCGAGCTTGATGGGCAACTCCAGCGACGGGCCTTCCGGCCTCAACAACCGCGCCGATCCGAACCGCTGGCTGATCCAAAGGGTGACTTTGTCCGCAGGCCGGGACGCATAATTGACCAAGTGAATCACCACCGGCTTGCCCGCTCCGGCAGCGGCCGCGTAGGCGAGAACCGACGGCGCGTCGAAGACACTGAGGCCCAGCTCCGGCGTTGTCAACAGGTCGTTCAGGTCCCGGGCTACTCCTTGCGGGTCGGGCGCGTCGTCCTTGTAGACCGCGATCTCGCCCTCCCCGGCCGCCGCCACCTGGTAGGACTGACTTGCCGGCGGCTTGCCCCAGGACGGTCCCCCAAGCAACAGACCGCCCTTACGCGCGAATTCCACCAGCAAGCTGCGCTCGGCCTCCGTGGGCGGCGTTAGATCAAAGGCCAGTACGGCTCGAAGGCCCTCCAGAGACCGCGCGTTCAACAACGAGCGCTCGATGACGCGATATGGGATCTGCCGCCGCGCGACCAGGTTCAGATACTCCTCCGAATGGGCCACGTTCGGACCCGCGCTGTCCAACACGATCCCGACGTTCCCGTAGGGTGAAAACTCCCGCCACGCGGCGTGCGTTTCAAAGAAGCGCAAGAAACCGTTGACCTGTTTCCACAGCGCCGACGCCTGGGGTTCTTTCCGGTACAAGCCGGATTGCAGGCTGCCGTTGAGAGAGACGATCCAGCGCCCGCCCGCCGCGGCGGCATCGGCGACGGAGCGCAGGTAGGCCGCCGAATCTTCCCCTGGAGGCTCATGCCAAACCCAGAGGGGCCGGCCGGCGCGCATCGCATGAAAAGAGCGCACCAGCCAAAGGTTCGAGTCGATCCACAGGCCCGCTGTCGGCGTTGCCTCCGCCGTGTCTCCTATCTGCACCACGCGCGGGGCTGTTCCTTCCACCACGAGAAACGGTGATTCTTTGTCCAGCCTCGCGGAGGCGGCCGGCGCGACTCGGACGGCGAATGGCTTGCCGCCGAGCCGGCGCAACGCCTCCCGGAGCTGCTTCAGGAACTGGTTTTCTTCCGGCGCCAGCCCCACGACCACCAGACCGTCCAGTTGAGCTTCCACGGCCGCGGAGGCGGCGGTTTCCGGATCCCCTCCGGGATAAACCAAGCCCAACACGGCCTGTCCTTTGCCGCGGGCCAGCCGGGCGTAATCCCGCACCAGCTTGTGCTGCGCTTTCTCGACCTCCGGCGGCGCCCCCGCGCTGAGCGGCATGAGCAGGCAGTTGATCGCTGCGCCTTCCAAGAGCTCCAGCGTTTCAGGGCGGTACCAGCCGGCCAGAGCGGCCTTCTCCGATTCCGCCGGCGCGGCTCCCGACTTTTCGCGCAAATGGAGCGCCAGCGGTCCGCCTTCCCACAGGGCCGGAACCCACCGCTCAGGCTGCTGCGCGCACAGCGAATCGGGCGGGAGGCAAACCAAAAGGGCTGCGAGGATCCAGATGCGCGCCGGCATTCCTAGGTTTGCTTTCCGCCGCCGGCGCGCCAGCGCACCAGCTCGATCCCTTCGCGCTTGCCGAGATTCCTCGAGTACTGCTTGTTGGAAGGATTGTTCCAGTGCTCGTGCACGCCCAAGCTGGGCAGAGGCTTGCCCGCGCCGTTCGGATCGTAGAGCGTCTTGGACGGCGGCGCGGCAGCCAGCGCCGCTTCATGCAGATAGTTCTCCGGATAACCGCGGCACTGGAGCGCCCGGGGCTCGTTGCGGATGAAATCCAGGGCGACCGAATCAATGGCGACCGGATCCTGCGAAAGAAAGAGGCTGGAGCACCAGTGATCCCCGAAGGATTCGTACTTGACCACCCGGTTGTTCTGACTCACCGCCACATAGAGGAAGTCGATCACGTAGAGCAGCGTCTTGCCGCCCAAGTGTTGATAGCCGATCAGGTCCACCAGGGAGTTGTAGGATCCCATCGGCAGATCGCGGGAGGAGTAGGAGTGCAGCGGAGCGGGGGTAAAGCCGGCGCCCTCGAAGTACACCGACCCGTATTGGTTCTTGGCGGTCTCGGTCACGCCCATCAGGTCGTGAGCCCGCGCCAGAGACAGATTGATGACGTATTTCGCTTGCGTGACGCACTGGGGAGGATAAGCGGTGGGCACGCCCTGCCGCGAAAAGCGGATGGGGCTGGACTTGTCGGGGACCGCGGCGATGCGGCCGTTGCCGGCCATGCGCTCGCTGACCACGAACTGGACCGCCTGAAAGTTGGGATTGGGATTGCCGCGGATCCGGTCGAAGATGGGGTCGCCGATGTACCGTGACGCGTCGTAGCAGACAATATCCTCGCCCCGGACACCGGCCGAGGAGATCAGTTGTTCGACGACGGCGTAGACCACCTGCGGCGTGTGCATGCCCGCGC
>JAIMAR010000274.1 GCA_023511855.1 Bryobacteraceae bacterium
GAACCTGAAGGGGGGACTGTTGTTCGTGTCGCCGAGCAACCGGCTGACCTATAAACGCGACCTGAACAACTTCCAGCCCCGGTTGGGCATGGCTTGGCAATTCCGGTCAACGACGGTATTCCGGGCCGGCTACGGGCTGTCTTACGTCCCCGTGTTCACGCCGGGTTATTCTGGCACGTCCAGTCCGTACACCTACGGGTTCAGCGCCTCCACTCCCTACGTGGCCAGCAACGACGCTAACCGGACTCCGGCGGGACGTTTCTCCAACCCTTTCCCGGAGGGCATCCTAAGACCAACGGGCAGTCAAGCCGGCTTGGCGACATTCGCCGGCCAGAGCATTTCCTACATTTACCAAGACCGTGTTGTGCCCTATATTCAGCAGTATTCTGCGGGCTTCCAGCAGCAGTTGCCCGGGCGGATGGTGCTGGACATCTCTTATGTAGGGAGCCAGACACGCAAACTGGGCACGAGCAAGAACATCAACGACATTACGGCCGAGCAACTCGCACTCGGAACCTCGTATCTCAACGCGTCGGTGAGCAATCCGTTTGCAGGGCTGCTGCCCGGAACGGGACTGAATTCGGCCAGCACGACCCGCCGGCAATTGCTGAGACCTTATCCTCAATTCGTGAATATTACCCGGAACGAATACTCGGTCGGGAAGGGGTGGTACAACTCGCTCCAGATCCAGTTAGAGAAGAGGCTCTCGCACGGATTGCACTTCCAGGTCGTTTACACCTGGTCGGCGACGATGGAGGCTGCCAGTTATTTGAACAACCAGTTCAACGATCAACAACTGGAACGGGTCCGCGTGGCGGAGGACTTGCCGCACCGGATGTCGATCCTCGGTGGCTACGAGCTTCCGTTCTTCAAAGGCGCCACGGGCTTCAAGCGTGCTCTGCTTGGCGGCTGGCAGGTGCAGGCGATCGCGTTGTTCCAGACGGGCCGCCAGTTGAACGGCGTCGACGCCTACTGGACCGGCGTCAGCCCGTTCATCTCGAGTCCGAAGGTTCCCGACGGATACTATTTCAACGCCTGCTCGGTGAACACTCAGGGTGTGCGTCAGAACTGCGCAACCACCGATCAGCCCGTGGTCTGGATCCAGCGTCCTACCGACACCTTGCGGGTGGCCGGCAGCCGCTGGCACCAGCTCCGCGAGATGCGGCCTGCGCTGATGGATTCGTCCGTTTTCAAGACCTTCCCGGTGAAGGAGAGCGTGCAAGTCCAATTCCGGATGGAGGCCTTCAATACTTTCAATACGCCTTGGTTCGGGCAGGCGAACACAACTTTCGGAAACGCCAGGTTCGGACTGCTCGGGAATTCGCAAACGAATGACCCACGCAACCTTCAGGCGGCCCTGAAGATCAGTTTCTGATTTGGCAGCGGCGCGCGGGCCGTGCGCGGGCAGCGCACGGCCGGCTCCGTTGACGGTTGTTCAATTGGAGCTGCCCGGTCTGGGAGACAGGCCGGACGGCTTGCAGCTTTGGAGCATAGCGGCAGCAAGGCGGGAAATCGGCCGGTGGCTGATAACCCCGCGGACAGAAGAAGAGGGCGGTGGATGGAGGGAGTCCAGGGCGGCACGAATGCCGGCCGCAGGCAGGAATGCCTGCTCCGCGCGGGAACCCGGGCGCAGGCTTGGAGGAGCGGGGCGGTTAGGGGGATATAGAGGTCCACTCCCGCCGGCGGGTCTCTTTGGGAGAACATGAGGATGAGTCTACGGAGCAGCCTATGATGCAACATCTCAGGCGAATGCTGGTTTTACGTCATTTGTTTGCCTGTCCTTTTCTGTTGTTGTTCTTCTTCTTCGTGTCCGCCGCCGGCGTCTGGGCTGCGGGGCCCCGCAGCCAGAACCCCGCCGATCTCGTAGTCGATTACAAGCTCTTTCAGAATCCTCCGGGTGAGTACCGTGGCCACTGGTGGTTCACCTGGAATCTTTCCACATTGACGGAAGAGGCTGTCATCAAGATGATCCGCCAAGCCGCCCAGTCGGATGCCTGCGGTTCCTTCATGATCACGCCCTCGGGAGGCTCCACGATCAATCTCTCGGAGGCATTTCTGCGAGGCACGCGGCGGCAGCCGGACACGCGGGGCGTCGCGTATCTGAGTGAGGAGTACTTCCGGCTGTACCGTCTGGCGATCGATGAGGGGTTGAGGAATGGGCTCCCCATGCGCGTGCTCTACGACGAACTCCAGTACCCCAGCGGCATGGCTGGAGGGCTACTGTACTCGAAGTATCCCGAAGCAGGCGCCAAGAGCCTGGAACTGGCCGAAAGGAACGTCACCGGGCCCGCCAAAATTGAACTGGCCATCCCGATTGAAAACGGCATTTATGTGGGCGCGGTGCTCATGAACCGCGACACGTTCGAGCGCATCGACGTGAGCCGCAACAAGACCGCCAAGGGGGCCATTTTTCCAGTCCCGAAGGGCAACTGGAAAGCCATGCTTTTCTACCTGGATCCCACCATCCGCCCGGCTTCCAACAAAGGCGGGTTCGTGGACTACCTGGACGCAGGGGCCGTCGACAAGTTTATTCAAATCACCTTCGATGCTTACTACTCGCACCTGAAGGAATACTTCGGCGACCCCATACAGATGTCCTTCTACGACGAACCGTGCATGCATCTGTCGAACGGCCGCATGTGGACCCCGGGCTTCAATGAGGCGTTCCAGAAGGCCTACGGATTTTCGCCGATGAAATACTACCCGGCGCTGTGGTACGACATAGGACCGGAAACGGCGGCCGCCCGCAACGCACTGTTTGGCTTCCGCACCCGGCTGTACGCCGAGAATTACATCGGAAGAGTGGCGGCTTGGTGCGCCAGGCACAATATCGACATGTCCGGGCACCAGGACCAGGAGGAGGTGCGCAACCCGGTAGGCATCCACGGCGACCTGATGAAGGTCTTCGAACACCAGCAGATTCCGGGCATCGATGACATTTATTTTACGGGACGATCCAATGTCGCCTACAAGATCGTGACGTCGTCGGCCTTCAACTGGGACAAGCCGCTGGTCATGGCCGAAACTTACGCCGCCTACCGGCAGATGAGCCCCAGCATCGCGCTTAAGACGGCCATGGACCAGTACGCCATGGGCGTGAATGTCCAGATCGGCGGGCGCCCGCGCGCCCTTGGCCCGGACGGGGATCGCTTTGTCGGGCGCATGAGCTATCTGTTGCGGCATGGGCGCCACGTAGCTGATGTCGCGGTCCTGTATCCCATCGCGTTCATGCAGGCGGCATACTTCTTCGCTACGCCGCCCACCAGCAACCGGCCCGCTAGCCCACCCCAGTTTTACTGGCCGCTCGAAGGCGGACTGATCCCCCCGGAGCTGGATTACATGGATTTGGGCGAGATGCTGTTCCGCGGGCTGAGGTTGGACTTTACTTATCTGCACCCTGAGGTTCTGGAAAAACGAACCATCATCGAGAATGGGTTGCTCACTCTGAACAACAAGGAGAACCGCGAGCAGTTCCGGGTGCTGATTCTCCCCGGCGGGGACACCATTTCCGCCGCCGCCGCGAAACGAATCGTCGAATTCTACCGGGCGGGGGGTACGATCGTGGCGACCCGGAGGCTGCCGAGCAAGTCGGCCGAGTTTGGGCGAAACCGCGAAGTTCTCGAGATGGTGGCAGAAGTTTTCGGCTTCCCGGCGGGCGATCCACTCACGGCCGAAATCCGCCCGGTTGTGGATGACTTCAAGAACTACTTCGCCCACCGCAACAAGACCGGCGGGCGGGCCTATTTTCTGCCTGAGCCGGACATCAAGCTGCTGAATACGGTTCTCCGGGAAGCCGTCCCCGTGCGCGACGTCGACATCCAGTTGCCGCCCATGTGGCCGGTGAAGATGGGAACGGAATATGACGGCGCGCTAACCTACATTCACAAGATCAAAGACGGCCGCGACATCTACTTCTTCGCCAACTCCCAGGACACGCCAGTCGATGCCAGCGTGGTCTTGAGAGGGAAGAAGAATCTGGAGATTTGGAATCCGCACACCGGAGAACGGTTGGCGGCGGAAGTGCGCCAATCGGAGCAGAACGGAGAGCCGGTGACGGCGGCGCGGCTGAAGCTGGCCCCGGTGACCGCCGTGTTCTTCGTGCGGCCGTGATTTGGACGGACGGGGACGTTCGACTCAGAGCTGCCGCTTGAGGAAGCGGCACATATGGAAGGCGTCCAGGTACTTGAAGGGGAACTCGCCGGTGGTGTAGTGGCCGCAGGGGAGGCACACATCTTCTACCGGGTGGCCGCGTTTGCGGGATTCGGCCAGGAGCTGCTTGGAGAATTCAGGCAAGAATGTGGTGTCGTAGCGGGCCCAGATGAAGAGGCTGGGCAGGCGGCGGCCGGTCATGCGGTCGAGGTAGGCAGCCGGGCTGATCACACGCCAGTAGTCCCGAAGTTGATCC
>JAIMAR010000275.1 GCA_023511855.1 Bryobacteraceae bacterium
GATCGATCTCCATCAGCCGCGCCCGGCGACCGAGCTTCTCGGCCGCAATCAGCGTCGAACCCGAGCCGCCGAACAAATCCAAAACCACCTCGCCGGCCCGCGACGAGTAAGTCAGCGCCCGCAGGGCCAGCTCCACCGGCTTCTCCGTCAGGTGCACCATCGCCGCCGGGTTGACTTTCTTCACAACCCATACGTCGGTGGCGTTCTTGATCTCCGGGTTGAACCAGTGCGCCGCCCCTTCGCGCCAGCCATAGAAGCAGTTGTGGGTTACCAGGCCATCGGCCACGTAGTGAGCGTAGCGAGCAACGTCCAGTGAGTAGACCTCGCCATCGAACGGCTCCCAGTCCACATGAACGGGCTCCCACCGCGTCTGCTGGCCGTTGACTGGTACGGGAATCATCATTACGCCCGACAGCAAGTTGCAGGCCCGGACGCGCAGGGACGGGCGAACACCGATCTTGTCTCGCGTGTGGTTGGCGATCAGGAACGGATGATCGAGCGATCTGCCGTGGTCCTGGAGCAGGCGTCGCGCGTTCTGCTCCAGTCGCATCAGGTCCAGTCGATCATAAAGCCGGCACACGTCGGCGAGGGCCCTTCGCGAGGATGCACTCTCCGACCAGGTCGTCGTCGGAATCCCGTACTCGGCCAGAACAAGCTGCTCGGCAATAGTCGCCTCCACGTTCGAGGGATAGACAGACAGGATCCAAGCCGCTTCGCCTCCCTCGGTCTTGAGCCGATGTTTTACCCCGAAGCCCCAGGTGGAGCGGAGCTTGGACTTTCCGACGCGCCACCAGGAACCTCGCCGCATCAGATAGACACACCACCACTCCCGCGCCCACGGTGCGAGCCTCACGCTCCAGTGATGCGCTGGCGTGCAGCGTGTCACCGAACGCCCGGCACGGACCGAGAGTAGCGGTCCGTGGTAGCTCCGCCGGGTTTGCCGCACGGGTAGGCCCTGGCGCAGCCCAACGAGCACGTTCGAGTTGCGACTGTAGCTGACGACCCGATCGCCATCGCGCAGACTCTGAATGGGAACCGGACCCTCGGGCGTCATGACCTGCGTGTCCGCAGGCTGGCACCACTCGTGATTGCCCATGAAATCCTTGCGCGTCAGCACCGGATGTTCTTTGACCCAGATGATGGCCTGTGAAAAATACAGCCCACCCTCGGCCATCGCCGGCGGGTAGTTGGCGCAGTTGGCGTAACCGCCCCAGATGTAGAACGCCCCGCCCGGCTTGAGCGCCGCGGCCAGGTTCGAGAACCACCGCCGCAGCAACACGTCGTAATCGGCATCCTTCATGAAGTCGTTGGCCAAGGCGCGATCCTTGGGACGGAGCTTCTGCGTGGTGCGCTTGGCCTTGGAGGCCCCGCGATGCACATCGAAGCTCTGGTGGTGCTGGAGGCCACCAAACGAGGACAACCCTGCGGCGATGGCGTTGTTCGAGCGCGGCTCGACCCTCACGTTGTAAGGCGGATCGGTGTTGACGAGGTCCGCTATCTCGCCGGCCATCAGACGGTCCACGTCTTCGCGATTGGCCGAGTCGCCGCACAGCAGCCGGTGCCCGCCCAGAATCCACAAATCCCCGCGCCGCGAGACCGGCTTCTCGAGCGGTTCGGGAACGGCGTCCTCATCGGTGAGGCCCTCCGCCAGGTCGGGCGGCTCAGCGAGCAGGGCATTGAGCTCCTCATCGGAGAAGCCCAGCACGTCGAGATTGAACTCATCCTCGCGGAGCTCGCTGAGCAGCCCGCGCAGCAGCTCCTCATCCCAGCCGGCGTTCAATGCCAGCTTGTTGTCGGCGATGACCAGCGCCCGCCGCTGGGCCTCCGTCAGGTGATCGAGCACGATCACCGGCACCTCGGTGAGGCCCAACTTGCGCGCGGCGGCCAGCCGCGCATGGCCCGCAATGATCACCCCGTCAGCGCCGACCAGAACGGGATTCGTCCAGCCGAACTCCACGATCGAGGCCGCAATCTGGGCGATCTGCTCGTCCGGGTGCGTGCGCGGATTCCTGGCGAAAGGAATCAGCCGCTCAATCGGCCAAGGCTCGATCTGGATGTCGAGCTTCACTTCTTGATGTAAGGCGCCGCGGCCGGCGTTCCGTCCGGGTTGGCAAAGTGCGCCAGCACGGCGGTCACGCCCTGCACCGCCGACAGCACCACCATGGCCCAGAACTTCCCCCGCCCGGGCAGCAGGTCCTGAGTCGCGTTGATGCCTTGCGCCATTAGCGCCAACATCTGAATGGCAACATTGACAGAAAACTTCATCTTCGTCAGCTCCTTGAATTCCTCGATCAGCGGCCGCAGCCGCCACCAGATACGTAACTCGCGGATCATGAGGCCCAGTGCGGCACCCAGACCCAGTAGGCAACGATCAGCCCCTCGCCCGCGACGTTGGCGTCCACGTAGTAGTCGGCGGGCCGCAGTAAGTCACCGTTTTGTGATTCCAGGACCAGCTCATCGCCAATCCCGCCGCCGGCGCCCGTGGGCCAGAACTCTTTGACCACCCCGGCGCCGGTCGCCTTGTTCATTCCGGCCACACCGAGGAAGACTCGTCCGACCTCACCGATGACCACGGCGAACCGCAGCTTCGCCGCCCGCAGGTTGGTGTCCGTGGTGATGGGCACGGGCGTGCCCGGCGCCGGCACGGCGATCTTGCCGAACGAGAGCACCTGGAGAAATTCGCGGTTTTCCATGGTCATGCCCCACTAAACACTTCGCAGCCCGGATTCAATCCACCGACTGCGTAGTACCTTGCGCGCGGGCGCGGCCTCGCGCGGCGCCACTTTCTCCTCGCCCTCCGCCGGTTGCAAGGCCGCGATCCGGTCAGCCTCGGCGTCCAGCCGCAGGCCCATCGAGACCAGCCCGCACAGCGCCGCGTAGGCATAGATCCGTGCATCCAGCACCTCGCCGCGCACGCCCTTCTTGCGCCGCCACTCCCGCACCGGCACGCCGCGCGCGTAGCTGGTCACCAGCACCTCCGAAGTCAACTGCTCGAAGAACTCCTCGTCGCGCTCGCGCGGGAAGTGACAGTAACCCGGCCCCGGCTGCTCGATCTTGAGGCGAGCGTAGAGGACGCTTTTGGCGCTGTCGACGCCCACGATCCACAGCGGCGTCCGGCCCAGCGCACTCCGGCTCGGTCGCTTCGGCCACACCGGCAGTTGCCCGCCCTTGCCCTTGATCGCGAAGATCCGCCGCTGATAGCGCGTGCGGCAGAACTCATACACCGCCTGGGTATGGAAGCCCGAGTCGATCGCGCAGGCCGCCACCGGCAGCTTGATGCCGTATTCATGCAGCCACTCTTGTTTCAGATACTCATCGAGCGCCTGCCAAAGCTGGGGCGCGCTGGGATCACCGGGGAAGACGCGGTACTCGATCGACCACGACTCCTCGCCACGCCCCCAGCCCACCAGCTCGAGCTCGGCCCGATCCACCTGAAGATCCACCCCGGCGGTCAACACGCACACGCCGGCCGGCAGCCGCGCGCCGAAAGATTCGCGCCGGTTCAAGAGCGTCGCCAGCTCGACGCTGGTCTCCGCCTCGTCGTCCCAGAGCTCCCCCAGCGCCGTGTTGATGAAAGCACGTAGCGTCTCCGGCCCGCCGTGCTTGGCCTCCAAAAACTCCGCCGCCGTCTCCGGCCACTCCTTCCAGGGCGAGTAGAGCTGGCTGATCCAGAAGCCCGCGATCTTGGACTTCGGGTTCGATGCCCGCCACTCGCCGCGCGCCAGCATCCACGGCTTGCGGTGCGGCGCAATCAGCACGCCGCAGTGCGCGCAGCGGTAGCGCGCCTCTTCCGGCCGCCCTTCGGGCCACTCCAGATTCGGCCAGATGAGCACCTGGTAGGCGCCGCATTCCGGGCACGGCACCCAGAAACTCGACTGGTTACTGCGCAGCCACCAGCTCTCGATGCGGCTCGCCCCCTTGACGGTCGGCGTCGAGACCAGCAAGACCTTGCGGTTCCACCACGTCGCAGAGCGCTTGATGGCCAAACTAACCGGATCGCCTTCAGTGCCCGCCGAGGCTGGATAACGGTCCACCTCATCGAGCAGCACGTAGCGGATCGGCCGCATGGCCAGACCGGCCGGTGAGTTGGCCCCGGCGATGGTGATGCTGCCGCCTTGAAACTGCTTGTGCAGGATGCGGTTGTTCGAGTCGCGCGAGCGCACATCGGCCACCTTGCCATTCAGGCAGGGCGTGTGGCGCAGCATGGGCGCCAGCCGGTCCTTGCTCCAGGCCTCGCCATCCTCCACCCGCGGCAGCACCACCAGCATCGGTCCCGGATCGCGGTCGATGACGTAGCCCACGAAGTTCAGGGCGATCTCGGTATTGTGGGTAGGGATCATCGAGCGGCCGGCCAGGAACAGGTGCGAGGGCGAGTCCACCGCGATA
>JAIMAR010000276.1 GCA_023511855.1 Bryobacteraceae bacterium
ACCCGGCTTATTCTGATGCTTACGGTAAGCATATCGTTACTGATAACTATGATTGGCTTGTTCTCCTATCGTGAATACCGGGAAGCGTTGGATACGGAGCTGAATACGCCGAATGTGGAGCTGCTGCAAATTAATCAGGATGTTACCAACCGGGCGATCAGGGAATCCGACTGCTGTGGCCGGTGTCGGACGGTTGGTTCCACGGGAGTTTTCTGCCGGAGTGGGACCTGTGGATGATCGTTCTGTTCGCCGTGGCGTGGTTCACACCTTGGTTGCTGGGGATCGCCAGCAGTGAGATGGGCGCGGCGAAACCAAGCGGGCGGGGTGCAGCGGTTGCAGCGCTATGCCTGGCTTCCATGTTCGGATTCGGAAGGTTCTTGCTGCACTCACGGGCGGTGACGGTGCTCGAGTCCCATCTGTACGAGGGCGCGCCGCCGTTGCGGACAGCCGCCTTCCCTTCCCCGCTGAATCCATTGCGCTGGACCGGCCTGGTGGAGACGCGCGAGTCACTCCGCCGCTATAGCGGGCTGAGGCCACTCGATGAGTTTGATCCATTCCGCGGGGAGGTCTTTTCGAAGGCGGAGGCGAGACCGGTATTCGAGAAAGCCCGCAACACGCGAGAATTCCAGGCGTTCCTGGGGTTCTATGAGTGGCCATATTGGAGAGCGGCGCCGTTGCCGGAACCGGAAGGGGGTTGGGAGGTGGAGGCGGTAGATCTGGCGCAACTGCGGGGGCAGGCGGCTAGGGTGCGCGCGTGGTTTGACGCGGACGGGCGGCGATTGCGGGTTGAACTCCGGCCCTGAGCGAAGGTTCAGTTACCATTGGGCTATGGAGTATCCGATTTGGATTGGAGGCGAGCCGGTTTACACCGCACAGCGGAAGAAGATCGAACTTCCTTACGACGGCGCCCTCATAGGGGAGGTTTGCCAAGCGGATGCCGCCACGGTGGATGCGGCAGTCGCAGCAGCTCATCGCGCGGCGCGCGTGATGCGGGAGATGCCGCTGGCGGAGCGGGCGTCCATCTTGCGCCGCGTGCATCAGGCGGTGGTGGAACGCAAAGAGGCGCTGGCCCACATTCTTAGTTCCGAAAGCGGCAAGCCGATCCGGGAGGCCCGGCTGGAGCTAGACCGGGCGGCACAGACCTTGCTTTTCTCCGCCGAAGAGGCGCACCGGGTGTGCGGCGAAGTGGTGCCCGCCGATGCAGCTCCGGCAGGCAAGGGCCGGTGGGCGATGACGCTGCGGGAGCCGCTGGGAGTGATTGCCGCGATCACGCCCTTCAACTTCCCGCTGAATCTTTCGGTGCACAAGATCGGCCCGGCGATCGCCGCGGGCAACGCCGTGGTCCACAAGCCCGCCAGCGCCACGCCGATGATCGCGCTCGAGCTGGCGCGGATCTTTCACGAGTGCGGATTGCCGGCGGGCGCGTTCAATGTTATCCCGGGTCCCGGCGGGGCGATTGGGGATCTTCTGGTGCAAGATCCGCGAGTGGCCATGGTCACCTTCACGGGGAGCCCGGAGGTCGGACTCCGCATCCGGAGCCTGGCGGGGATGAAGCGGGTGACGCTGGAGCTTGGGTCGAACTCGGCGGTGATCGTGGCAGAGGATGCGGATCTGGAGGAAACGGTTCCGCGCTGCATCACGGGGGCATTCGCCAACTCGGGGCAGGTCTGCATTTCGGTCCAAAGGATCTACGTGCAGGAACAAGTGGCGGCGGAGTTCGTGGAGCGCATGGTGGAGGGCGCGCGGGCGTTGAAGATCGGCCACCCGCACGATG
The DNA here is from genome assembly GCA_023511855.1 of Bryobacteraceae bacterium. Lineage (GTDB taxonomy): Bacteria > Acidobacteriota > Terriglobia > Bryobacterales > Bryobacteraceae > JAIMAR01. The sequence goes on from JAIMAR010000276.1 coordinate 1,775, forward strand.
CGGAGACGCAGATCAGCTCGCTGATTACGGTTCAGGAAGCCGAGAGGGTGGAGAGCTGGATCGCCGAGGCGGTGCAGGCTGGGGCGCGGCTGCTCACCGGGGGAGCGCGTCGCAGGGCTACGCTCGAACCGGCCGTGTTGACCGATGTTCCACCCACGGTGAAGATCTCCTGCCAGGAGGCGTTCGGACCACTGGTGGCGATCAACCCCTACCGGACGCTGGAGGAAGCCATCGCCATGGTCAATGACTCCGTGTATGGGCTTCAGGCCAGCATCTTCACGCGGGATTTGCGCAAGGCTTTCCAGGCGGCGCGCGAGGTTCAGGTGGGGGGATTTCTCATCAACGAAGCGCCCTCGTACCGGCTGGACCAGATGCCGTATGGCGGCGTCAAGCTGAGCGGGACAGGGCGCGAAGGGCCGCGGTACGCCATCCAAGAGATGACCGAGTGCAAGCTGGTTCTGTGGCGATAGGCCCTCGAACTTTGCGGGCGGCTAAGGACTGAGGGTGATGGAAGCTTTGCCGCCTTCTTCGACCTCCACGGTGCGCAGCAAGGGGCTGTTCCAGTCGATTTCGTCTTCCGAGCCGCCATCGAGGGAGACGGCGGCCAGATAGCGGCCGGGAGGCAGCCCGCGGATCAGGAAGGATCCGTCAGCCCCAGTGCGCGCCGATGGCGCCGCGGTGAGGCGCTGTTGCAAGGATGAATCGGCGGGACGCAGGTAGATCGCGGCGTCGGGCACGGGTTGCTGGTTGGCGTCGACGAGTTTGCCTTCCACGGCCGCGGGCTTATCGGAGAAGGCCGCTTCCAGTTCCAGGCGCTCGCCAGGCAGCGCTTCCAACTCGGGCGAATTCAAGGGGTGGCCGTGGAGGGTCAGGACTTGCAGGTAGAAACCGGCGGGGGTGGACACACGCAGTTGCCATGTTCCCGGCGGGAGGCTGACGCTAGAACCGCAACGGACCTGTTCCGCTCGGGATTCTCCTGCGGGCACGATGCGAATTAGGGAGACAGAACCCGGCAGTGCGCCGGATGGACGGCCTCCGGCTGCGCGGCAGCGGAGTTGGAGCAGGGGCGCAGGAGCGCCTTCGAGCTGGAGATCCTCCAGGTCCGACTTGAGCCAGAGCCGCTGATAGGCGGTCAGATACTCTCCGGAGATCTTGGATTCGGCGGCCAAGTAGTAGCTGCCGGGCGCGAGGCGCTCGAAGGAGAAATGCCCGGCGTTGTCCACAACGGAAGACAGGGCTTCGACGTCGCCGTAGAGCCGCACCACGTTGGATCCGGGGAAAGTAACCTTCCCTTTCAGCCGCAACAGATGGCCGGTTTGCGGCGTGAGGACGAGGCCTTCGACATCGGCGTCCAATTGCACTTCGATGGATTGAGCGGATTCGGCGGCAATCGAGCCGCCGTAAAAGGTAGGCAGATAGCCGCCTTCGTGGCCCAATTCCTGGTAGCCGGTGCGCACCAGATAACGGCCCGGGCTCAGGCCGGCGATCCGAAACACGCCGCGGTCGTCCGATTTGCCCTGCGCGGCGAGCTGGAGCGGGCGTGTATCGCGGTAGACGGCGACCGGAAAATCCCACAGGCCGGCGCCGTTTTCATCGCGAATCTCGCCGCTGATCGCGCCCAGGCGGCGCAGCCGGATTTCGGCGCTGAAGCGGCCGTCTTGGTCCAGGACGATGGGCGTTCCGCGTCCGTTCCAGACGCGCTGGCCGTACCAGGTGAAGGCATAGCCGGGCCTTTCGGCGCCCAAGGCATAGACGCCCGCGGGGGCTTCCATACGGAAGGCGCCCCGCGCGTCGGCGTAAGCGGAGATCTGCGGGGCCGTGCTGCGCACGGGCATGAGGAGCACCCTCGAGCGGGCCAACGGCACGCCGGTCCGGTTGTCGACGACTTTGCCTTCCACAACCGCCCCAACAGCGGCGCCAGACGCCGTCCCTAACAACAGCGCCAGCCAAAGAAAAGGACTCTTGTTCATGCAGGAAGATTTCGGGCCTGTCCCCTTGTGCGGGGGCCCTCCGCGGTCCGGGCTCTTCCCCGGTTCCGGCCCCCAATTTCGCATCCTACCATCCACCGGCGGTGCTGATATCATGTCCCTTTGCGGGGGGAAGCGCAATGAGCCAACAACCGTACCGACCCTACGTTCCGGAAAGCGTCCAAATGACGGAGTTCACCCTGCGCGCGCTGCTGCTCGGGCTGATCATGACTGTGATCCTTGGGGCGGCAAACGCCTACCTTGGCTTGCGGGCGGGCATGACCATCGCCGCCACTTACCCCGCGGCGGTCATCTCGATGGCTGTGCTGCGATTGATGCGGGGCAGCATTTTGGAAGAGAACATGGCCCGCACGGTGGGTTCCATCGGCGAGTCTGTCGCGGCTGGTGCCATCTTCACCATACCCGCCTTTGTGATCTCGAAGGCATGGCCGTCGTTTGACTTCGAGCATGCCTACTGGAAGTCGAGCGTGCTGATGCTGGTGGGCGGCGTGTTGGGGATTCTATTTGTGACCCTGCTGCGGCTGGTGATGGTGTCGGACCCCGAGTTGCCATTCCCCGAATCCCAGGCTGCGGCGGAGATCCACAAGGC
>JAIMAR010000028.1 GCA_023511855.1 Bryobacteraceae bacterium
CGGGCGCGTAGCTCAACTGGCAGAGCAACTGACTCTTAATCAGTAGGTTGGAGGTTCGATTCCTCCCGCGCTCACCACGCAAGGTCAGTCCGGGGCTGAGGACTGCGATCATCCCAGGGCCGCTCGCCCTCCCGTTTCAATCGCCCAACGGGCATGCGACACGGGTTTTCCGAGGCGTTTCTCCGGCCCGAGCCGCGGGAGACTGTGGCACGGTTAAATCAGCTCCGAAATGGAGGGCTTAAAGACGCCGCGGCGGTAGTCCCGCCACTGTTCCAGCGCCTGCGTGGCGAAGACCGTGGTAGCGGGGTTCGCAAAAGGCAACCGCTTGCCCTGGCGCTTGCCGAAGCAGTAGCCGCCTCTCAGGCGGGGGTCGGGCGAGCGGTACTGGAACGAACGCACGCGGGCTGCCTCATGCCGCGCTCTGGACAGGTCGAGCGGGGCAACTCCGAGCGCGGCGCAGTAAAGGCGCAGCCGGAGTATCTGCGCCCAGACGTCGGCGCGTTCAAAGGCCGGTGCGATGTCGTCCAGCCTCTCCTGCACGGAGGCCAAGCCGCTTCCTAACGCTGCCGCGCATTCGGGGCGGTCCGCCCGCGGCAGAAGTCCCTCCAGGAAATAGCAGTAGGCGTGGAGGCGGTCCATGAGCCGCTCCGAGCAGGACTCCGACGTCAGGAACCCGGCGTGGTCCTCCAGGGCCGCCGCCAAAAACTCATCGTACGGCCGGGCGAGGGCCGCATCGCCAGTGATTTCCGCCAGCTCCAGCCAGGCCAAGGCAGCTTTGAGCTGGTAACAGCCTGGACTGCGGGACCAGCGGCCGTCCGGGACGATCGGCGCCCGGGAGGGCAGCGCGATGGCAGCGTGCTGAACGGGCGGGTTTCCGAAGTCGCTCAGCATGGAGCGGGCGGCTGCGCCGGCGGCATCGAGCAACTCTCGCTCTCCCGTCACTCGCCAGAGTGAGAGCAGTCCCCTGGCGATAATCCCCAGATCGAAAAAATACGCCAACCTGGCGCCGTCACAGTCGGGCAATTCGAAAGGGATGGTTTGCAGCGCGGGGTCCCAAGCGGTCCGGGTCAGGAAGCGGGCGGCGCGCCGGGCGGCCTCCAGGCAGGCGGGATCTTGGATGCGCTGGTAGAGATACACCAGGGCCGCGACGGTATAGCCGGTCAGTTCGGTGGAGACCGGGGCCAACTGGGCGGTGTCGGTCCGGTAGTAACGCGCCACAGCGCCACGCTCGTCCTGGATGTCGGAGTAGAGGAACCAGCGGGCGGCTGCGAGCGTCGCACGTAGAGGTGGCAGCAGGCGTGCGCGTCTCTGGGCCGGCCTTGGTTCGGCGGTTTCGATCATGCGGGAAGACAGGGAAGTTGCTCATTGTAGCACCGGCTGGAGGCGCGCTGCGCGCCGCAGGTGGCTTGCTATACTGAAAACTCTAGCCTTCGGTTTGCACACATGCGTTTCATTGCGCTCATTTTCATGGCCGCCAGTGTGGGCCTGGCGGCCGATTTCAGCACCGGCCAGGCGGCCCGGCTGGTGATCGGCCAGACCACCTTCACCTCGCAGGAGTCCGGGACGAGCGACACACTGCTCGGCGGCGTCGGAGGCATCGCATACGCCAACGACATGCTCTTCGTGACGGACGCCAACCGGCTGGGCGCGGAACCCATCGCACACAGGGTACTGATCTACAAGAACCTCTCCCAGCAGTTACCCAAGCCCACCGACGAGCTGCCGCAAGGGACGCGGTGCCCGGCCTGCGTGGGCCAAGCTACGGTGGTGTTGGGCCAGCAAGACTTCACCTCGAAGGACTACGCCTTCCCCCCGACCGCCCAGAGCCTGCGCACGCCGCTGGGCGTGGCCTCCGACGGGGTCCGGCTGGCGGTGGCGGACACGGACAACAACCGGGTGCTGATTTGGAACCGGATTCCGGATGTGAACGGGGCGCCGCCGGACGTGGTTGTGGGACAGCCGGATTTCACCTCCGTAAAGGTGATCTCGCCTCCGACGGCGAGTTCGCTGCGCGGTCCACAAGGGGTTTGGCTTCAAGATGGCAAACTGTTCGTGGCTGACACCGGCAACGACCGGGTGCTGATTTGGAACCAGGTTCCCACCAGCAACGGCGCGCCCGCCGATATCGTGCTGGGACAGCCGTCATTCAGCTCGATCCCCCCGCGCGATCTCAATGTGGCGTTCCAGAACGTCAAGGCGACGTCGATGTACGTGCCGGTTGCGGTGACCTCCGACGGGCGGCGGCTGTTCGTCACGGATTTGGGCTACGACCGGGTGTTGATTTGGAACTCCATCCCCACTACGAATCAGCAGCCGGCGGATGTGGTTGTCGGCCAGCCGGACATGACGACGGCCGGCCCGAATAACTCTGCGAAGCTTTGCCCCTCGAATGGGACCGATGAGAAGGGGGAGCCCACTTATCCGGTACGCTGCGGCGCCACTCTGGACACGCCCCGCTTTGCCTTATCCGATGGCCGCCGGCTGTTCATCGCCGACGGTGGCAACGACCGCGTGCTCCTGTTCCAACAGATTCCCACGAGCAATGGGGCCACGGCCGACGTGGTGCTCGGCCAGCAGAACATGGAACTGAATGTTTCGGGGAGTTCGGGTGATCCACTGGCCCAGTCGCGCGCTGATTCTTTGCGCACTCCGCTCGCGCTGGCGTTCGACGGCGAGAACTTGTTCGTTACGGACCCGTTCAACCGCCGCGTCATGGTTTTCACCATGGCTGAGTATTCCATTCCTTTCACCGGCGTCCGCAACCTCGCCAGCCGGTCGGTATTCGCTATCGGATCGGTGGTCATCGACGGGGGCATACAGAAGAACGACAAGATCACCATTAAGATCCAGGAAACAGAGTACACCTACACTGTTGCGGAGAATGACACGCTGGAGAATGTGGTCGTGCAGCTGGTCAACCTGATCAACGCCGGGCAGGGCGACCCCAATGTGCTGGCGCTCCCGAATCTTCCACGGCGCATGGTGCTGCTGGTGGCCAAGATGGAAGGCGTGGCCGGCAATGAGATCGAGTATTCGGTGAAGTCTTCTCCGCAAGAGGCGCGCATTTTCGGCACGACCGGCGGCGCCAAGCTCTCCGGCGGGGGAGACGCGGCGAAGATCGCTCCCGGAACCCAGGTTCAAATCGTTGGAGAGGGACTGGCCGAGGTCACGGCGTCGGCGCCGCCCGATGTGGACCAGCTTCCGACGACGCTCGGGGGTGTGCAGGTGTACTTCGACGGGATCCGCGCGCCGCTGCTGATGGTATCGCCGGAGCAGATCAACGCCCAGGTGCCTTTTGAAATCGCCGATTCACACAGTCTGAGCGCGTACGTCCGGGTGCAGCGCTCGGATGGGACTGTGAAAGTGACCAATGCGATTGCGGTGCCGATTATCGACCAGAATCCCGGCATCTTCGCCTTTGAGGGCGTCGAGCCCCGCCGCGCCATCGCCATGCACTACAGCAGCCACGGCACCGCTACGATCTCTATTGACGGCTCAGCGGTCGCCGGCGAAAAGCCGGTCATCTCGATCGAAGGCCGCAAATACCCCTACACTGTGCAGGAAGGGGACACCCTGGTCTCGATCCGGGACGCGATGGTTGAGCTGATCAAGCAGGATCCTAGGGTGGACGCGTTCCCCTCTGGCATCTGGTCGCGCCTGCGCCTGCGGGCTCGTGTGCCCGGGCCGGAAGGCAACGGGATCCGGATCGCGGCCGAGGTAACCGACGGTTCCTCGGTGATCCTCACTCCGTTCAACGAGGCCACCTGCTGCGCCAACGTGGCCGGCAGCTTGGTGACGGAGGAGAACCCGGCCCTACCCGGGGAGACCATCGTGGTGTACGCGACGGGCTTGGGTTTCATCAAGCCGGACCTGGCCCGTGAGGCTCTGGTGACCGGCGGCAGATACCAGGGCCCGGAGTTGAACGAGCCGGTCACGTTCGTCTCCTCGCTGGCCGGCGGCAAGACGGCCAACGTGCTCTACACCGGGATGAAGCCGGGCACATTTAGCTTGTACGAAGTCCACCTGGAGTTGAACTCGGGCCAGCCCAGCAACCCGCTCACGCCGCTGACCATCGCACAGGACGTCTACATCAGCAACATTGTCACGATACCCGTGTTCAATCCCAACCCGGATGCGCAGTAAGCGCGGTCAGCCGGCATCGGGGTGCGGACGGTAGCCGCCCTGGCGCAGGGCTTCGCGCGCGGCGGGCGCGGCCTCCGGAAGGACGTAGAAGAAAGCCCCCACGCGGACGCGGTGAAAGATCGTCCCGCCGAAGTACTCCTCGGCCTGAACGGCGTAGTCGATGCTGCGCTCGGTGAGAAGCTGCTCAACCGCGAGAGCCTCCTTCAGTTTCCGGGCGATATAGAGCAGCTCCACTTCGCGGTCTGCAAAATACTCAGGATCCCTGCGCATGGCCCGTTTCAATTTGAGACTAGCAAAAGCGGTCGGCGCCGGCGCGCGCATGCGAGCGGAAATACTCAATGGTCAACCGAAGTCCTTCTTCGAGGGGCACGCGGGGTTCCCAGCCGAGAAGGGTGCGGGCTTTCGTGATATCCGGGCGGCGGCGCTGGGGGTCGTCCTCCGGCAAGGGGTGGTGTTCGAATTCGGGCTTAGCACCGGTGAGGCGGCAGACGCACTCGGCGAACTCGCGGATGGTCATCTCCGCCGGGTTGCCCAGATTCACGGGGTAGCGCTCATCGGAGAACATCAGCCGGACGAGACCGTCCACGAGATCGCTGACGTAGCAGAAACTGCGGGTCTGGCTGCCGTCGCCATAGATGGTCACGGGCTTACCCCGCAGCGCCTGATCAATAAAGGAAGGAACCACGCGACCGTCATCGAGCTGCATCCGCGGGCCGTAAGTATTGAAGATGCGGGCGATGTTTGTCCGCAGCCCGTACTTGCGGTGGTAGGCCATGGTCATGGCCTCGGCGAAGCGCTTAGCCTCGTCGTAGCAGGAGCGCGGACCGACCGGGTTGACGTTGCCCCAGTAGGACTCGCGCTGAGGATGCTCCAACGGATCCCCGTAGCACTCCGAGGTGGAGGCCAGCAGAAAGCGCGCGCCGTGCCTGCGGGCCAGCTCCAGCAGATTGCGCGTGCCGGCGGAGCCAACTTCCAGGGTCTCGATAGGGTACTGCAAATAGTCTTTAGGGCTGGCGGGCGAGGCCAAATGCAAGACTCCGTCCACTGGGCCATCCACCTGGAGCGGCTGCGTCACGTCGTGCCGGAGGAACGCGAAGCCTGGGTGGGAGGCAAGGTGCTCCAAGTTTCGCAAGGAACCCGTCAGCAGGTTGTCCACTCCCAGCACAAAGTGGCCGTCCGCCAGCAGGCGGTCGCACAGATGAGATCCAATAAAGCCGGCAGCGCCGGACATGACCAATCGCAAGCGGTCCTCCTTCACTGAGGTTTGTCAGGCGTTCACGCTGCGCGTGCGGAGCCGGGTGAAGTCCGCGGCGCCCAAACCCCGGCGCGCCGCGATCTGCACGTACGGCAGTTGCTCCAGGCTCAGGCCCCAGAACATCTGGGCAGCGCAGGCATCCAGGGCCACCGGATCCGTTCCCGCCAGAACGGTCCGCCGCAACGCCACATCGTTGAGGCTTCCTCCGCTGGGCCCGCCCCGCATCAAGACGCGGTAGGCATCGATGAGGGTCAGCGTGGGCCTTAGAAAGCCGGCCAGATCCGCCAGGCTTTCATGAATGCGCTGATGAAGCCTCTGGCGCGTTCCTCCCAGTATGCCATACCAGTTCTTCAGGCCCAGTGTGACTCGCGTCAAGCTGTGGTGCTTGGCCACGGGCAGGTTAATGACGCGGTCGCATTCTAGGAAAGGCTGAAATACGGGCCACACGCGGAGCGCTTCGCCGCGCAAATCCACCTGTTTGAGGCGTTGCGGGGACGGCAGGACCACCTCAGCGCCCGCTCTGCGCGCCGCTACGCCGATGCCGCTGCGTTCGTAGCACCGCGCCGCATCGTGGATGGTGACATCGGCCACGAGCACTCGCTTGGCGCCCGCTTCCAAACAGAGCTTTGCGACGGCCTCCACCACAGCGGGATTGGTGTTCGCCGCTTGCTCGGGAGTCCGGTCCCAGGAGACGTTGGGTTTCAAGACCACCACGTCGCCGCGGGACACGAAGCGGCGCATGCCGCCTAGCTCGGCTACGGCTCTCTCGGCGAGCCGGCTGGGATCATCGCCTGTCACCGTGACCAGCTCCGGCAGATCGCCGCGCGCCGTCACCGCGAGGTTGCGTGTGAGGGCAGGCGCCTGTTCGATTTGCGGGGGCCGGCTGCGCCGGCTAAGCCACACGGCGCCAGCGCTAGCGGCGGCCGCCACGCCTGCCGCCGAGCCCAGACGGAGGAGGACGTCCCGCCGGGCCGGTTCCCTGAGCTCCTCCATGCTTCGAGTGTATCAATCCGGCCCGCCTGCGGGAGTCAGATCAAGCGCGAAGGTAAGGTTTGAGATACTTTTCCAAAACTTCCCGTATTTCGTTGACCGTGGTCTTCCGGCCCGCTCGCGGCGCTGCGCGGGGTCCGCCGCTCCCGCGTCCGGCCGCATCCGGCGCCGAAGGGGCGTTGCGGGCCGTGGTCCCTTCTTTGAAAACACCGCGCGCGGTCAACAATGTTACCCCGCTTTCGTCGGCCAAGCTGTTGAAGACCAGAATCCGGCCGAACATGTCCCAGGCCTCGCGGAGGCGCCCGCCGTGGAACAGATCATAAGCCGCCGCGTACAGGTCCGCCAAGCCCGCAAAAGGGCAATGACCGGCGAAGCCCAGCTCCATCTCGGTGATCATCGTGCGTACGCCGTTGCCGGAAAAGACGTGCAAACGGTCCGCGGTGCGCCGCCGCAGCTCGGTGACGCGCGCCAGCGGATCGCCGGCCTCGTCCTTGACATAGCGCAGGGTGGGGATGGTCTCGAAGGCCTCCACCACCAGATCGGTGCTCATGCTGCCCTGCGACTGCATGAACAAAGGCAAGTTGGTCAGCCTTCCCACTTGCTGGTAGAACTCGAGCAGAGCCTTTGTGTCGGTGACTCCCGGCGGGGGCAGGGAAATGAGCGCGTCCGCTCCGAGCTTCTCCGCGTGGCGCGCGTAACGCGCCACGGCGTTCATGTCCGGGCTCTGCACGCCGATGACGACCGCGGTCCTGCCGCCTTTCGCCGCGGCCAGAATCGCCTCGGCCCCGTCCAACCGTTCCTTTTCGGTCAACACGGACCAGCCGCTGGCGATCTGCGGCCAGATGAAGCCGTGCACGCCGCCGCGCTGGCAGAAGCACACCTCGGCTGCCAGCCCATCAAGGTCCAGCCGCCCGGCCGCGTCAAAGGGAGTCTGCCCGATCGGAAACACGCCGCGCAGAGCGCGTGCGCCCATTTGCGGGGGCGGGGGTGCGGCGCGCATGGCCACCCCCGCCGCTGCCGCGCCTACGATTCTCAGAAAGCCCCGCCTGCCGCTGCTGTCTCGCAATGCCGCCATCTTTGATCCCTCCCGGCAATCTGCTAGTGTATCCCCAAACCGGGGGCGGCAGGCGGGCAAGACGCCGAGCCTGACTTGTCGGCGGCTCAGTAGTCGCCTTCCCGGACGTAGGGGCGGCTCCAGAGGATGACCTGCATGAGCACGGACTTGAGCCAGGCTTGGTGCATCTTCTGCACGTCTTCGGCCGGCGCGCCGTCCTTGGCCAGGAACGGGACCAGGGTGTAGGTGATCGGATAGACCAGCGCGATCAGGTACCGGAAGGGAATGTGCTCGGCGGCATCGACGCCGTCGGTCTGGTTCTTCTTGGTGCGGTGATGCCGACGTCCAATCTCCTCCTGATAGTCCAGCCAGGCCTGATCGTAGTTTGCCGCGGCGGTGTCCAGGATCCACTGACCGAAGCGCTTTCGCACAGCTTCCAGGTAGGCGGCCACAGGCTTGCCGTCCTTCCGGCTTTTGAAGCTCTCGAGCAGATGCGGGTTGGAACCGACAAAGCCGTACCACACGTCGAGAATCTGCTCGACCTGCGGGGCCAAAATGTCTCTGGACTTCCGCAGCCAGGCGGCATCCTCTTCTGTGAACAGGACGGTCCGCTTGAGTGTGTCGAGTTGCTCCAGCGTCATTTGCGCGCGTGGAACCGCGGGGGTTCCGTAGGTGTAACCTGCGATGGACATTTGCTTTGCCTCCTCTGAGAGATGGTAATTAGGCCGGGTTGAAAGTCAGGACAGTCCAGCCGGAAGTCCCGCTCGCCGAAGGCTGCGTCTACAAAATGGCAATGATGCGGCCGACGCGGATCGCGGTGGGCATTCGGCTGGAAATACAGACACTGAACGCACATGCGCGCCAGCGGGATTTCGCCGCGCTCCTGCAAGTGACGGATCATTTTGGTTAAAGCTCCGAGCAGCGAAGCCTGTTCGCGCTGGTCCAAGCGGCTGATGGCGTGCGCCAGAAAGTCGGGCCAGCTGGAGACGCGCCGCGCCGCCGCGGCGCCCTTGCGGGTCAGGCGGATGCGGACGAGGCGGTGATCTTGCGGGTCGCGGCGTTTCACCACCAGCTTCTTGCGCTCCAAAGCCGACACCGCCTCGGTGGCTGTCGGAGGCCGCACGCCCAAGCCTGCGGCGAGCTCCTGCAACGTGGACCCGCCGGGACCTTGGCTCAAAAGCTGCGTCAGGATCTGCCCCTGTGTGGGAGTCAACTTTTCGGCCGAGGCCAGCCTCCAAGCCTTGGACTTCATCACCAGGCCCAGCTTGGCCAGTCCCGTCGCGAGCCTTTCGTTCAACGGCGTTGGCGGAAACAATTTCATTAGGACTCCTAATAATTATCCTCCAAATCCGTTGCTGGTGCAAGAGGCTACGTGAGGCCGCCGGACGGCCGCGGCTCTAGCGGGATGGAATCAGCGAGAACTGGAGCTGGCGGGCCAGAACGTCCACCCGGTCGAGCCTCACCCGGACTGTATCGCCGGCCTTAAAAACGCGCCGCGTGCGGGCGCCGATGATCCGGCGGGCGTTCTCCTGGAATTGATAGCGGTCCCCTGGGATCAGCTCGATCGGAATCAGGCCCTCCACGAACAGCTCCAGCAGTTCGACGAACAGGCCGTACTTAGTGACACTCACCACCAGGGCGTCGAATTCATCCCCGAGGCGCTCCGCCATGAACTTAGCCTTCTTCCATTCCACGAGCTCCCGCTCGGCCTCCGCGGCCCGGCGCTCGGTGAAGGAGCAATGTTCGCCCAGGAAAGCCAGGTCTTGATCGGGCGGCCGCTTGCCCTCCAGCAACGCGGAGAGAATGCGGTGGACCACCAAGTCGGGATAGCGCCGGATGGGAGAGGTGAAGTGGGTGTACGCGGGGGCAGCCAGCGCGAAGTGACCGGTGTTGACCGGGCTGTAGCGGGCTTGCTTGAGCGAGCGCAGCATCAAGTAGCTGAGGATGCGCTCTTCGGGAGTACCCTCGATCTTGGCGATCAACCGTTGATAATGCTGCGGGGTGACCTTGAGGCTCTCATCGGCCAGCACCAGATCCTTGCGGATCTTGCGGCCGTCGCGCTTGCGATCGACCACCGGGAAGCGCTTAACACGCAGAGGCCCGAGGCCCAGCGAGTGGCCGAAGGAGGCGGCCAGCTCTTCAAACTCGATTACCTTCGCCGGATCGGGCGGCTCGTGGATGCGGTACAAGAACGGCACGCCGGCCGCCTCCAGGTGCGAGGCCACCGCTTCGTTGGCCGCCAGCATGAACTCCTCGATGATCCGGTGGGCGATGTTCCGCGGTGCGCGCGTGATGCCGGTCATCTCGCCGAACTCATCGAACTCGATCAGCGGCTCGGGCAGGTCGAAATCGATCGAGCCGCGCCGTATTCGCTTGCGATTGAGGATCAGGGCCAGCTCCCGCATCAACTCCAGCTGAGGAACCAGCCCGGCGTATCTTTCGCGGAGGCCCGGGTCGCCTTCCAGCGCAAGGGCCACCGCCGTATAAGTGAGGCGCGCGGCGCTGCGGATGATTCCTTTGGTGAACTCCTGGCGGACGATATCGCCCTGATGATCAATCTCCAGCAAAACCGAAAGGACCAGCCGGTCCGCCTGCGGCTTCAGGGAACAGATCTCGGTGGAAAGCTCCAGGGGCAGCATGGGCACGGCGCGGTCCGGGAAATAGACGCTCGTTCCGCGAAGCTGAGCCTCGCGGTCGATGGCGCTGCCGGGCCGGACGTAGTAGCTCACGTCGGCGATATGCACCTGGAGCAGGAAGTTGCCGTTCGGCAAGCGTTCGACGTGGACCGCATCGTCGAAATCCCGGGCGGTTTCCCCATCAATCGTTACGATGTCGAGCTTACGGAAGTCCCGGCGCGTGGAGATCTCCGCACTGGGGAGAGTTACCGGCAGCCGCTCCGCCTGCTCCAGGACATCGGCGGAAAAACGGTGCGGCAGGTGGTGCTTGCGGATGACGATTTCGACATCCACCCCGAAATCGTCCGGGCGGCCGAGCACCTCAATCACCCGGCCCACGGCCCGGTCCCCGTCCTCCGGGTACTCGAGGATCTCCACGTCCACGATTAGGCCGTTCATCTCTTCCGCGGGCGGCACTGAGTCCGCTGCGGGGCCTATGCGGTCCTGTCCGGGGCGAGGGATCTCCAACCCCGGCGGGATCTCAATCCAGCCCCGGATCCTCTCGTCATGCGGTACGACGAAATTGCCGCGCCGCCGCACACGGAACTCGCCCACTACGGTCGGATGCGCGCGCTCCAAGACCTCGACGATCTCTCCCTCAGCCCGCCCGTCCGGCTGCCGCCGCGTGAGCCGCACCAGCACGCGGTCCCCGTGCATGGCCTTCTCGGCGCATTCGCGCGGCACAAAGATGTCACCTTCGACGCCCGGCACGGGTTGGTCCGGGATGACAAACCCGTATCCGTCCCGGTGGACACTCAGACGGCCCTGAATCGCATTGGCTTTCTTTCTTCTCATCTGTGCTCTATGGTACGAGCATACGCGAGCGGCGGGTGGTGCTCCAGCGATTTGCGTCACGCGCGGGCTGGGGCAGCGGGTGTAGCATTGTACAGAACGACACAGGGAGGAGATATGCTTTTGCGTCTACTTGCTGCCTTATTTTTCCTGATGCCCGTGGTGATGACCGGCGCGGAGAAGGCCGCTTACGACAGCAATGGCCGCATCATCGCGCTGCTCTCGGACGCCGAAGACCTGGAAGTCTCCACCAGCGTGGCAGCGGTGATTCCGAGCGGGCGCCGCGTTCCGCTCCAGGTGCGGGTGAACCGGGTTGGAGCACGGCGTCAGGGCAACGCTTTGGCCTGGACTCAGGAGTTCACGTTGCCTGCGGGCGGGACCGGAAGGTTGGACACGAAGGCCGAAGAGGATGCCTCCGGGGTCAAGTACACCGCATCGGTGACGGCCGCCAGCGCCCTGGAGATCACCGCCATTGAATTTGTCGCGGATCTCCCGCGCCAGACGTTTCTAAAGGGCAGCTTCACGCCCGCCGGCTCCCAGCCGCTCACCTTCGGCGCAAGCAAGCCGCCGGCGCCAGCGCTTTACAGCGGCGAGGTCAGCGGACTGCGCGTTCAGGACGCGCTGGGCCACATCACTCTGGAGATCGCCTTCGACCGCGTCGTGCCGGTGACGGTCGTGGACCGCTGGGACGACCGAGGGCGCTCCTATCAAATCCGCGCCGCCTTGCAGCAAGGGGACATGGCCGGAGGGGCGAGCGCGGCTCTGTCCACTAGTTTCCGGCTCACCAACTCCGCCCCTCCTCCCGAGCCGGCCCGGTTGAAGCTAGACGCTTCCGCCCCTTGGTATCCTTTCGACGGCTTCGGCGCGAACTACTGTTGGAGCAACACGTCGCCCATCTCCGACTACACCATGAAGAACCTCAAAGTCGCCTGGGCACGCTTCGAGATGAAAGCGCAGCAGTGGGATGTGCAGCGGCCCAACCCCGGCCCGGAGATCCGCGCCGACCTGGAGCGCATGCGAGCCTTCCAGCAGATGGGGGTGCCCCTGGTCATCAGCATCTGGTGGCTGCCGGAGAGGCTCTACTCGGACCCTTACGAAAAACCGCGCAGCGCGAATTTCCGGCTGATCGACCCGCTTAAGTGGGACGATCTGCTGGACCTGCTGGGCAGCTATCTGGTGTACGCCAAAAAGGAGTACGGCGTGGAGCCGGATCTGTTTTCTTTCAATGAGGCCAACATCGGCGTCTACGTGGGTCTGACTCCGGAGACGCATGCCTACGCCATCAAGCGCATCGGCGCCCATTTCGAGAAACTCGGCCTCAAGACCAAGATGCTGCTCGCCGACGCCACCGGGCCGCGCGACACGCACCGCTTCGGCCTGGTGGCCGCATCTGATCCCGAAGCGCTCAAATACATCGGGGCGGTGGGCTTCCACACCTGGGGAACCGGGACGCCCGAGCAATACGCGGCCTGGGGCGACTTAGCCGAGTGGCTCAATCTGCCGTTGCTCGTGACCGAGCTCGGCGTGGATGGCGCCGCCTACTACACCCGTTCCTGGGATAGCTACCACTACGGGCTGCGGGAAGCTCACCTGACGCAGGAACTGCTGATGTATGCCCGCCCGCAGGGAACCCAATACTGGCAGTTCACGAACGATTACGCGCTGGTGCGCATGGGACCGGATAAGACCATCCAGCCCACCGGGCGTTTTTACTTGATGAAGCACTTCACGGATCTCACCCCGCAGAAGAGCGAAACGTTGCGCGCCTCCTCCAATCAGAAGAGCGTTCTATTCACGGCCTTCCGAAAAGGCACGGCTTATACGCTGCACATTTTGAATATGGGCGCCGCCCGCGAAGCGTTGCTGGAAGGACTTCCCGACGCCGCCTGGCAGCCTTATGAGACGACGGAAACCTCCCACTACCAACAGAAGCCGGTCGTGCGTTCGTTGAAGGGCGCGCTCAAGATCAACTTGCCTTCGCGCGGGCTGGTAACGCTGGTGAGCCAGTAGCAGGCTACCGACGCGAGCCGAGATTCTCGCTGCGCCGGCGCCGTGCTCCGCGGCCTGGCGCGGCGGGATCAGGCTGCGGGGCGTGAGTTGGACAGTTCCTCCAAACTCACATGGACCGTTGGCAAGTGTCCGCCGTCGAAGGCCCTCCGTGCGCGCATGTCCTTCTCGATCGCCTCCAACTTCTCGCGCAGCGCCTGCCGCCGCAACTGCTCCTCGATCTCGGCCAAGCGGCTTTCGACCTGCTGCCGCCGCGCCTTGCGGTCGATCAGGTCCTCGCGGTAGCGCTGCAAGAAGTAACCGATGGTCTCGATGCGGATCTTAATCGAGCCGGTGGGCTTATTCTCGTCGATGTCCTTGAAGCAGAAATAGGGCGTCCCGGAGTGCTCGACGATCTCCTCGACCACAGTGTAGATCGGCGCGTCGTGTCCGCACTTAAAGTTGGAAAGCTCGAGCGCCACCAGGTTGGGATGCCGCGCCACGTACTTGGCGGCCCAAATCTTGCGCGAGGTGTTTTCGCTGTAGGAGTTCTTCCAAACGTCGGTAATGGCCATCGGATGCGGGATCTCGCCGGCGCGCACCTCGTCGCCGAACAACCGGTCCAAAATGTCGTCATCGATGGGCAGCGAGTCCTGGGTGAAGACCGGGTAACCGATCTTCTGGAACTCGACCAGAATCTCGTGGTTGATTCCCGGGTCGTTGTGGTACGGGCGTCCCAGCATCACCACGCCGATGCGGTCCTCGCGCTCCAGTTGCTCCAGCACTTGCCGGGCCTGCTGGCGCAGCTTCTGATAAAAGTTGTCCAGACATTGGTAGCCCTGCTCGACGGCCCGGGCATTCTCTTCCGGAGACAGGCCCAGGATGTCCCGGAACTGCTGATACATCTGGCGCTCAAACATCTTGCGGTCGGCGAGATTGACGAACGTGTCCAGATAAACGACGCCCTTTTCGCGAAAAACGTCTCCCTCCTTGGTGAACGCCGCCTTCACCGCTTCCGGAGTCGCCGCCACGGTCGGGCAACTGCGGCTTCCCGCCGTGCAAGCTAAATCGCTGGTCAGGTCGTCGATGACGGGGAAGAAGATGTAGTCGAGCGGCCGCTTGGCGTGCGCGTGATACAGCAGATTATGCACGTGCGGGATGCCCAGCTTCGAAGGGAAGCAGGGGTCAATGGCGCCCCGCTTGGCGCCTTCCTTGTAAAGCTCGTCCGAGGTGTATTCGGAAAACACCAGGTTTTGCGGCTTTAGGCCCAGCGAAGCGAAGTAGCCGGTAAACAGGGGCGCCGTCGAGTACATGTTCAGCACACGCGGCATGCCGATCCTCAGCCTGTTGCGGCGCTCCATGAGGGCGGCGCGCTTCTTCTGCGCGGGCGTTAGCCGGTAGCGGGGCGGGGCATCGGAGACGTTGGGCACATCCGGAATCCGGAACACGGCCCGGGCCGCGATTTCGGCGAAGTTGGGATTGGCTTCTTTGAGCCGGTCAAGCTCGCCCTTGATGTTCTTCATGTGGTCGACATCTTCGACCGTGCCTTTCTCGCAGGTGGCGATGATCAGGCGCTGCGCCCCCGCCTCCAGCGGAACTTTGGAATTCACCGGTTGGATGGCCGAGATCAAAGGGGTCTTGACGTCGATAAAGGTTCTCAAGCAATTGTTCTTGCAGAAGTAGCAGCGGGTGTCCTCATTGCGCGTGGTCTTGTAGCTCACCTCGCGCACAGCTTGCATGCCGATGAACGAAGTTTTGCGGCCGCGCTCGAAGAGTCGAGCCGCCTCCAGCGCCGCGCCGATCGCCCCGGCCTCGCCGCAGTAGCGATGGACGATCACCTCCGGCCTGACATCTTTCCCCTTGAAACGCGCTTCGATAAAGTCCACTTGGGCCTTCACGGCGGCCAGGTTGTACTGCGTGCCGCCTTGCAGCAGGAAGCGGGAACCGATGGCCGCCAGATTGGGGATCTGCGAGACGTACAGCCAGATATTTTTGGGCAGCACGTTGCAAAGCCCTGCCATGATCTCTTCGGCGCGCCAGCCCTGGCGCTGGAAGTCCACGATGTCGGACTGCATGAACACGGCGCAGCCGTAGCCGAACGTCGGGAAGGATTTAGCGGAGAAGGCCACGTCGGCGAACTTCTCCACCGGCACGCCGAAGCCCTGCGCCGTGGATTGCAGGAAGTATCCGTTGCCCGCCGAGCATTGCGTGTTCAGCTTGAAGTCCTTCACCCGGCCGTTCTTGAGAATGATGATCTTGATGTCCTGGCCGCCCACGTCACAGATGACGTCGATGTCCTTATAGAAGTGCAGCCCCGCCTCGGTGTGGGCGACGGTCTCCACCACCGCCGCGTCCGCTCCAATGACATCCTTCAGAATGTCCTTGGCATAGCCCGTGGTGCCTACGCCCAGCACGCGCAGCGTGGCGCCCTGCTCGAGCACCTGGTCTTCAATCTGGGCCAGGACTTCTTTGGTGTCTTCGATGGGGTTGCCCTTGGAAAGCTGGTAACTCTTTAGCAGCAGCGTCTTGTTCGCGTCATTGGCGAGTAAGACCGCTTTGGTGGAAGTCGAGCCGCCGTCCAGCCCGATGAACCCTTCGACCACCTGACCCGGCAGGAAACGGGCAGGGGTGTACGGGGGTCGCCGGTAGCGCTGCTTGAACTCCTCCAGCTCCTCGGCGCTCGCGGCCAGCCCGCCGCCGCTGGAGATCTTCTTGGCGGCCTTTTCCTCTTCGCGCCCGTGTTCGATATACCATTCGAGCCGCTCCCATCCGCGGTAACAGCCCACGCAGTCGTCCTCGTCCTTGCCAAACTCAATGGCCCCGATGGCGGCGAAGTACTGCGCGTTGTCCGGCGTGCGGATCAGATCTTCGGGCGGCACGCCCTCGGGCAGAGGGTAGTTGCGTTCCTTCCAGATCTTGGGGATGTTGTGCTTCCAGCACTCCTGCATCCCTTTGATGTAAGTGTTAGGGCCGCCGAGAAGGAGCACTACCGGCCGCAGCGTGTTGCCGCGCGTCAGCACCGAAAGGTTCTGCATGACGATGGCCTCAAACAGCGAGGCCATGAGCTCGTCCGGTGGCACGCCCGCTTTCTGCAAACCGTTGATGTCGGTTTCGGCGAACACCCCGCACTTGCCCGCCACCGGGTGCAGGCGCAAGCCTTCGTATCCCATCTGGCAGAGTTGGTCCGGAGGAATGCGCAGCTTGGCGTTGATCTTGTCGATCACGGCTCCGGTGCCGCCGGCGCACTTGTCGTTCATCGACGGCAGCTTCTTTTTGCGCCCCGACTCCGGGTCTTCCTTGAAGATGATGATCTTGGCGTCCTGCCCGCCCAGTTCGATCACCGAGCCGCATTCCGGGTGCAGCTTTTCCACCGCCAGCGAGACCGCATTCACCTCCTGCACGAACTTGGCCCCGATGTACTGCGCCAGACCGTTGCCGCCGGAGCCGGTGATGAAGATCCGCGTCCGGTCGGTTTTAAAGCCGGCGACTTCCTTCTCGATTCTCTTCAGAAACTCGAGGACCTTTTCGGGCTGTTTGGTTTCGTGCCGCTGGTAATCTCGCCAGACGATTTCATCCGTGTCCACGTCGGTGACCACCGCCTTGACGGTCGTCGATCCGACGTCCAAACCGATCAGGAAGCTTCGCTCTCTCATGCCCGCTCCTATGCCGCCCGGCGGCGCTCCCGCCGCATCCGCTCCGCGATATGCAACACCATGTTGGCCGCTGTTCCCACCACGCCCTTGACGTGCGGGACCTGGTACATCGGACGCTTCATCTCCGGATGCTGGTCCAGATAGCGGCGGCAGTCTTCCAGCGTCAGGCCCGCCTTTTGCAGGCATTCTTGAAACTCCAGCTTGGCTTTGGCCTTGGCCTCGCCGAGCGCCATCTGCACGCGGCTGTGAGCGTTGATTTCGCCCTCGCCGGAGGTCTCGATGGGCAGGTAGATCATGTCACGGAAGTGTGAGATGACCGCCGCCTGCGCCCCATCCGACTGCGTCGAAGGCATGCATCCGAACGGCTTAAGCGACAGCACCATGTGGGCCAGGTCGCGGTTCGAGTAGTAGATATTCTTGGCCACCTCCAGATGGCCTTCGCCGCCGCCCGTGCGCGAGTTGTAATAGGGGTGGCCCAACCTTTGCAGCTCGTACTGATCGACGAGCTTATGCGCCAGCCCGCCGAGCGCGTCAACGATCCGGTGGTACTCGCGCCGGAAGATCGCTTCGGCCAGCTTCAGCTTGGCTAGTTTCTTGCGATACGCCAGCTCGATCCGGATCCGCTTGTGCAGCCTCCAGGCCGGCGGCAGCACCGCGCCCTCCTCCAGGCCCTTGCTGTCGCGGTACTTCTGCACCACTTGATGGATCATGTAGGTGATCCAGGTTCCGATGGGCTCCACGAGCACTTGCGCGCCTTCGCGCTCCAGGAACCGGAACATGTTAAAGTTGCCGTCGCCTTCGGTGGTCTGCGCCCAGAACTCGCCCGTGATCTTGACGATCGGTTTCACGCGCAGGCGGTCCACTTCGATCGCGTTGAATTCGTCCCGGCACTGCTCCAGCACCCGCGTGTACTCGTCGCTGGCGATCTGATGCAAAAACTTTCCCGCAAACTCCGCCGTGGAGTGGAAGCGGCCCAGGCGGCGCCGCGCTTCCGGGCTCAGGGTCCAGGGCGTGCGCGTGCGGAACACCTCGCGCAATCTTTCGATGGAATTCGCCAGCACCTGATCCGTCTTTCCGCTTTCCAGCTCATAAGGCCGGATCGCGTAAGCGACCTCGTTGAGAACGTCGCCGCAGTTCATGGCGTTGAGAATGGCCAGGAAGAAATCCGGATTCATCTCCAGGCCCGCCTCCGCGTCGCTCTGGCTCAAACCGCCGGATTGCTGGAAAATCAGCACACGGAACCCATCGAAGCCGGAGTTGCGCAGCGCCAGCCGGTACTCGGATTCGTACATTCCAAACCGGCAGGGGCCACAGGCGCCCGCTGTGAAGAACACATAGCGGTCCAAGATCTCCTCGCGGCTCATGCCCTTCGCTTCCAGCCCTTGTAGGAACTGCACCAAGTTGCCCACGGTGAAATACGTGGGGTTGCACTGGCCGTTGTTGCCGAATTCCTTGCCGGTCTGGAAGGCGGCCACATTCGGAGTGGGCAGCGGCTCAGCCTTGTATCCCAAGCCCTCCAGCGCACCCTGAATCAAGCGCTCGTGCTTCCACGTCAGCCCGCCGAACAACAGCGTGGTGTGCGGACGTTGCGATTTGGTGAAGGGCCTCTCCACCGGGCGTTTGAAGTGCTGCACCGCGTTCCCGGCGATTCCTGCCTCTCGTTCCAACCGCCGCCGCTCTTCCGCCAGACGGCGGTCCACCAGTTCATCCACACTCACCATGGCCATGGTTTCCGGCATGTTGATTTCTCTCCCTCTGAGTCGGGTTTTACAGGCGTCTCCGCCTGGTATCAGGTACAGTGTGAGGGCGGGAACCACTTGAAATCAAAGAAAAGTCATTGAACGGCGCAATTTCGGAGTCAAGCCGCGCCCCTGCTAGTCCGAAGCGGAACCAATCTGGACCAGCGGTTCCGGGGCCAAACCCGCGGGCGCGGAAGGTTCCTGGGGCGCGCGCCAGGCGTCGATCTGCGAAACCTGGTGCACGCAGGAGATCGTGCACTTGGGCGCGCAGCTCTTCATGGTGCGGAACTCGCGGCGCACGTCCTCCAGCGTGTACTCCTCCAGCGGCTTGCCGGGATAACCGCGCTGCTGGGAGCAGTAATGAACCAAGCCGTCTTCGCAAATGTAGAGGTAGCGCGCTCCAGCCCGGCACCGCCAGTGGTTGGCTCTGCCCGCCGCAAGATTGTCCCGGAACGAGCTGACTCGGGCGTAGCTGCTCTTGCCGATCCGCTTGATCTCTTCGTAGGCCGCGCGCTGCTCGGCGCCCAAAGGACGCACCTGGCCCCAAGAGTCGTGAACGATGCCCGCCGTGGAGCTGAATCCCAACTCGCGCGCCCGGCGGGCGATGGTCACGGCGTCGTGCGGACTCGCATCCTGGGCGCCGATCACCGTGTTGACATTGACGTGGAACTCGGCGTGCTCGGCCAGCAGTTGCAGCTTGCGATCCAACACCTTGAGGCTCTTGACGGAGCTCGCCCCCGGACGCACGTTGTCGATGCTGATCTGCAAATGATCCAGCCCCGCCCGGTTGAACTCCTCGACCTTCTCACGCGTCAACAGATAGCCGTTGGTGATCAATCCCGCCAGGATGCCCCGGCTCCGAACGTGACGGACCACTTGGCCCAGCCAAGGATTCAGCAGCGGCTCGCCGCCGCTCAACGTGATGATGCGGGTTCCCAATCGCGCCAGTTCGTCCACCCGCCGCCGCAAGGTGTCCAGGGGTATGGGCGGAGAACTCTGGTCGTATTCATTGCAATACGAGCAGGCCAGATTGCAGCGGCGCGTCACGATCAAATGCGCCAGGATGACGTGCTCCGTGTGGAGCAGTCCCCCCGCAATCATGCGCAGCTCGCGGGCCAACCGGTTTACGCGCTTAAACTGCCTTCGTAACTGCTTTCCCCTCACTAGCATCCCCGCAACATTACAACACAACCATGTTGCTGCCGCGAAATACTCTTCTTCGAAGGGCCGCTTCCCGGCTTCGAACAGCGAAAAAGCGCGGGCAAGCGGTTCCATTCAATGCAGTATGTCGCCGTCGAACCGCGGATCTTGCCGCTCTGAAGGAAAACCTCTGGACCATCGGCATCCGGTGATTTACCTTGGACATTCGGAGGGGACATGCACAAACCTGTTAAGTACTTGGAACTGGGATTCACTTGGGCGGCGGCGGCCGCGTGGACGGTCTTCGAACGGTTGAACCGCATCCGGCCGAACCCGTCTTTCGTGCCTAAGTGGGCCGATAGGCCGCTGTTGAAGTCTTGGGAGAAGACCAAGCCGCCGCTGGGCTGGCCGCGCGAAACCGACTCCCTGTGCCCCAAGTGCGTGCCGGAAATCCGCAAGAAGATTCTCGACGGCGAGAAAGACTACCGCGACCTGCTGCACGAGCGCGTGGGCGAGATTAAGGCGCAAATCATCGAGCGCGACGGTCAAATCCTCATGGTGAAAGAATGCCCCATCCACGGGCACTTCGAGGACGTTCTATCCATCGACGCCGAGTTCTACCGCCACATCGAATCGATGTTTCCAGGGCGGGACATGCGCGCCCACAACGACGAGCGGCTGCACAATCACGGATCCAGCACGATTACGCACGGCCGCGGCGCGGTCCTGACCATTGATCTCACCAACCGCTGTAACATGATGTGCGATCCGTGTTTCATGGACGCCAACCAGGTCGGATTCGTTCATGAACTCACCTGGGAAGAGATCAAGACGCTGCTTGACAACGCCATCTCCATCAAGCCCCGCCGCCAGATGTCGGTCCAATTCTCCGGCGGCGAGCCCACCCTCTCGCCCTATTTCATTGACGCCATCCGTTACGCCCGCAAAGTGGGGTACAACAGCGTCCAGGCGGCCACCAACGGCATCGAGTTCGCCAAGAGCTACGACTTCTGTGTGAAGGCCGCCGAGGCCGGCCTGCGCTACGCCTACCTTCAGTTCGACGGCATCGGCAACGCCGCCAACTCGCACCGGCGGGTCGGCAACCTGTTCGATGTAAAGCTCCAAGCGATGGAGAACCTTTACAAGGCCGGCGTGGAGATCATTCCCGTCACCACCATCGTCAACGGCATCAACAACGAGCAGGTGGGCCGCATCATCCAGTTTGCGCTCGACAACCCCAAGCGATTCCCCTTCCTGGCCTTCCAGCCGGTCTCTTTCACCGGGCGCGACGAACAGATCTCCGAGGAGCGGCGCAAGGCGCAGCGCTACACGCTCTCTCACCTGGCTTACGACGTCAAAAAGCAAACCGGCCTGGGTGAACCGCGGCGCGACTGGTTCCCGCTGTCCTTCGTGAGCACCTTCTCCGACTGGGCCGACTTGGTCCACGGTCCGGAAGCTATGTGGGGGCAGGTGAGCTGCGGTTGCCACCCCAATTGCGGCGTGGGCATGGCCCTCATGGTGGACAAGGAAACCAAGGAGGCGGTTCCTTTCACGGCTTTCGTGGACGCCGAACAGCTAGCCCGCGACGTGACCAAGGTCAATGACGCCGCCCGCGGGAAGTTCCTCTCCGTGCTCGGCATGGCGCTGGCGCTGGCCCGCAACTATAAGCCCTTTGCGACGCCGAAGCACTTCACCTTGTGGGATCTCTACAAGAAGTTCGATAAGACCTACGGCGTCACGGGCCGCGACTACGGTAAGGT
This sequence comes from Bryobacteraceae bacterium, assembly GCA_023511855.1. Lineage (GTDB taxonomy): Bacteria > Acidobacteriota > Terriglobia > Bryobacterales > Bryobacteraceae > JAIMAR01. Next base: position 21,188 of record JAIMAR010000028.1, read on the forward strand.
GACCGCGGACCGCACCCGCGAGGATATCGAGAAGCGCCGCCGAGACCGATGGAACGTGCTGTTCATCGCCGGCATGTGGTTCCAGGATCTGTGGAACTACGACTTCCGCCGCACCGAGCAGTGCATCATCCCCTACGCCACGCAGGAAGGGGAGATCTCCTTCTGCGCGTACAACACCGGCATCGGCTGGCGCCAGATCGTCGAGAAGATTCATATGACCGCGACCCTGACCAAGTGGTACGAGGAGCACGGGCGCCACGAGATCTTTGCCGGTAACAAGAAGGTCCCGATCGGCGAACCCCAGCACTCGTTGGCGCTGCGTCCGGAGATCATCACACTGGAGGAGCAGCACGACCTGGACGCTCTTGGCGTCGCCAAGAACTCCCGCGAAGAAAAGCTGCGCGAGCGTGAGCGGCGCCGCCAGGCCGAAGAGAACGCCCGCATGGCGCGGCTGTACCGCAAGCATGTGCTGAAGGAGCCCGATCCCGAACCGCTGGTGCAGATCGCCGGCATCGCGGCGTCACGCAAGCCGGCCGACGAGGCGGAACTCGAAGAAGTCGGCTCCAAGGGCTGATCTGGAACTCGCAAACAGCGCCGCCGGTCCGGAGCCGGCGGCGTCTTCTGTTTCTTGGGTTGGCCTGCAAGTCCCAGCCTATGGCGATCCGGTCCGCCGCAGCAGTTTCTTAACGTCTGCCGCCAGAGGCTCGCGGATGCGGGCGAAAGCCATTTTGTACGCCTGGCAGAAGTAGTCCAGTTCGTGGAAATCCCTGTGCGGGCCGTGGCGCAGCTTGGGACAGCCGCCGTGGCAAATATCGCCGTGCTCGCAGCCCTGGCAATCCGGATGCGGCAGCGTTTTCTTGGCTGCGAACTCGTATCGCTTGCGGCGCCGGGCGATCTCCGGCCAGGAGTCCACCCGGATGTTGCCCAGCTTCCACTCCGCGCTTACAAAGAAATCGCAAGGGTAGACGTCACCGTTGTATTCCACCACCACGTAGCTGTCGCACGTCTCGTGCAAGGTGCAGTTGCCCGGCCGAAGGCCCGCGAGAGCCTCCGCCACGTTGTCGAACCAGCGGACCCGCACCTTGCGGCGCTCCGGCCACCAGAGCTCGAATATCTCCAACAAAAACCGCCCGTATTGTTCCGGCGTAATGGTGAAGGGCAGGGGATTGCCTACTGGGTCAAACTCCGCCAGAGGAATGAACTGTAGATTGTCGGCGCCCGCCGAGCGAAAGAAGTGGTAGAGTTCCTTGGGCTGCTCCACATTGGCCTGACTCACCACGCACAGGATGTTGTAGTCCACACCTTGGCGCTGGAGAGTCTCCAGGGCTTTCATCACCCTCTTCCAGGTGCCGCTTCCTCCCCGGTTCAGCCGGTAGCGGTCGTGCATCTGCTCCGGTCCGTCCAGAGACAGGCCCACCAGCCATTGATACTGCTTGAGCAACCCGCACCAATCCTCGTTGATCAGGATTCCATTGGTTTGCAGCGAATTACTGACGCTCTGCCCGTCGCGCCCATAGCGCTGTTGGAATTCAATCAGCTTCTCGAAAAAGCGAAGGCCCGCCAGGGTCGGCTCTCCGCCCTGAAATGCAAAGCTGCTCGTGGGATACGAGTAGAAAAGCCAGGTGTCCACGAGCCGCTCCAGTGTTTCCAGATCCATGCTCCGGCCTGGTAAATCGCGGTACGGATCCGCCTCGCGGTCCAGATAGAAGCAGTAGGCGCAATCCAGGTTGCACACCGCCGAGGCAGGCTTAATCAGCAGCGACTCGATGCGAGGCGCAGCGCCCAGTATCGGAAACGGCGTCGGTTCGCTCATCCTTTGGAGGGCCGTACAGGGAAGCGCTCGGAATCGGTGCGGGCGGTCCGGAACAGTTCTTCAGCCCGGCGGACCACATCCGGGGTCTTGGATGCGATGTTGTTTTGCTCCCCAAGGTCCTCTGCCAGGTCGTAGACCTCCACCGGCATGCCCGGATTCCTGCGGAAGCATTTCCAATTTCCAAATCGTACCGCCTGGGCAAAGCCCCGCTCGTGAAACTCCCAATAGAGATACTCGTGGCGTTGCGTCTGCGGCCGGCCCATGTGCGCCGCCAGCGTTGAGATCCCGTCCAGGCCCCTGGGGACCGGCACGCCTGCCAGTTGGGCGGCCGTGGGCAGGAAATCCCAGAAGGTGACCACCTCATCGCTCGTGCGGCCGGCGGGGATCCGTCCCGGCCATCGCGCCAGATACGGCACACGGATTCCGCCCTCATACAGATCGCGCTTGATGCCGCGCAGCGGTCCGGTGCTCCGGAAAAACTCCGGCTTGTGCCCGCCTTCCTGATGCGGACCGTTGTCGCTCGAGAAGATCACCAGTGTGTTCTCGTCCCGTCCCGCCTGCTTCAGTGCCGCAAACAGCCGGCCGATATCGGCATCCATCCGGGTTACCAGCGCGGCGAAGTTGCGCTCGGCCTGAGGCCAGGGGCGGTCGCTGTAGGGCTTGTCGTCCGGCGTCTCCATGCCGTTGCCCGTTACAGCCCCCAGCTCGTTGTTGGTGTGCGGAACCGTGTACGCCAGATAGAGGAAGAAAGGTTCGCGCGCGCCCGCCACGAACTTCAGCGCGCGCTCCGTAAAGAGATCATGGGTGAAGTGCTTCCGCTGGTTGAACCAGTTGCCCACCAGGAAAACTTCATTCTGGTTTTCCCATAGGTGCTCCGGATAGGAGTTGTGCGCATGCTGTTGATCCAGGTATCCGTAGAATTCATCGAATCCCCGCGTGTTTGGCACGCTGCCGGTCCCCGGTCCGCCCAAACCCCATTTTCCAAACAGCGCGGTGCGGTAACCCGCCGTTTTCAGGAGACTGGCGACGGTCGGCTCCTCGGAGAGCAGGCCTGCTTCCGGCTTCACGTTTCCGCGCACAGTCGCATGGCCCGTATGCTTGCCGGTCATCAGGCAGCACCGCGACGGAGCGCACACGGTTGAGCCCGCGTAGGCTTGCGTGAACCGCAGCCCCTCGGAGGCCATCCGGTCCAGATTGGGAGTCTGGATTTCCCTCTGCCCGTAACAGCCCAAATCGCCGTAGCCGAGATCGTCCGCCAAGATGAAAATGATGTTCGGCTTGGGCGCTTCCGCCGGCCGTGCCTGGCTGCCCAGCAGCGCTGCCGCCGGCATCCCTAAAACGTCTCTTCTTCTCATCTCAATCCAGCCTCTTCTGGATGTGGGTGATCAGGTTCTTCACGTTCGCCCGCATCCGCTCATGCACCTCCGGCGATTCCACCGGCAGGCCGTTGATTTCGGCCTTCACCCGGCGCACCTTGTCCCCCAGCGCGTCCAAGGAATTCAGCGCCATCATCGATACGTACAAGCCGTGCCGGTGCAGATCAGCCAGTTCCACCAGCGTCTTCAGAGAAGCGTTGACGTCGGCTTCGGCGCCAAACTTGCCCAACGCTTCCGCCGCCGCGATGCGCACGCTGGGGTTCGGATCCGCGAGCGCCTTGCGCAGCGGCGCCGCAGCTTCGGATACCGCCGCCTGCCCTCGCATCAGCAATCCCAGAGCCGCCCAGAAACGCACGCCGCTGTCGCTATCGCCGAGCATGCTGGTCAGCCGCTCTGTGGCCGCCGCATCCAGCAGGGAGGCCGTATCCGCCGCCGCTAGGATCCGGTCGAAGGGATACCTCGCGGCGTCCTGACCCAGCTCATACGGGGTCGATCCTGCCGCGCGGCTGTGCATCTCCGCCTCCGGCAACAGGTCCACGTCCCGGATTTCCCGCATCCAGTCGTACAGCGCCGCCCGCATGCGGTCGCGGATCTGCCGGTGCTGCGCCGAGTTGGCCAGGTTGTTGACCTCGTCCGGATCCGCGCTCAAGTCATAGAGCTCTTCAGGCGGCTTGCGCTCCCAGAAGTACGTCCGCGGCGGCTTCAGTTTCCCCTCATCGTAGAGTCGCTTCCAGACCTGGATGGTCGGCATCTCGAACAGATACGCGATGTACTCCCCATACGTCCGGTGGGGCATGAAGTTGCGAATGTAGATATAGCGCCGGTCGCGGATCGAGCGCACCAAGTCATAGCGCTCATCCATCCGACCGCGCAGCCCGTACAAGTACGCCGGCTCTGGCGCGCGGTAGGGCCCGTGGAACGCCCGCCCGTGCATGTAACGCGGAGGCTCAATCCCCGCCAGGCTGAGAACTGTTGGCGCCAGATCGACGAACGAGACCAGCCGCGCGGAGGCCCCTCCCGGTTTGTAGTCCGGAGCCGCCAAATGCCGGTATTTGTCGGGGAAATAGGCTAGCAGCGGCACCTGCAAGCCGCTGTTGTAGGGCCAGCGCTTCGAGCGCGGCAGCCCCGGCCCGTGATCGCCGTAAAAGAACACGATGGTGTCTTCGGCCAGCCCGTCCTGCTCCAGCTCGTGCAGCACTTGGGCTGCCTGGCGGTCCATGGTGGTGATGTTGTCGTAGTAC
>JAIMAR010000277.1 GCA_023511855.1 Bryobacteraceae bacterium
GGGTCAGCTCCGGACAGTATTCAGCCACGATGTAGCGCCGCTCATAGATCACCGGCAGGTTGTCCGCCAGCCGCAGCCGTTCGACATAGTAGAGCTTCGTCTCCGGCTCGGCTTTGAGCAGCGCCGGCACTTCGTCCAGCACGTCCCTGGCCTCCACCGTCTCGAAGTGCAGCACCTCGGTGCTCGGCCGCTTGCCCGCCGCGATCGCCTCTTCGGTGAAGCTGACCAGGTAGCGCAGGTTGTAGTCCAAGCCGCGGTCCCGCACGAAAGTCCCCACGCCCTTGCGGAACTCGAGCACTCCCTCGGAAACCAGGCTGGCGAGGGCTTTGTTGGCAGTGACCCGGCTGACGCCGAAGCGCTCGCAGATCTGCCGTTCCGTCAAGAACTTGCTGCCCACCGGGAACTCGCCCTTGGAGACTAGCGACCGCAGCAGGTTGTGCAACTGATGGTAGATCGGCTCTTTAATCAGCTCAGACACCATGTGGCTATGCCTCTATACTTTCACCCATTTATCCCCCAATGGCGTCCCACTGTCAAGCCCGAGCGTCACAACACCGGTTGATAAAAGTCCGTTGGGATACAATCCGCCGGCTCGGAAAACAAATCCACCGGTTGACATTTGCTGACCAGGGTGCTACTTCCTAATGGGAAGGCCATCGTGGCCTAGCCACAATCCTTTATGCCACTGAGATTTCATTGCGCGGATCTCGGAAACCGCCAGGTTCCGCCGGGGACCTGCCTTTGAGCGGACATGCCGATAAGACCGCCGCACCGCTGCCATCCCATCCCCACAAATTCTCCTTCTTTGGAGTTCACTACCATGCTTGACGCCAACATCTCTCGACGCACCTTCCTCGCCGCCGCTGCCGGCCTTCCGGCCGCCACGGCGGCGCTCCAGGCCGCTCGCCGCATCCCGGTCGCCCTCGAGTTGTTTTCCCTCCGGCAGACCGCCGCAAAAGACCTGCCGGCGACTCTGGCCGCCATCGCCAGGATGGGCTACGAAGGAATCGAACTGGTCGGTGAAAAAGGCGGCCTCCAGAACACCACTCCCTTTGGCTTCAGCGCCAAGGAGGTCCGCAAAATGGCCGACGACGTGGGCCTGCGCATTTTCAGCGCGCACCACACCATGCGCCTGCTCACCGATGACCAACTGGAGGCCACCGTCGAGTTCAACCGGATCTTGGGCAACAACCGCATCATCGTCGCCTGGCTGGATCCCACCAAGACCATTCAGCCCTGGTACAACCACGCCAAACGCTTCAACGAGATCGCCGCGCGCCTGCGGAAGCACAACATGCGCCTTGGCTTTCACAACCACGGCCACGAACTGGTCCTGGTGGAAGGCCAACGCCCCTGGGACGTCTTTTGCAACAACACGGACAAAGACATCATGCTGCAACTGCACGTCGCTTCCTTCCCTGCCGCCAAGCTGGACATCCTGGAATACCTGAGGCGCTACCCTGGGCGCACCACTTCACTGCACCTGAACGATCACGCGCCCGGCAAGCGCGGCGTCCTGTTGGGCGAGGGCGTCGTCGACTGGAAGAGACTTTTTGAAACCGCCGAAACCGTCGGCGGCCTTGAATTCTACATCATTGAGCAGGAAAGTTATCCCGAAGGCATGAGCCCGATGGAAGCGGTCGAGCGCTGCTTGCAGAATTTCCGCCGCCTTCGGGGTCAATAAGAGATCCCACATCATGAGATTGACTGTGAAATTAAAAATGAACCGCCGCCGTTTCGTGGAAAGCGCCGCCGCCGCAGCCGGCGCTTTCGTCATCGTTCCCCGCCATGTCCTCGGCCAGGGACAAACCCCGCCCAGCGATAAGCTGAACTACGCCGCCGTCGGCGTCGGCGGCATGGGGCAAAACTACATGAAGGGTTGCGCCACCGAGAATTGCGTGGCCATCGCCGACGTCGATCCCGAATACGCCGCCCCGGTCATCCGCGCCTACCCCAACGCCCGCCTCTACCGGGACTACCGCGTGATGCTGGAAAAGGAAAAGAACATTGACGCGGTCATCATCGGCACGCCCGATCACACCCATGCCGTCATCGCTATGGCGGCCATCCAGCTTGGCAAGCACGTCTACTGCGCCAAGCCGATGACCCGCACCCTCTACGAGGCTCGCGCCATCACCAAGGCCGCCCGCCAGGCCAAGGTCGCCACCCAGATGAGCGTGCAAAGCTGCGCCTCGGAGGCGGCCTGCGCCACGGCCGAACTGATCCAGTCCGGCGCCATTGGCCACGTCCGCGAGGTCCACGTCTGGACCGACCGCCCGGTCTGGCCTCAAGGCCTTCCCCGGCCCGCCGATACCCCTCCCGCGCCCGCGCACCTCGATTGGGATCTGTGGCTCGGCCCCGCCCCCGTCCGGCCCTATCACCCGATCTACCACCCCTTCAACTTCCGCGGCTGGTACGACTTCGGTACCGGGGCGCTCGGCGACATGGCCACCCACACCTTCCACGTCGTCTTCACCGCGCTCAAGCTGAGCCACCCCACCATGGTCAGCGCCAGCACCACCGTGGTCGCCGAGCCGGCCGCGCCCGGCCAGGCGGACCCAAAATGGTCCCGCATCCGGCTTGTCAAGTATCCTGAAACCTATCCGCACTCCTCGATCGTCACCTGGGACTTCCCCGCCCGCGAGGGCCTGCCGCCGGTGCGCCTCCACTGGTACGACGGCGGCCTCAAGCCGCCCCGCCCGCCGGAACTCGATCCCTCCATCGCCCTGCCCGCCGAGGGCTCCATCTATGTGGGCGACAAAGGCGTCCTGTTCCTGCGCGGTTCCGGCGGTGGCGAGCGCGGCCCCGCCGCCGGCCTGCTGCCTGCGGACAAGTTCAAGGACTTCACGCCTCCGCCCAAAACGCTCAAGCGCACCGTGGGCCACTACATCGAATGGATCCAGGCGGCCAAAGGCGGCCCGCCCGCAAGCTGCAATTTCGAATTCGGCTGCCTGCTGACGGAAACCGCGCTCATCGGCTGCATCGCCCAGCGCACCGGCAAGACCCTCCTGTGGGACGCCGAGAACATGCGCTTCACCAACGACGCCGACGCCAACCAGTACCTCAATCCGCCCGCCCGCGCGGGATGGCAAATCTGAACCCTGCGCTGGGTCCGCCTCCGGACCGAGCCGGAACCATGGGAAGCCGGCGTCGCCGGTCCGCGTCTCGCCTGATGGTCAAGCGCCGGAACACGCTGCCCGATTTGCGATGATAGAAGTATGGGACGGCTCGCGTTGGTGTGGCTGGCGGCGGCCACCCTGGCGTGGACGCAGGCGGCGCTAAGCATCGCGCAACTGGAATCCTTCGTCCGCTCCTCCATCCAGTTGAAACACCAGGACCGCGAGGTGGCCAACTACCTCCGCACCGTCAAGCTGCGCGAGCGCCTGGAAGACCGGATCATCGTCGAGCTGAAAGCCGCCGGCGCAGGGCCCCGCACCGTGGAGGCGCTGGAAGCGCTGCGCGAGGCTTCAAAGAACCTGCCGCCTCCTCCGCCCCCGAACCTGACTGCCGCCGCCGAGATCCCTCCGCCCTCACCTGCCGAATGGAAGAAGATCATCGAGGCTGTGCGCGAGTACGCCATGAATTACACGCGCCAGTTGCCGGACTTCATCTGCACCCAGGTCACGCGCCGCTACGTCGACCCAAGCGGGCTGGAGTTCTGGCAGACGCAGGACACCTTGACCGCCCGCCTCAGCTACTTCGAGCAAAAGGAAGATTACAAGCTGGTGGCCATCAATGGCCGCTATACCGACCTGCCTTACGAGCGCGTGGGCGGCGCTACCTCGATGGGCGAGTTCGGCAGCATGCTCCGGGAGATCTTCGACCGCAACACCCAGGCCACCTTCCACTGGGAGCGCTGGGCCACGTTGCGCGGCCGCCGCATGCACGTCTTCCGCTACCGCGTCGATCAGGCCCATTCGCAGTGGTGGCTGATTTACCAGGAGCGCGACCGCTACAATCCCGCCTACGAAGGGCTCATCTACGTGGACCGAGACACCGGCGTGGTGGCGCGCATCACCCTGGAGGCCCAGGATATTCCCCCAGGCTTTCCGATCACCGCCGCTTCCACAGTGCTGGACTACGATTTGGCCGAGGTCGGAGACCGCAAGTACATGCTGCCGCTGCGCGCCGAGATCCGCATGCGCCAGGGCCGCATGTTGAACCGCAACGAGGTCGAGTTCCGCATGTACCGCAAGTTCGCCGCCGAAGCCGTCATCACCTTCGAGACACCGGAGCCCCTGCCGCCGGAGAGCGTCACCGAGCAGCCGCCCAAGCCCTAGCGCCTCCGCCGCACCCTCCCGCGTACACTTTGTTATCATGCGGATTC
>JAIMAR010000278.1 GCA_023511855.1 Bryobacteraceae bacterium
TCAATCCCGTCATCTCCGCAAGCTCGTCCACCGAATGGCCTTCCACCTCTTTGAGCATCAGCAGATTCCGGTCTTCCTCGGAGACGCGGCTCAGCAGTTTCAACACATAGTCCCGCCGGGCCAAGCTCTCTTCCACCGTCTCGGAGCTGTCCGCCGCAGCCAGCGAGCGGGTAATCTTCAGCTCCTCCTCGTCGGAGACGTCGCTTTCGTACACCAGCTTCCGCACCCGGCGCTTGCGCAGATAGTCGTAGCACTCATTCAGGGTGATTTTGTAAATCCAGGTCAGCAGCGCGCTGCGACCGTCGAAATTGCCGATCGAAAAATAGATCTTGGCGAACACCTGCTGGGCAATATCTTCGGCGTCGTTCCGGTTGCGGAGAATGCCGTAAATAATGGAGTGCACCTTGGACTGATATCGCTCCACCAGTTCGCGGAACGCTGCCTCTTCGCCCTGCTGGAGGCGTCGGACCAGCTCCTGCTCGTGATTGGAAGTCCGGTTCTCCACGTGCGCGCTGCTGCGCAAACCAAGCGGCTGTGGATACGCCAGCACTCCCGAGATCCCGCTCATGGTGCTCCCACCGCATGGGACGTGCCCCCATGCTGAGCGGTTTCAAGGGAATACCGGCATCCACCGGCCGGGTTGCCCTTCAGCCCGGAGTCCCGCCGGCCGCGCTCCATCAAAATACCAGATTCCTGCAACCGGCGGCCCGGTCCTGCATCCTCTCTAATGGAAGTGGCAAAAGGGCAATCCGCCCGCTACAATGGGGAATAGCCCATAGAAAGAGGTGGCACAACAGTATGATTCAAATGACAGAGACGGCTGTAAACAAAGTTAAGGAGATCCTCGAGATGCAGGATCCCAAACCGGCCGGCCTGCGCATTGCGGTCGTGGGTGGGGGATGCTCTGGGTTCAACTATTCCATGGCCTTCGAGAACTCGCCGGGCCTTCTGGATAAGGTCTACGAATTCGACGGCCTGAAGGTCTTCATCGACCAGGCCAGCATGTTGTACCTGGACGGGGCCTCGGTGGATTACGTGGAAACCCTTGAAGGCGCTGGGTTTAAGTTCACCAACCCCAACGTCAAAAACACCTGCGGCTGCGGCAGCTCTTTCAGTGCCTGAGCATAGCTCGCCATTATCTCCTCTCGCCGGACCCGCTAAGATAGTGGTGTGCCTGAACCCTGCCCGCTGGGCCACCTGCTCACCGAACAGAATAACCCCGCTTCGGAGGGCATTGACCGGCTAGACACCACCCGCATCCTCGAGGTGATCAACGACGAGGACGCCAAGGTTGCCCCGGCGGTTCGTGCCGAAATTCCCAACATCGCTCAAGCGGTCGAGGCCATCGTTGCGGCCATCCGCAAGGGAGGCCGCCTGTTTTATATCGGAGCCGGAACCAGCGGGCGGCTAGGTGTGCTGGACGCCGCCGAATGCCCCCCGACCTTCCATGTCCCCCCGCAGTTGGTCCAGGGCATCATCGCCGGCGGCGAGCGGGCCCTGTGGCGGGCTTCCGAGGCAAGTGAGGACGACCCGGAAGCGGGCGAACGCGATCTGACCGCGCGGGGCTTCCGTCCGCCGGACGTGCTGGTAGGCATCGCCGCCAGCGGGCGCACGCCGTATGTTTTGGGCGCGGTGCGGGCGGCGAGGCGCATGGGCGCGTTCACCATTGGCCTGAGTTGCACTCCGAATTCAGAGCTGGCGCGTGCCGCAGATCTGGCGATTACGCCCCTCACCGGACCCGAGGTCATCGCCGGCTCTACGCGCATGAAGGCCGGCACAGCCACCAAGCTGGTCCTGAACATGATCAGCACCGCGGTCATGATCCGGCTGGGGTACGTCTACGGAAACTTGATGGTCAACGTGCAGCCCACCAGCGTCAAGTTGCGCGACCGCGCCAGACGCATCCTGCAAAGAGTGACCGGCGCGGACGCGGACGAGTCGGCGCGCTTGCTGGAGGCGGCGGGTGGCGATGTGCGCGTGGCGATCGTCATGAAGCGCTTAGGCGTCGCACGGGCGGAAGCGCAGCGGGTACTGGAGACGGCGGGCGGCAGAGTGGCGGAGGCGTTGCGGCATGGACAAGTTTCTCATTGAGGGTGGTGTCCCGCTTGAAGGCGAAATCGATGTGAGCGGGGCCAAGAACTCGGCCTTGCCTGCCCTGGCGGCGTGCCTTCTCACCCAAGAGCCGGTCACCCTGCGCCGGATTCCCCTGGTGCGGGACGTCCTTACCATGCTCCGGCTGCTGGAGCGCTGCGGCGCGGCGGTCCACAGTGAAGACGGCGTGCTGCGGGTCCAAGCCGCCGAGATCGTTCATCCCGAAGCGCCCTACGAGCTGGTCAAGACCATGCGCGCTTCAAGCCTGGTCTTGGGCCCTTTGGTGGCCCGCTGCGGGCGGGCGCGGGTGTCCCTTCCCGGAGGGTGCGCCATCGGCGCGCGCCCCATCAACCTGCACTTGGCCGGACTCGAGCAACTGGGGGCCCGGCTGAGCCAGGAACACGGCTACATTATCGCCGAGGCCCCGGACGGGCTTCGCGGCGCAACCGTGCACTTCGACCGGATCACGGTAACCGGCACCGAAGACCTGCTGATGGCGGCGGTGCTGGCCGACGGAGAGACAGTGCTCTCCAACGCCGCGCGCGAGCCCGAAGTGGTGGACCTGGCGGCGCTTCTGATCCAAATGGGCGCGCGCATCGAGGGCGCGGGGACCTCCACGATCCGCGTGCAGGGAGTGCGGCGGCTGCGCGGAGCCGAGCACGCCATCATCGCCGACCGCATCGAGGCTGGAACTTTTCTCATTGCGGGGGCCATCACCCGCGGACACCTCGTGGTTCGCCGCTGCGAACCGGCCCATCTCACCTCGCTTTTGCACAAGCTCCGACAGGCCGGCGTCGAGATCACGCAAGCCGGTCCGGACGCGCTCGCGGTGCGCGCCCCCGGCAAACTGGTCTCGGTGGACGCAACCACCGAAGAATACCCGGGCTTCGCCACCGACCTTCAGGCGCAGTACATGGCCCTGATGACGCAGGCCCATGGCATCTCGATCATCACCGAGACCATTTTTGAGAATCGCTTCATGCACGTGCTGGAGCTTGTGCGCATGGGCGCCAATATCCGCGTGGAAGGCCGCCAAGCGATCGTGGCCGGGCCCACCCCCCTGAGCGGCGCGGCGGTGATCGCCTCGGACCTGCGGGCCAGCGCCTCGCTGGTGCTGGCGGGACTGGCGGCGCGGGGCCAAACAGTGCTCGACCGCGTCTACCACATCGACCGCGGCTACGAGAGAATTGAAGAAAAACTGGCCCGCGCCGGGGCCCGCATCCGGCGCATCTCTGACCTATGATTCCACCTCACAAACACCACAGCCCAGGCTTCCTGGCGCTGGTCAACGACGCCAAGACGCGCATCCGGGAGATCGACGTCGAGGCTTTGCGAGAATTCCTCCAGGACGGCCGCCAGGCGGTCATCATCGACACGCGCGAGGAGAGCGAATGGGCCTGCGGACATCTGGCCGGCGCGATTCACCTCTCCAAGGGCATTATTGAACGTGATATCGAGGCCGCCGTGCCGGACAAGGACCGCCCCATCGTGCTTTACTGCGGCGGCGGATACCGTTCGGCGCTGGCCGCGGACGCGCTTCAGAAGATGGGCTACCGCAACGTCTGCTCGCTGGCGGGCGGCTGGCGCGGCGTTTGCCCGCATTGGCGATGACCCGCTGCCGCAACGGCGTGTCACACGCGATGGCGCGCGCCCGTTCGCGGAGCTTGTCGAGATCCCGGCATTCCTCGTCGGCCGTATCCATGCGCTGGGCGCACCGGTAGCGCTGGTAAGCGATGGCGAGGATCTGAGCGATCTCGGCGACAGCGTCGCGCGTGGTGCGATCTCGGAAATCCATGGGTGCCGGTCCTTCCGCCCAAAACGGCTTCCGCTTGTCGGCCTGGCGCGTCCTCCGGTCCTGTCGATAGAAACTCAGGCGAGTTCGCAAGTATCGAGTTGGGCGTCCAAGACGCACTAAAATATGGATCGATGGTGCCAATCGTATGCGACCCGTATGACGGCCGCTAAGAATGGGAGGCAAGGAGACCCGACTGCGGGGTGAATTCGCGAACCAAAGAGTCTGGACGCATGGCGAACGAGATTATTTCATACCTCGAAATGTGCCAACGCGAAGGCATTAGCCTTCAGCGTGGAATGAATTTCCGAGTTTGTGGCGATCACTCGGTAATCCTGATGTCGTTGCGCCCAAACGCGCCGTACAAGGACGAAATCAGAGAGGGTGGGACGGTTTTGATCTATGAGGGGCACGACGCACCTCGAAGCACC
>JAIMAR010000279.1 GCA_023511855.1 Bryobacteraceae bacterium
ATTCTTGGGTGGCTTGACGAGCCAAATCCGCGCGTTCAAGATGACGGTCGTCGGTCCGCTGCCGTGCGGTTCCCGCGGGCATGACAAGAGCAAGAACCCCTTGAATAGTCACGAAACTTGCAAACCGGCGAGGTGTGCCAACCGTGCTGGCAGCACCCCACCCGGTCGAGTAACTTCATGGAGATGATGGTACGGAGTAACCTCGATGCAAGACAGCAGTGACCGCGGAGCGACCAGCACGGCACCGGAAGACCTCTTCATGGAGTTGTTCACCCAAGTCTTCGGTGCGGAGAAGGCGCTATTCCTCTCGCCCCAGCATCCCGTGACTGACATTTATGGGCCGAACCGGTTTGTGGACCTGGCCTTGCGGGCACGGGGCGAGAAGATCGCGTTCGAGATCGACGGCCTGCCCTGGCACGTTCCCGAAGTGGTTCCGGCGGAGAAGTACGAGGACGACCTGCTGCGCCAGAACAGTCTTGTCCATCAAGGCTGGCGCGTGTTTCGATGGACAGATCGCCAGGTTGCCCATGAACCAGAACGCGTCAAAGAGCAATTGGCCCTCTTCCTGGAGCGTCTACCCGGTATTCTGTCGTTCGACGATTTCCTACCGCGCCAGGCGGGCGAGTTACTGCAACTGCGTGAACACCAGGAAGACGCCCTGCGGGCACTCGAGCGAATGAGGGCCGAGGGGAAGACCATCGCCCTGCTGGAACACGCCACCGGAGCTGGCAAGACGGTGACGGCGATCACGGACGCGCGGTGACTGGGTGGGCGAACCTTGTGGCTGGTGCATCGCCGCGACCTAGTGGCACAAACCCAGCGAGCATTTCAGAGGCTATGGCCCGAGGTCGAGACGGGCCGGTACTACGGGGGTGCACACGAAACCGATGCCGACAATCTCGTCGCGGCGATCCAGTCCGTCGCTGACCATCTGGACGAATTCGGGCCGAGGGAGTTCGCGTATCTCGTCATTGACGAGGCTCATCATGCAGCAGCGGATACCTACCGCCGCATCCTGGAATACTTTGAGCCGCGGTTCATTCTGGGTCTGACGGCTACCACGGAGCGGGCCGACGGTCAGAACTTGCTGGAGTTATTCCGCGACTGTGCTCATCGCCTGACGTTGCAAGAGGCGGTTGAGCGTGGGGAGTTGGTGCCGATTCGATGTGTAAGGGTGAAAACCAATGTGGACTTGAGCCGCGTACGATATAACCAAGTGCAATACAATCACCGGGACATCGAGGAAGCTGTTGCCATTCCCGCTCGGGATCGCCTCATTGTGGACACCTACCTTCAGCACGTCCCGAACCGAAAGGCGGTTGCATTCGCTGTCAACGTCCGGCACGGGGAGGCTCTGGCGGAGGAGTTCCAGCGCCGAGGTATTCCTGCACAAAGCATTTCAGGCCGCATGTCCAACCGAGAGCGCGAACAGACACTCCGGGCTTTTCACGACGGGCAATTGCGTGTTCTTTGCGCCTGCGACATTCTCAACGAAGGCTGGGATTGTCCAGACATCGAGGTTCTCTTGATGGCTCGGCCAACTCTTTCCCGAGTGATCTACCTACAGCAACTTGGCCGCGGCACACGCAAGGCACCGGGCAAGGAGTGCCTGATCGTCTTCGATTTTGTGGATAACGCCAGTCGCTACAACCAAGCTCTCAGTGCGCATCGTGTCCTTGGCAAAAGTACTTACCGCCCTGGCGGACTGTTATTGGCTCCGAAAGATCTTCTAGATGCGGAGGATGAGGCACTAGCGCGAGGTGTTCGACCGACGACGGTGCTCGAAATCGGCCTGTGGGCAAAAGATTATGAACCAATCGATGTCTTCAACTGGCAGCAAGAGAGTGTCAACATGATCTCAGTGCCAGATTTGGAGCGAGAGTTGTGTGTCGCCGAAGGGCGGGTGCGCGATGCGGTCGAACGCGGACAGTTGAAGCCCGACCATGTCGTCAAATTGGGGGACAGGACTTACGTCTACTTCCACCGCGATCGGATTGAGGAGATTCGAGTTGCGGTAGGTGCCCCGAAGCTGGAGGAACACACCATGCGGGATCGCTTTCTGGAATTCATCGCGGCGATGGACATGAATCTGTCCTACAAGCCGGTGATGCTGCTCGCTCTGCTGGACACAGCCGATGAACAAGGCCGGGCCAAGGCAAGCGAGGTGGCGCGTCGCTTTCAGCAGTTCTACAAAGACCGTAGGGCTGCTGGAAAGGTCATGGAGCGGCCAGGGGCACGAAAGGTGCCTGTGGACGAACTGGACGAGATAGCTGTCCAACGATTGATGCTGGGCATGCCATTTGAGAAGTTCGAGCGCCGACAATTTCTCCGGTATGATAGAGACCTCGCCTACATCCGTTTTGACCCGCGTTTGTGGCGGCACCTCGGTCCCGATGATCTCGAACAGATCCGGAGCCTGTGTTGGCAAAGCATCGAAAGGTACTATGAGCGACTTCGAGCCGAGTGACTGTCCGTTCTGTAGTTTGCCCGTAGAGCGTATTCTTGAAGCCAACGCTCAGGCACTTGCAATAGCTGACGGATTCCCCGTCTCTGCGGGGCATACGCTCATCATCCCGCGGCGGCATGTGGTCAGCTTTTTCGAGTTGACCGAGGAAGAGACAATCGATGTCTACAAATTACTTTGCCGCATGAAGAATCGGCTGGACGCGACTCTGGAACCGGCTGGCTACAACATTGGCATCAACGTCGGAACCGTGGCGGGGCAAACGGTCAAGCATGTTCATTTCCACCTTATCCCACGCTATTCGGGGGATGTGGCAGAGCCCGTCGGTGGCGTGCGAAATATCATTCCCGGCAAAGGCCGCTACTGAAGCGCAACCCCTACCGGGCGTGCAGCTCTTTCCGGGCCGTTCGGTCTGACTCCAACTCCGGTGTATGATCCGTCACCCAGCGGAGGCACACCAGCTCGTGGCAAAGTTCCCCCAGGTCGAAGACGTCCTGGGGCAGGGCGACGATGACGGGCAGCTCGCCGGGGGACTCGATGATGCCGCGCATGGTCTCTCGCTCATCGCCGTCGCCCTGCCATGGCGTAAACCTCGGTCAGAACGTCGTTCGGATCGAGCCTCTTTCGGCGGTAGAGTTGCCGCAGCCCCGCCGTCTCGCCGTAAAATAGCCGACCTTCAGTCAGCTGCTCCATGCTTTCCATCCGCTCGACAAGCGACGACTCGTCAATTTTGAACAGGCGACCGGGACTGCCCGGCTGGCGCGCCAGGTCATGCAACGCGAGCGTCTCGGCAGTTGGAGAGAATGCCTCCCAGAAGCAGAGCACGGCGTAGAGGAGGATGCCGTCTGGCAGCCCGCGCTGGGCGCCGCGGTGGAACTGGTACGCCTGCCCTCCGCCGGGCTGGATGATGAGGCCAAGCTCGACGAGTGGGCAGTCCAGCGAATCCTCGGCGATGTCGCGGCGGCTTTGGCGAGACGGGACGTAGGTGCGGAGGAACACTTCCACGTCCCGCTTCAGGGAGCTTTCCGCCACCCGCTTTCCGGGGAGCGTCTGCGTCCACCTGTAGAGCGCCGAGCCGAGGGCCTCGCGGGTGAACTCGGGGTCGTGGAAGTGGCTGAAGGTCCAAAACCAGGTTGTCGCCCGCGCCCGGTTCGACGCGATCCGCCAGTGTAGCAGCCAGAGAGTTGCCGGGTCTTCGAGGTAGGGGTCCAGCCCGTCGTCGGCCAGCAGAAGCGTGCCGAGGTCCGTGGGCCGCAGGGCGGCTCCGCCGTCCCGGCTTTCCGCAAGCACCCCTGCCGTCAGGCACCAATGGCGAATGGACCGGACCATGTTCTTGCCGACGCCGAGGGTGGTGATCGCGTCGTCGCGCACGAAGACGCCGGGGTCCTCTCGGACTGCATCAAAGCCCTTCTTCAGCCACGGGTAGCGAAACGGGAACGTCTCGTGCCCGGAGAAGGAATGCTGCACGGCAGTCGCGCCCATCCACACTCCTGTCCGTTAGAGGCGGCGTGACTGTTCACGGGGTTCTTGCTCTTGTCATGCCCGCGGGAACCCCACGGCAGCGGGCCGACGATCGTCATCTTGAACGCGGGGATTTGTGTTGTCAACCGCCCCCGCCCCGCGCGAAGCCCGGTGTTTCTCGGCGTGCCGATAGGCCGGGAACACATCGCCCCATACTCTCGGTGGGGCGAGACGGAACTGGCCGAGGCCTTGTTC
>JAIMAR010000280.1 GCA_023511855.1 Bryobacteraceae bacterium
AGTCCAAGCCTGAGGAGAAAAAGCCCGGCCCCAAGACGGAGGTATCCGACTCCGAGCTTTTGGCCCTCATCCGGGAGCCCGAGTTCCGCAGTTCGTAGGCAAATAATATTCTGAAAAGGCTATTGAGCAGCAAGGATGATGGGGGCGGAGAAAACGTGTAGTGCCTACGACGATATCTCGAAGAATCTGGGCGGCTCTTTTATCCGCAAACGCCTGAAGATCTCCTGCTGGGTGGGGGTGGTGGCGGTCCTCTGCAGGACCCGGCCGGCGGGACCCGAGAATTCGCCGAGATGCATCCGCCCGAGCTCCGCTTTGATCTCCCGCCAGGTCATCTTGGACTCCGTTTCGGCCACCCGGATGAGCAGAAGCGCGAGGAAGCATAGGGTCACATGCGACCTGATCCGCTCCTCCTTACGGTGGTAGATGGGTCGAAGCTCCAAGGTATGCTTGAGATCCCTGAAGCCCCTCTCGACCTCTGCGAGCTGCTTGTAGCCCAGGGCCACGTCCTCTGTGGAGAGGGTCTGATCCGAGGTGGAGAGGAGGAACTTGCCGTCGAGCCTGGCCTCCTGCGCGACCTTGGCCCGATCGATGGAAAGCCGGCCGTCCGCGCCCTGTTTCAGGTAGCGCCCCATGCTCTTGTGGGCACGCAGCAAGCAGGCGGCCTTGCGGTGCGGCTCCCCGGAGATCTGTTTGAGGCTGGCCAGCTCGGCTTCCAGGCGTCTTAAGGTCTCCTCCCGCTGGATGCGGTCCCTCTCCGCCTCCTGGGGGTTGAGGCAGAGTATGTAGCGCTTGGCCCGCGCGCCCTCCCCCACCACGATCTCCTTGACCTTGAGGTTTTCCGCCACCTTCATGAAGCGTCCGGGGCGGGCCAGGGCCTCCTCGGCTGACGGAGTACCGCTTCTCAGCTTCTCCCCGGCTATGTAGCCCCCGCCGGCCCGCTGTATGTAGCGCAGGTTCTCCTCGGAGGCAAACCCCCGATCCACCACCATGACCACCCTCCCCAGCTGCCAGTCCCTAAGATCGTCCTTGATCCGCTCTATGAGGGTCACGTCGGCTGTGTTTCCCGCAAAGCTCCAGCAGCGCACGGGTATACCGTCCCGGGTGACCGCCAGGCCCACCACCACCTGGGGCCGGTCCTCCCGGTGGTCCTTGGAGTGGCCGTACTTTCTGAAGTCGTCCTCGCATTCGGTCTCGAAGTAGGTGGAGGTGGTGTCGAAGAAGATCAGGTCCACCTCCAGGTTCAGGAGGTTGGCCACCTGGAAAAAGACCTCCCGCTGTATCTCCTCGGCCGCCTCCAGCAGAAAATCCATGGCCCGGTAGGCCTGGTCCTCGGTCATATCCGCAAGTCCCGCGATGGCGGCCTCCCCCCTCGCCCAATCGGTGGCGGCCAGCTTGGAGGCGGGATTGATGGCCCGGTTGGCCACCAGGGCGAAGAGCACCCTCTCCACGTCGGTTGAAAAACGCCGATCTCGGAGGAGCTCCTTGAGCTTCGCCCCGATCCCCAGCCGCTCCCACAGGCGGTCCAGCAGCCAGACGTCGCCCAGGCGCCTGGAAGAGATGAAGGAGAGCTCCCCTTGCGCGCACGCCGCAAGCTCGGAGTCGGAGTCCAAAAAGCGGCAGATGCTCCTCACCAGCCTTTCAAGCGCCGCCCTGTCCAGCCGGTCCTCCCGGCCGAAAGAGTAGACCACCTTGGCCTGGGCCTGACCCTTGGGGTTGCGCACGTTGTGGGCGAGCTGGAGGTAGCGAACGACCGAGCCATCCTTGTTCTTCCGGGAGATCGTTCGTAAATACATGCCTATATTTTAATTGTTATAGATTCTCCATGTCAAGCTTATAATAGCATAGTGTGTGCCTACACATTTTCTTGATTCCCGAAGCCCCGCAGACCTCCAAGCTGGGCATTTAGGCGCTGAAACCGTTGCATGTGTCTATTTACTGCGGAACTCCGGTCACATATCTATCTGCTTTACCGATTCGATAGAGCCGGGGAAACCCAGATGATACGGGCAACATTTCTTGACGACGAGCCACACGGAATATTTGCCACGAGGCATCCGTGCAGGCCAAATGGCATCGGGATGTCGATTGTAAGGCTGATCAGAAGAGACAAGAACATTCTGGAGGTAAAGGATATAGACATCCTTGACAAGACACCCCTACTTGATATTAAGCCTTACATACCAAGGTTTGACCGGATCGAAACAGCAAGTGAAGGCTGGATTGCCGGCAAGGAATGGCGTCCAAAACCACAGGATAGGGAATAGATAAGATATTGCCCAACAAAGCAATCCAGCCGGCTCGTTACACTCGCGGCTGATTTGGCGGTAGTGTAAAAGAATTTGTGTCCGCATAGTTCTGGACAAGAACCAAGGCAATCAAATAGCCTTCCTCCAAGGGAATACAAGAGAGAGGAGGAAGGCCATGGCGAAACGTGACGGGCACGCTTCAAGGGAAATGGTCACACAGGTAAGGGAAGAGGTCAAGCAGAGGGAAAAGGCCATCATGCAGAGGCTCATGGCCGAGGAGAGGGAGCTCTTCCTGGAGGAACACCCCGAGGACAAGGGCAACGGATACTACGAGCGCGACCTGCTCACCACCTGCGGCCTCATAGAGGACCTCCGGGTCCCCCGCACCCGCTCCTCCGAGTTCTACCCGGCCCTCCTGCCAGGCAAGAGGAGGGCCGCCGTGGATCTGGGCGACCTCGTCCTGGTCATGTTCTCCTGCGGCGTGAACACCAGGAAGATCCAGCAGGTGATAGAGACTGTTTACGGGGCCTTCTACTCCCACGCCTCCCTGGCCAAGCTGGCCCGGGTGGCGGAAGAGGAGATCGAGGCCTGGAGGATGCGCCCCTTGAAGGAAGCCTACTTCTCGGTGGTGATAGATGCCTGCTTCCTCTCCCTACGACGCGGCTCCTACAAGAAGGAACCCGTCTACATAGCCCTGGGTACCGACCACGAGGGAAGGAGGGAGATCCTGGGCTTCTGGGTCATGGGGAGTGAGGGGGAGAGCGCCCATGCCTGGCGGGAGATCTTCTCCGAGCTCAAAGAAAGGGGCGTGGAGCGCATAGACATCGTGGTCTCCGACGATCTTGCGGGCATAGAGGAGGCCACAAGGGCGGTATTTCCGGGCGCCGACCACCAGCTCTGCTGCGTGCATGCCATGCGCAACTCCCAGAGGAAGGTGAGAAGGAAGGACTGGGAGGAGGTATCTCAAGACCTCAAGGCCATCTATCGGGCCAGAAGCCAAAAAGAAGCGGAACTTTCCCTCTCCTCCTTCGCGGAACGATGGAAGAAGCGCTACCCCTCCCTGGTGCGCTACTGGCGGGAGAACTTCCCCCACCTTGTGGCGTTCATGAAATACCCCGAGGAGGTGCGTCCCTATATCTACACCACCAACCAGCTGGAGAGGATCAACAAGGAGGTGAAGAGGCGGACCAAGACCATCGAGGTCTTCTCATCCGAGGAGAGCCTCATCTCCGTCCTCTATCTTATCCTCAAGAACGAGAACGAGAGGCTTGGGCAGAGGAGGCTCCGGGGTTTTGCGAAATCGAGGTTGGAGGAGGAAGGCTAGATGGCGGACACAGTTTACTTGACGCTATCATGCGCGCCTATCTAGTTTTCAACTATAGTGTAGATTATAGGTTGAAATGCGTTTTGTGAGCGAGGACGAGGACAGCATAGACCATGAATTCCGGAAACGGCAAGGGGAAAATGGGGGGCGATCGCGGAACAAGCGGAAAGACCGCGACGGAACGCCGTCCTCCAAGGATAGCCATCTTCCCTTTCGCCACCAACGCCGTGGGAAGGGTGCCGGCGGCGGTCGAAAACATGATCGCCCTCTATCTTCTCAACGGGCTGAGCAGGGTAGCGGGGCTGGAGGTCATGGACCTGGCCCCCTCTCCCCGCGGCGGAGAGGTGCTGTCGCTCGCGGAGACGCTTTCGCCTGGCGAGGTCAGGGAAGCCGCCGCGCGGGCCGGCGCGGAGGCGGCCGTATGGGGGGAACTGGCGTTCAAGCCGGAGAACCGTCCCGTCGTCGAGGCGGTGGAGGTTGGCCTGCTTTGCGCGCGCGTCGACGCCGAGGATGCGCCGCGGCGTTTTTCCTTCCTCTTCCGGGGCCTGCGCGGTGACGTGAGGTCGGCCCACCTGGGCGTCGACGTCCCGGCCCTCGAGGACCTGGCGG
>JAIMAR010000281.1 GCA_023511855.1 Bryobacteraceae bacterium
CCCAAACCATTTCCTTGTCGCCACGGTCACCGGCGTCGCCCCTTACGTCAGCATGGTCCGCCATCGCGCGCTGGTTGGCGGCTCATCTATGCTGCAATTGGCCGTGCTTCAGGGGGCCAGCGTCCCGCGGGAGCTGGGCTACCGCGAGGAATTGGAGCGGCTGGAAGCGGAGCACGACTGGCTCCGCTACATTCCGACGATCAGCCGGCCCTGGCTGGAGCCTTCCTGGCAAGGCGAGCGGGGCCGCGTCGAAGACGTCGCCCGCAAGTATCTTGACGCCTTCGATTTCACCCCAGAGAACACCACGGTTTATGTGTGCGGCAATCCCAACATGATCGAGAACATGAAGGGGCTGCTGAAGCGCGCCGGCTTTCCCAAAGAGTCGGTCAAGGAAGAGGTCTACTGGCACGCCGAGAAAGAGTGAGCCACGGTGCTCGCTCGCCCGGCCGCGCCGCTACTGGAGCGCCTTGCGGATGGCCGCCTCGGCGACGGGGGCCATCAGCTCGTAGCCTTTGGCGTTGGGATGCAGGCCGTCGTTGGAGAACCCATCGCGCAACATCCCTTTGTCGTCCACCAGGGCTGAGTAATAGTCCGCGTACACGGCGCCGGTCTTGGCCGCGTAGTCCTTCAGCCAGGCGTTGACCTTTAGGATGTCGGCGGGCGGCCGCCGCTCGGTCTGCTTGGCCCGCGTGTAGTCGCTCACCGGCAGCAGGCTGCACAGAATCACCTTGATGCCGTGCGCCCGCGCCAGCTCCGACATGGCCATGAAGTTATGCTGGATCATCTCCAGTGTGGAGGGGCCGGTGTTGCGGGAAATGTCGTTTGTGCCGGCCAGGATGATGACCGCAGCAGGCTTCAATTCGATCACGTCCGGATAGAAGCGCACGAGCATCTGGGGCGTCGTCTGGCCGCTGATGCCCCGGTTCACATACGGCTTTCCCGGAAAGTAGTTCTCCAGACGCCAGCCGTCGGTGATGGAGTCGCCCAGAAAGACCACCCGGCCGGGCGGGACCGGCTGCGCCTTTAGCCGCAGGTTGTCGGCATGATAGCGGCCGAGCTGGTTCCAGTCC
Organism: Bryobacteraceae bacterium; assembly: GCA_023511855.1. GTDB lineage: Bacteria > Acidobacteriota > Terriglobia > Bryobacterales > Bryobacteraceae > JAIMAR01. The sequence continues at coordinate 1,071 of JAIMAR010000281.1, forward strand.
TGGAGCTGATCGGCCAGGTTCTGCGCCATGCCTTGCAAGCAGCAGTTGGCGCGCGGGGGGTTAAATTCATCGACGAGCTGCCCGAAGGCGGCGCCGGCGAAGACGGTCATCCACGCGGTGAGAAGTGCAATTCTTGATCTCATGGCAATCCGTGGCACATTGTAGCAGAGGCGCCTGAATGCGGCGGAGAAGCGGCGGCGATGGCGGTGCTACGATACGGGAAGTGAAGACTGATCTTTTCGGTTGGCTGACCGAGCGCGCGCAGGCGCACCCGGAGGCGCCGGCGCTCCTGGCCTCGGGCCGGCGGACGCTTAGCTATGCCGGACTGGCGGCGTTTGTTTCCCGGCTTGCGGGTGCGCTCACCGCCGACGGATACGAACGCCGGGATCGCATGGCCATCGTGATTCCTGCGGGTCCTGAGGCGGCCACCGCCTTCTTGGCCACCTCCAGCTTTGCCGTTGCCGCGCCTTTGAACCCATCCTTGCGCGAAGAGGATTTCGAATTCTATCTCTCGGATCTTCGGATTAAAGGCCTGCTCACGCACGATCCATCCCATCCCTCGGCCCAAGCAGCGCGTAATTTGGGAATCCGTGTCCACTTGGTGCGGCCGTTGACACAAGAGGGCGCGGGGATGTTCGAACTCGACTCTCTAAGCCCGTCGGAAGACGGGTTCCGCATCCGGAGGGAACCAAGCGAAACTGCTCTGCTGCTTCACACCTCGGGCACCACGGCTCGGCCCAAGATCGTCCCGTTGACCCAAGCCAATCTTCTCGCCTCTGCGCGCAACGTCGCGGCCAGCTTGCAGCTTGCCCCGGCGGACCGTTGCCTGAACATCATGCCGCTGTTCCACATCCACGGGCTGGTGGCGTCCTTGCTGGCCTCGCTCCATGCTGGCGGAAGCGTCGTATGCGCTCCGGTTTTCCAGGCGCCTCGCTTCTTTGATTGGATGCGCGAATTCTTGCCCACTTGGTACACCGCTGTGCCCACCATGCACCAGTCCATCCTGGCCCGGGCCGCCAAAGAGCGGAACGGTATCTTGGACCGCCCTCTACGCTTCCTCCGGTCCTGCTCAGCGCCGTTGGCGCCCGCGCTGCTGGCCCAGCTGGAAGACTGCTTCGAGGCCCCCGTGATTGAAGCCTACGGCATGACGGAAGCCGCGCACCAGATCGCCAGCAACCCGCTGCCGCCCCGTGCTCACAAGCCGGGGACGGTGGGGCTGCCCACCGGTCCCGAGGTGGCGATCATGGACGAGAACGGAAGGCTGCTGGAGCCGGGGATGGAGGGCGAGATCGTCATCCGGGGCGATAACGTGACACCGGGCTACCTCGACAATCCGGCGGCCAATCAGCAGGCCTTTCGGGATGGTTGGTTCCGCACCGGCGATCTCGGCGCTTTCGATCAAGACGGCTACCTGCGCATCACGGGACGGCTGAAGGAGATGATCAACCACGGCGGCGAGAAGATCGCGCCGCGCGAGGTGGACGAAGCATTGCTGCATCACCCCGCGGTGGCGCAGGCCGTGGCTTTCGCCATCCCCGACCCGCGCCTGGGGGAGGATGTGGGCGCAGCGGTGGTGTTGAAGGACGGCATGCAGGTGAGCGCCGCCGATCTGCGCCGCTTCGCCGCAGACCATCTAGCCGATTTCAAGATTCCTTCGGAAATCGTGTTCGTCCCAGACATTCCCAAAGGCCCCACGGGCAAAGTGCAACGGATCGGCTTGGCCGAGCGGCTGGGGATCCGGGGCCGGCAGGAGCGTGATCGAGGCCCCGCGCGTCCGCCGTTCGAGCCTCCCGCCACCGAAACCGAGAAGCTTTTGGCCGCGCTGTGGTCTGAGGTTTTGCGCGTCGAGGCCGTGGGCGTCACTGAAGACTTCCTGTCGCTGGGAGGAGATTCGCTTCTGGCCGCTCAACTGGCCGCGCGGATCCGCAGCCGACTGAACGTGGAGCTGCGGATCGTGGATCTGCTGGACGCCTCGACCGTGCGCGGGCAGGCTCAACGGATTGAGCGCGCGCGGTCGGAGAATTCCACCGAACCGGACGAGGCAGGCTCCCGCGCTCTGCCGTAATGTAGGACAGGCCAACATCGGAGTCCGGATGTCGAACCGAGGTGGAAGACAGAGATGCGAGTGAGCGAGAACCCAAGCACAGACACGGCTTTCGGTTGGCGCAGGCGAGATCTCATACGCGCCCCTCTGGCGCTGCCGCAACAGGCGTTGTGGCTCGCCTATCAGCTCAACCCTTCGAACCCTGCCTCAAACCGCCCCGTTTTTCTGCAACTCGACGGACCGCTGCACAACGAGAGCCTGCGGCGCGCGGTTCACCAGATTCAACTCCGTCACCAAACCCTGCGCACCGTGTTTGATGCGGGCGGCGGCGATCCGGTCCAGGTGATTCAACCTGCCTCCGAAATCCCGTGGGCGGAAGCCGACTTGAGCGGGCTCTCCGGAGAATCGCAACGGGAGGAGGCACGGCAGCGCCTCCGGGCCGAGGCCCTGCGCCGCTTCGATCTGGAGCAAGGGCCGCTGTTGTGCGGATTGCTGCTGCGGCTCGGCCCGGAGCGCCATCTGCTGGGCCTGTTCACGCACCATATCGTTTTCGACGGCTGGTCGGAGCGCGTTCTGCTCCGCGAACTAAAGGAGCTCTACGCTGCTTTCGCCGAGGACCGGCCGGCTCAAATTCCCGAACTTCCGATTCAATACGCCGACTTCGCCGCCTGGCAGGCGGAGCGCCTGGAGCGCGGTGAACTGCAAGCGCAGGCCGATTACTGGCGCAGGCAATTGTCGGGCGCGCCGCCGGCCGCGCTCCCCAGTTCCAAATTCACCGGACGCTTGCAGGACTTCCCAGCCGCGGTTCACCGGTTGGAGATTCCGCCAGCACTCACCCAGCAGGTCCGCGAACTCAGCCGGCGCGAGCGCGTCACTTTATTCATGACGTTGTTCGCCGCTTTCCAACTCCTGCTGGCCCGCTATGGCGGCAAGGATGACATTCTGACTGGAATCCCGGCAGCCGGGCGGAGTCAGCTAGAGACGGAGCCGCTCATCGGCTGCTTCATGAACGTTCTGCCTGTCCGCACGCGCTTTCGTGAGGCG
>JAIMAR010000282.1 GCA_023511855.1 Bryobacteraceae bacterium
CTCAACGCCCACGTGGAAGCCTTCAACGCCGCCGCGCCCGCGCCAAGCCGCATCGAGCCGTACACCAAGCAGGACCTCAACAAGGTGGCCTTCTGGATGGCGACCGGAAGCGGCAAGACGCTCCTCATGCACATCAACATCCTCCAGTACCAGCACTACCTGAACCTGCACGGGGGCAGGCAGGTGAACCGGGTCATCCTGCTCACGCCGAACGAGGGACTCTCGCACCAGCATCTGGAGGAGTTCCAGCTCTCGGGGATCGAGGCCGAGCTCTTCTCGAAGGAGGGTCGGGGCCTCTTTACCGGCCGCGCCGTGGAGATCCTCGACATCCACAAGCTGCGTGACGAGATGGGCGAGAAGACCGTGGCCGTGGACGCCTTCGAGGGAAACAACCTGGTCCTCGTGGACGAGGGGCATCGCGGCACCAGCGGTGCCGAGACCGGTGCCTGGATGCAGAAGCGGAACCAGCTCTGCGAGAACGGATTCTCGTTCGAGTACTCCGCGACCTTCGGCCAGGCGATGAAGGCCAGCGGCAACCGCGCGCTGGAGCAGGTCTACGCCAAGTGCATCCTCTTCGACTACTCGTACAAGTACTTTTACGCCGACGGCTACGGCAAGGACTATCGCATCCTGAACCTGGCCAACGACTCAGACGAAGCCATCCGCCACCGGTATCTCACCGCCTGCCTCCTCTCGTTCTACCAGCAGCTCAAACTCTATCGCGACAGGGCGCAGGAGTTCCGGCCGTTTCTCATCGAACGTCCGCTCTGGGTCTTTGTGGGGGGCAGCGTCAACGCGGTGCGCTCCGAAAACAAGCGCAAAGTCTCCGACGTCGTGGACATTCTTCTCTTCTTAGCAACCTTCGTGCGGGAGCGAGACGAAAGCGTTGCGTCCATCAAACGGCTGCTAGAGGGACACTCCGGCCTGCTCGATCGTCAAAACCGGGACATCTTCGCCGGGGCGTTTCAGTATCTGAACACCCTTGGTCTCACGCCCGATCAGGTCTTCGACGACATCCTGCGCGTGCTCTTCAATGTGTCCACGACAGCCGCGCTGCACGTGGAGAATCTCAAGGGCACGGACGGCGAGGTCGCCCTTCGGCTGGGCGACAACGAGCCCTTCGGCGTGATCAACGTGGGCGACGCCTCGGCGCTCTGCAAGCTGTGCGAGGGACAGAGGGAGTTGATCGTCACGGAGAAGGCGTTCTCCGGTTCCCTCTTCCGCGCCCTCAACGATGAGGCATCCACGGTCAACATCCTGATCGGGTCCAAGAAGTTCACCGAAGGCTGGTCGAGCTGGCGGGTCAGCACCATGGGCCTGATGAACATCGGGCGCAACGAGGGCCCGCAGATCATTCAGCTCTTCGGGCGCGGCGTTCGACTCAAGGGCAAGGACTTCTCGCTCAAGCGCAGCCGGAGGCTGGAGGGACAGCCCGCGCCCAAAAACATCGAGACGCTGGAGACGCTCAACATCTTCGGCATCCGCGCGGACTACATGCGCCAGTTCAAGGAGTACCTCGAGGACGAGGGCCTGCCGGCGAACGAGGACCGGATCGAGTTCGTGCTTCCGGTCATCAAGAACCTGGGGAGCAGGAAGCTGAAGATGGTCCGCCTTCGGGAGGGCATCGATTTCAAGAAGGACGGGCCGAAACCCGCCTTGCACGAGCCGCCTGAGTATCTCGTCCGGCATCCGGTCGTGGTGGACTGGTATCCCAAGCTGCAGGCGATGGCCAGCGGCGCCGGTCGGACGAGCGACCAGGCGGCGGAGCGGGATCGGTGCAACTTCGAAGAGTCGCATCTCGCCTTCCTTGACTTCGACGCCATCTACTTCGAGCTTCAGCAGTTCAAGAACGAGCGCGCCTGGCACAACCTCAACCTGTCGCGCGGCAACCTGGCGGCCCTGCTGGGACGGAAGGACTGGTACGTGCTGCTCATTCCCAAGGAGGAGATGCACTTCCGGTCGTTCCAGCAGGTTCTCCGCTGGCAGGAGATCGCGGCAGCCCTCTTCAAGAAGTACCTGGACCGCTACTACAAGTTCAGGAAGCAGGAATTCGAGGGCGGCCACCTGGAGTACCGGGAGCTGTCCGAGGACGATCCCAACTTCATCAACGAGTACCGGCTGCTCATCGAGCAGTCGCGCGAGGACATCGTCCAGAAGCTGGAGGAGATCAAGGGGCTGATCGGCGCGGGCAAGCTGCGAAACGTGGAGTTCCAGTCCCTACACGCCATCGCCTTCGGCCGCCACCTCTACGAACCGCTCATCTACGTCGGCAACGACCTGATCGAGGTCAAGCCCGTGGTCTTAGAAAATGAGGGCGAACGCGATTTTGTTCTCGATCTTCAGAAGTTCTGCGCATCGAGTGAGGGCAAGAACTTCCTCAAGGGCAAAGAGCTTTACCTCCTCCGCAACCTGAGTCGCGGGCGCGGCATTGGGTTTTTCGAGGCGGGTAACTTTTATCCTGATTTCATCCTCTGGCTGCTGGCGCATGGCAAACAGTATGTGAGCTTCATCGACCCCAAGGGGCTGCGGAATATCGAGGGACCGGAGGACCCGAAGATCCAGTTCCACCAAACGATCAAGGACCTGGAGCGGCAGTTGGGCGACCCGGCGGTCGTCCTGAATTCGTTCATCGTCTCCAGCACGCCCTTGAATCAGGTCAGATGGGGGAATGGGGGCATGACCAAGGACGAGTTCGAGGCGCGGAACGTTCTTTTCCAGCGGGAGGATCGGGCCACCTACATCGAGAAGCTCCTTACGAAAGTGTTAAGCTAACGTAATACCCATGGCTGGAAAACATGCTGCCTTTGGACGTCTGCTGCGCGAGAAGCGCGTGGAGAAAGGCTTCAGCCTGCGGAAGTTCGCCGAGTTGGTTGGCGTCAGTCCGACCTATCTGTCTCAGGTCGAACAAGGCAACGTCCAGCCGCCGACGGCAGACCGCGTGAAACGCATGGCAGAGTTGCTGGGCGAGAATCCCGACGAATGGATCGCCCTGGCGGGCCGAGTACCCGACGATCTGCCGCCAATCATCCAGAAGCACACCGAGGTGCCCGATTTGCTTCGGGCCGTGAAGGGGCTGACCGCCAAGCAGATCCGCAAGCTGCGCGAGGACGCCGAGCGCATGAAGAAGGAGGGCAAGTGACGTGGCGCGCAAAGCAGCGACGGCCGGAGCGAAACCGCGCTTCTTGACTGATCAGCAATTCGAGGACGAGGCCGCTGTTGCTCGCGGAGTACGGGAATCGGCACGGCCAGGTGACCGCGCCGCCCGTCCCCATCGACGACATCGTCGAAGGGCACCTGAAGCTCGCGATTGAGTTCCGCAACCTGCAGGCGGATTATCCCGAAGGCGACGTGCTGGGTTGCATCTGGTTCAACGACAAAAAGATCGCCATCGACCGAAGCCTGGTTCCCGAGGACTACCCGGCGATGCTCGGCCGCTATCGCTTCACGCTGGCGCACGAACTGGCCCAGTGGCGGCTGCACCGGCACCTCTACTTGCACCGCGCGAACGAACAGTCGCTATTCCCTTCCGGCGCGGCACGCCCCGATCATGTGCTGCGCTCGCGGCAGAGCGCCCCGCTTCAGGCCAACCGCCTCGCCAGGTGCCTGCTCATGCCGCGCGAGATGGTGAAGCGAGCCTGGCACGCAAGGCGCGGCGGCATGGCCCCGATCTACCTGCCCGACCTGCGAGCGGGGGTCGGCGACCTTGAGGTAAGGAACGGGGAGCTCGAGGTCTTGGGTGCCCACGATGCCTACCGCGCCTCGGGCGATGGCCTCGGGGATGAAATCGTGCCCGTTCAGGGGAGGGCGGTTAGCCAAGGGCAGGCCCTCAATAGCCACAAAGATGAATCCTGGCTGCACCAACCTCGAGTCATGGGTGATCCCCGTCACCGGGGTTGTGGGATAGCTAGGGCCGAAGAGTTGATCGAGGCGCAGCACGAGAAATATTGTACGGGTGTTATACCTATCCAAAGCAGTTTCGGTCGGGACCTTCTCTGAGCGATGGCGTTGGGAGGGCAAGCATTAAAGCTATATTTGTGCAAGGGAGAGGCCGGAGGCGGTATCATGCTGTGTATCCATGCAAGCCCCATTTCCCACCAATGAAGAAGCCCGGCTGGCCAAGCTGTACGAGTACCGGATTCTCGACACCCTGCC
>JAIMAR010000283.1 GCA_023511855.1 Bryobacteraceae bacterium
GTCCTGCCCTTGCGCACCGGGGAGATTGTCCGCGGCTATGTGCAGGCGCTTTGGACCCGCCTCCCCTTTTCCCTGGTCCTCTCCTCCATCGCCGTCGAAAGGCTCTTCGACGGCATCATCCTGGTAGCGGCCTTCTACCTGACGGGCTTCTTTGTAGAACTCCCCGGGCTGGTTCGCGACGTCAGCTTCACCCTGGCGGTGATCGTGGCCGTGGCCGGCGCCTTGCTCGGCGTGGCGATGTTCCACAAGCACCACGCCCACGCCGCCGTCAAGCACAGCCGCTGGGCCGAGGCTCTCTGGCACGTGGTGGAAGGCTTGCATGCCATGGGTCACTCCCGCTGGTTCTATGCCTCCGCCGCAGCCAGCGTGGCCTACCTAGCCCTCCAGATCCTCCCTCCTTACGCCCTGATGCGGGCTTATGACATGGACCTCTCCTTCGGAGCGGCGGCGGTCGTCCTGCTGATCCTGCGCCTTGGAACCGTGATCCCGCAGGCGCCCGGCAACGTCGGCGGCTTTCAATTCTTCGTCGTCTTGGGGCTGATGCTCTTCGGCGTCGACAAAGCCGACGCCACCACCTTCGCTACGATCATGTTTCTGGTGGTCACCATCCCGCTCTGGCTCGGGGGTGCTGTGGCGGCGGCCTTGGCCGGCGTCAAGGTGAAAGACCTCCAGCAGAAGGCTGGGGACTCTTTCCAAGATGTCAAACGCGCCCCCCAACCGACTGGGGGTTGATTCCCTGCACGCGGCCAAGTTCTGCTGTGGTCGAGATCCTCTCCGCGGGACCGGCTGCTCTTGTGGGGCAGGCCTCCAGGCCTGTCGGCCGACATTCCTGTCGGCCTGGGCGCCCTTTGCCCACCGCACGGCCAGTAGCCTTGTGCGGTCCTTGGCCCGGCGCGAAGACACACCCGCGCCGCCTTGCTTGTTCGCTGTTTGAGTTCCCTGGGTGGCGAGCGGCGCCCTTCAGGCCCGCTCTTGATAGGTTCCGTCCGCGGTGTTGACCCGGATCTTCTCGCCCTGATTGATGAACGGCGGCACCTGCACCACCAACCCGGTCTCCGTCTTAGCCGGCTTGGTGACGTTGGAAACTGTCGCGCCCTTCAGGCTTGGCTCGGTCTCCACCACCGTCAGGTCCACCGTCGGCGGCAGCTCCACGCTGATCGGCTTGCCTTCGTAAAACTCCACGTTCACCTTGAGTTGCGGCACAAGGTACTGAACGGCCTCCCCCAGCAAATCCTTCGTCAGGTGCATCTGCTCGAAGGTGGACGTGTTCATAAAGTAGTAATACTCGCCGTCGTCGTACAGGTATTCCATCTCCTGCTCGTCCAGCACCGCCCGCTCCACGCGGTCTTCGGAGCTGAAACGGTGCTCGATCATCGCCCCGCTGCGCAGGTTGCGCATCTTGGCCTGCACAAAGCCCCGCAAGTTGCCGGGCGTCCGATGGAACACGCTGAAGATGGAGAACAGTTCATTGTTGAACTTGATCACCATCCCAGGGCGCAATTGGGTTGCGGAAATCATCGGACAACGCTCTCCTGCCTTGATCTGGATTGTTACCGCAGGCTGAATTTACATTCTACCAAATAGCTCCGGCGGGCCGCCCGTGCTAACCTGAAGTCATCTGTTCACTCAGAGAGGAGCGAATCCGATCATGTTCAACCCGAAGAAGGCCGCCGCGGCGGCCGTTGTGGGCGCCTGTGTCTTAGCTGTCTTGCCCTCGCATAGCGCCTCCAAGCAACAACTGGAGCGGGGCCGTTACTTGGTCGTACGGGCCTCCATGTGCATCGATTGTCATTCACCCATGGACGCAAAAGGCAATCCGGATCCCGCCAGAGCCATGCAAGGAGCGCCTACGATGTTCAAGCCGATCGTGAAAGTGCCGGCTTGGGCCGAGACCGCACCCGCGCTGGCCGGCTTGGTGGGATACACCGACGCCCAGATCGTCAGGGCCCTCACGGCCGGCATCGGTCCCACCGGCAATCCGCTCCGGCCGCCCATGCCGCCGTTCCGCTTCGACAAGGCCGATGCCGAAGCCATCGCGGCTTACCTCCGCACCCTCAAGCCGGCGCCCAAACGCTGAACCCACAGGTTCCCCGCCGCCGGCAATGAGACAATAGCAGCAAGGATGGTATCGGTTCGCGGCCTTACGCACGCTTACAACTCGCACCAGGCGCTGGCCGGCGTCTCCTTCGAAGTTTCGAGCGGAGAGATCTTCGGCGTGCTGGGGCCCAACGGGAGCGGCAAGTCCACGCTGTTCCGCATCCTGTCGACGCTGATGGCGCCGGCCTCCGGATCGGCCTCCATCGCCGGCTTCGACACGGTGCGCAGCGCGGCCTCTGTACGCCGCAACATCGGCGTTGTCTTCCAGTCCCAGAGCCTGGACAGGAAACTGACCGCCGAGGAGAACCTCATCGCGCAGGGCCACTTGTTCGGCTTCCACGGCGGCGCGCTAAAGGCCCGTGCCGCGGAGCTGCTCCGCCGCTTCCATCTCACAGACCGCCGCGGCGATTTAGTGGAGACTCTTTCCGGCGGTCTGCGGCGCCGCCTCGAAGTGGCCAAGGCCCTCCTCCACCAGCCTCGAGTGCTCCTCATGGACGAGCCCTCCTCCGGCCTGGATCCCACCGCCCGGCGCGACCTCTGGCTCTACATCGAGCAGCTCAGCCGCGAGCAGGGCATGACGGTGCTCCTGACCACCCACATCCTGGACGAGGCCGAGCGTTGCGGCCGCCTCCTGCTGCTTCATGAAGGCCGGATCGTCGCTCAGGGCGCTCCCGCCGAGCTGAAGGCGCGCATCGGAGGCGACGTCGTCGTGCTCGAGGTCGACTCGCCCGAAGAGGCCGCCCGCAGGCTCCAGGAGCGTTTCGGCGTCCAGGTCCGCCTCGCCGCCGGAACCGTCCGCGTCGAGACCGCCAACGGCCACCGCTTCGTCGCCGAAGCGGTCGAAGCGCTCGGCGGCCAAGTCCGCTCCGTGGCCCTCCACAAGCCCACTCTTGAAGACGTCTTCCTCGACGAAACAGGAGCTTCTATCCAAGCATGAGACGCCTCTGGCTTGCCTCCGCGGCACTCTGGCATCGGGAGTTAATCCGCTTCTGGCGCGAAAAGGCTCGCGTCGCCGGTTACGTCGGCTCCCCGCTCATCTTCTGGCTCGTTGTCGGCGCGGGCTTCGGCGACCTAAGCTTCTTCTTCCCGGGCGCACTGGTGCTGACCGTGATGTTCTCCGCGGTCTTCTCCACCATGTCCATCATCGAAGACCGCCGCGAGGGCTTCCTGCTTTCTGTCTTGGTCTCACCGGCGCCCAGATCCGCCATCGTTTTCGGCAAGGCCAAAGGCTCCGCCACGCTGGCTTGGATCCAAGGCATGATCTTCCTGGCTTTCGCTCCGCTGGCCGGGTTTCACCCCAGCCCGCTCCAGCTCGCCGCCGCGGCCGGCGCGGTGTTCTTGCTGGCCTTCACTTTCAGCCTGCTCGGCTTCTGGATCGCTTGGCAAACGGAAAGCTCCCAGGGCTTTCACGCCATCATGAACCTGCTGTTGTTTCCGCTATGGCTGGTCTCCGGTGCCGTCTTTTCCCCCGCCGGCGCCCACCCCTGGGTCCGCGCCCTGATGGCGGCGAACCCGCTGACCTACGGCCTTGCGCTTCTGAGGCGGTCGCTCGAAGCCAACCCGCCTGCTGGAACTCCCGCCGTTGCACTCAGCCTTGGGGTCTCTCTCACCGTGGCTGCGTGCCTGCTCGTCGCTTGCCTGGCCGCCGTGCGGAAGCCCTCCCGCCGCAACGCCGCCTGAACCGGCGCGCCTCTATTCGCCGATAATCTTCACCAGAACGCGCTTCCGCCGCCGCCCGTCGAACTCCCCATAGAAAATCTGTTCCCACGGGCCGAAATCCAGCTTCCCCTTGGTGACGGCCACCACCACCTCCCGCCCCATGATCGTCCGCTTCAGATGCGCGTCAGCGTTGTCCTCGCCCGTGTTGTTGTGGCGATACTGGGAGATGGGCTCGTGCGGCGCCAGCCGCTCCAGGAACTTCTCGAAATCCTGGTGCAGCCCGCTCTCGTCATCATTGATGAACACGGATGCCGTGATATGCATCGCGTTTACCAGCACCAAGCCCTCTTGAATGCCGCTTTCGGC
>JAIMAR010000284.1 GCA_023511855.1 Bryobacteraceae bacterium
TCGTAAAAGGCCATCTCCTCCTCGGTGAGCCCCAGCTGCTCGCCGCGGCGGTCCGCCTCCCGCATCTCCCTGGCAAGCTGGATCAGCTCCTCGATCACCTGGGCGGCCTCGATGGCGCGGTTCTGGTAGCGCCGGATGGCCTGCTCCAGCATCTCGGCGAAGGAGCGGGCCTGCACAATGTTCTTCCGACGCCTGGTTTTGATCTCGCCGTGGAGCAGTTTCTGAAGGAGCTCGACGGCCAAGTTCCGTTGCGGCATACCGCGCACCTCAGCCAGGAACTCCTCGGACAGGATCGAGATGTCGGGTTTCTTCAAACCCGCCGCCGCAAAGATGTCCACCACGCCCTCGGGCGCCACGGCCCGGGAGACGATCTGCCGGACGGCGTGGTCGAGTTCTTCCTCCGGTTTCACCTCGCCCGGCGCCCGCTTGGCGAGCACGGAACCGACCGCCTGGAAGAAGGCCACATCGTCCCGGATTCGAAGCGCCTCTGCGTGCGGCACGGCCAGGGCAAAGGCCTGGGAGAGTTCCCGGACCGCCCGCAGCAACCGGTCCTTCCCGTCCTCCTGAGCGAGGATGTGCTCCTGCGCAGCAGGCAAGAGGCGCAGGCGTTCCTCTGCCGAGCCTGCTGTCCACTTCGACCAATCGAACCCATGGAAGAGGCCGCAGCAGACTTCGTATTTCTCGAGCATGACCGCCACGGCCTCGTCCTGGTCGATCGCGGTGCGGCCCGTCCCGCCACTCGCCGTGTAGGTCGCCAGCGCCTGTTTCAGCTCATGGGCCAGGCCCAGGTAGTCCACCACGAGGCCCCCGGGCTTGTCGCGGAACACCCGGTTCACCCGCGCGATGGCCTGCATCAGGCCGTGGGCGCGCATCGGCTTGTCCAGGTACATGGTGTGCAGCGAAGGTGCGTCGAACCCCGTGAGCCACATGTCGCGGACGATGACGAGCTTGAACGCGTCTTTCGGATCGCGGAACCGCTTGGCGAGGAACTCCCGACGCGGCTTGTTGCGAATGTGCGGCTGCCAGTCGGCCGGGTCCGAGGCAGAACCCGTCATCACCACCTTGATCGTGCCCCGGTCGTCGGCGTCATCGTGCCAGTCCGGACGGAGGCGCACGATCTCGTTGTACAGCTCGATGCAGATGCGCCGGCTCATGCAGACCACCATCGCCTTGCCGTCCATCGCCTCCAGCCGCCGCTCGAAGTGATCGACGATGTCATGGGCCACGAGGCGGATGCGCTCCTCCGCGCCGACCACTGCTTCGAGCTGCGCCCACTTAGTCTTGAGCTTTTCCTTCTTCTCGACCTCCTCGCCCTCGGTGACCTCCTCGAACTCCTCGTCAATCCTCGGCTTCAGCTCCTCTGGGAGGTCGAGCTTGGCCAGCCGGCTCTCGTAGTAGATGGGCACGGTGGCCTTGTCCTCGACCGCGCGCTGGATGTCGTAGACGGAGATGTAGTCGCCGAACACCGAGCGGGTGTTGCGGTCCTCGAGCTCCAAGGGGGTGCCCGTGAACCCGATGAAGGAGGCATTCGGCAGGGCGTCGCGCATGTGGCGGGCGAAGCCGTCGATGAAGTCGTACTGGCTGCGGTGCGCCTCGTCGGCGATGACCACGATGTTGCGGCGCTCCGAGAGCTTTGGGTATCGGTCGCCCTTCTCCTCGGGGAGGAACTTCTGGATCGTGGTGAAGATGACCCCGCCCGCCTGCCGGCCTTGGAGCAGCTCGCGAAGCTCCGCCCGGCTCTCGGCTTGGACAGGGTCCTGTCCCAGGAGGTCCCGGCAGCGGGAGAAGACGCCGAAGAGCTGGCCGTCCAGGTCGTTGCGGTCGGTGAGGGCGACGATGGTGGGGTTTTCCATCTCCGGGTGGCGGATGATCCGGCCCGCGTAGAAGGCCATCGTCAGGCTCTTGCCCGAACCCTGGGTGTGCCAGATGACGCCGATGCGGCGGTCTCCCGGCGCACCACCGGGTTTCCGCCCTGCCTCGTACCGGCCCATCTCCTCTGCCACGGCTCTTGTGTGCACCACTGCGGCCCTCAGCGTCTCCTCCACCGCCACGTTCACGGCATGGAACTGGTGGTAGCCCGCCATCTTCTTGGCAAGCTTCCCGCCGCCTTCGTCCTCGAACACGACGAAGTCGCGGACGAGCTGGAGGAACCGGCGCTTCTCGAATACGCCCTTGACGAGCACCTCGAGCTGAGGGGTCGCGAATGGCACCACGTCATCACCGCCGATCGTCCGCCAGGGCATGAACCGGTCGCGGTCGGCCGTGAGCGTGCCGAGGCGCGCCTCCAGCCCGTCGGAGATGACGAGCGCCTCGTTGTATACGAAGAGCGAGGAGATCTCCTGCTTGTAGGTCTGGAGTTGCTGGTAGGCGCTCCAGATCGTCGCCTGCTCGTCCGCCGCGTTCTTCAGCTCGATGACGGCCAGCGGCAGCCCGTTCACGAACAGCACGACATCCGGCCGCCGGGTGTGGCGGTTCTCGACCACGGTGAACTGGTTCACTGCTAACCAGTCGTTCTTTTCGCGATCGTCAAAGTCCACGACGCGAGCCTGCGCCCCGGCGATGGAGCCGTCCGGTCGCCGGTACTCCACCGTCACGCCGTCCACGAGCATGCGGTGGACGGCCCGGTTGCGCTGCTCCAGCGTGGCCCCTTCGGGACGGGTGAGTTTGCGGAACGCGTCATCCAGCGCCTCGGTGGGTAGTTCTGGGTTGAGGCGGTTCAGCGCGTCGCGCAGGCGTTGCGTCAGAACAACCTGGCAGTAATCGGTGCGCTCGGGGGCAAGACGATCCGGCGCGATGTCGGGGCCGTAGGCGACCTGCCAGCTGAGGGATTCCAGCCAAGCCAAGGCGGCGGATTCGACGGTAGATTCGGTGACGGGGTTTTGACTCATCGCTTCCCCTTTTGCGGCGCCCTGTCTTCCGGATGCTGAGGTTCGTACATCCAGAAGTTAATTGGATTCTCCGGCTTGGGCGTCCACAAACCCCTCTTCGTTTTCAAGCTCACACCGAGTTTTCTTTGCTTGCACGCGTCGTCGAAACTCTTCAGCACCTGAAAGCGCTCCTGTGAACTGCGAGATGGATCGCCCGTAGCACACACTTCGTCAGAAAAAAGAAGTGTCTGCGGTGAGTTTGCTTTTAACCAACTCAGATACTCGTCAATTTTATCGCGCGAAAATACAGCCAAACCGGCAAAGAGGTCGGCAAGCTGCAGCAGAGGATACTTTGCGGACGATACCGGCTGAATTTGTTCAATGCCAAACTCCCGACGCAATCTCACTTTGAACCATCCGGGGGTAAAAAGGGAGAGGTCGAGCTCAACACTTGTGCTCTTGGCCTCCAGGCAGTCCATCACGGTATCCCAGTCCAGCGCAGTATGCTCGTCGGGATGGAGTCTCCAAGTGGCATCACCTGGCCAACGCGCCCTTAAAACATTGCGAAATAAGTGGTAGTACATGCGCTCCAAATTTGCGATGTCGTCTCTCCTGGTCACTCTGTGGCGGCTGTCCTCTATGTCCCAAACCAGCACATCCACGCGAAGTTGCCCCGTGCATGCCTTTTCTACGGTGAATTCGCAAAGCTTCTCCGCCGCGAAACGCTCCTTAGCCCCATCCAATCGCTTCCACTTGAACTCGCGCACGTTCGATTCAGCAAGCAAGGACTTAAGCTCATCATTGAGCAGATCTAGCGAACAGACGGGTGTCGTGACTAAACCCAAGCTGCGAAACCGACCCTTGTTCCAGTAGGATTCGTCGGCAAAGCCCACATGGGTGATCTTAGCGCTCATAGTCCACGTTCTCGTAAAAACCGCTCCGCATCCCTCACCCGCAGCTCGCCAGAGATGAGCTTGGGCAGCAGCGCATCGCGCAGGGCGGCGAGGGTGCGGGATTCGCGTTCGGACGCGTCGATCCGCTCGTACAAACCCTGAGCAAAGGTATGAAAGCGTTCAAGCACTGTTGCTGGTGGAATAAGGATGGGCTGCGCTTTCAGGTCGGTTTGCGTTAAGAGAGGTTGTGTCGACCCTTTGTTTAATGCGGTGAAATCGATCCGTTTCAACTCAAGGAACAGATACTCAAAGGCCTGCGGC
>JAIMAR010000285.1 GCA_023511855.1 Bryobacteraceae bacterium
TCGCGGGAGATGCGCACGCCGTCGAGATTGCCTACCACCGCCAAAGCCAGGTGGCGGGGGTCGAAGAAATCTTGTGCTGCCCGCTGAACGTCGGCTGACGTAACGGCGTCGATTCTTTCGGCCATCTCGTCCAGGGTGTAGAAACGCTGGAAATAAAGGTATTGCCAGGCCAGGTTCGCCATCCGGCTCGAGGAGGACTCCAGCCCCAACAGTAGCGACCCCTTCAAATTTTCCTTGGCCCTCGCCAGCTCATCGGCGTCTACAGGGTGGTCCTTCAGCCGGCGCAATTCTTCCAGAATCAACCGCACCACCTCCCGGAACGAAGACGCCGAAGTGCCCGCATAGACCTGAAGCGCCCCGGTGTCCCGGTAGCCGGAGCGTTCGGAGAAGACCGCGTAAGCCAGGCCGCGCTTTTCCCGTATGTTCTGGAACAGGCGGCTGCTCATGCCGCCCCCGAGCAGCGTATTCAGCACCGACGCGGCATAGCGCTGTTCATGGGGCAGTGGATAACAGGGCACGCCCAAACACAGGTGGACCTGCTCCAGCGATTTCTTGTGCCGCAAAGTCAGGCGGGCGTGGGTGCTGGGGGGCGGCGAGGTCGGCACGGAGCCGTTCGCGGAAAGGCCCTCGAAGCGGTCCCGGATCATCTCAACCAGCAGGCCGTGGTCGAGCTTGCCCGCCGCCGTGATCGTAATATTGGCCGGAACGTAGAAGCGCTGGTAGTAGCTGGCCACCGCCTCCCGGCTGAAGCGCTTGACCGTCTCGCGGGTGCCCAGAATGGGCTTGCCCAGAGGGTGGTCCTTCCAAAAGGTGGCGGAAAAGATCTCGTGAACCAGGTACTCCGGATTGTCTGCCTCCATCTTGAGCTCTTCCAACACCACGCCTTTCTCTTTCTCGATATCCTCCTCGGAAAACAAAGGGTTAAGGACAAGGTCGGAAAGGATATCGAGGACCTCCGGCACATGCTGCTGCAAAACCTTGGCGTTGTAGCTCACCATCTCCTTGGCGGTGAACGCGTCCAAGTCACCCCCAATGGAGTCAACCGACCGCGCGATCTGCTCGGCGGTGCGGTGGGTGGTCCCCTTGAACAGCATGTGCTCGATGAAATGGCAAATGCCATTCTCGCTGGGGGTCTCCTGGCGGGAGCCGGTGCCGAGCCAAATGCCGATGGCGACCGAGCGGACGTGCGGGATGGTCTCGGTGATCACCCGTATGCCGTTGTTGAGCACAGAAACGGCTACGTCACCGGTGGCTGCAACTGTGCTGGACATAGGCCCTGCGGGGAGGATTACCCTCTTCCTCTATTGTCTCACCCGCCAGGCACGGGCGCCAGAGGCGGAGGTGCTACACTGGGAACAGATGAAGCAAGTCCTTCTAGGTCTGGAACTTACAGAGATCCAGACAATTCTCGGCCCCGGACTGCCCCTCTGGAGAGCCCGGCAGCTCTATGAAGCGCTTTACCGGCAGCGGGCCGAACAGCTCCAGGACGTCACCACGTTGCCCGGCGAGCTGCGAGAAGCGCTGGCCGAACAATGGGACGTCGGCTGGCCCCGCCCCAAACGCTGCTATGAGGCCGCCGACGGCACCCGGCGCTACCTTTTGAGCCTGACCGACGGCAAGACGGTCGAGAGCGTCCTGATGCCCGAGGACGGCCGGGACACGATCTGCATCTCCACCCAAATCGGCTGCCCCGTGAACTGCAAGTTCTGCCTCACGGCCAAGCTCGGGCTGGAGCGGAACCTCACGGCCGGCGAGATCGTGGGTCAGGTGCTGAGCGTCTGTCGCGACCAGGGCCTCTCCCCGCAAGACCGCCGGGTCAATGTCGTGATGATGGGCATGGGCGAACCGTTGTTGAACCTCCCCAACGTGCTCAAAGCAGTGCGCCTGCTGACCGACTCGCACGGGGTTGGGCTTTCGGTGAGGCGGATCACGCTGTCGACATCCGGCATTATTCCGAAGATCGAGGAATTGGGGCGGGAGGCGGTTCGGCCCAAGCTGGCGATTTCGCTGAACGCCTCAACCGAGGAGCAGCGGCAGGAACTGATGCCGGTCACTCGCAAGTACCCGCTCAAGGAGCTGATGGAGGCGTGCCGGAGATATCCGCTCCGGCCGTGGGAGCGACTGACATTTGAATACGTCCTTTTGCGTGGAGTCAACGACAGCGACGCGGACGCGCGGCGCGTGGTGCGGCTGATCGCCAACCTGAAATGCAAAGTGAATCTGATTCCGTTCAACCCAGGACCGGGCCTCGCTTATGAAACGCCGGCCCCGGAACAGGTGGCCTCCTTCCAAGCCATCGTGCGGCGCGCGGCCCCCTGCTTCATTCGCAAACCGCGGGGCCGGGAGATCTACGCCGCCTGCGGGCAGCTAAAGCTGGTGAGCCTGGAGTGAATCGGCCGCGCTTGCCCCAGGCGGTCCGATTCTGGCCCGGGGGAATGGGATTCGGAGGGAAGGATATGAGGATTGAAGTCTTATTCTTTGACGGTTGTCCAAATCACCGTTTGGCCCTCGAGCGGGTGAATAGCGCCCTGGCTCAGGAAGGCGTGGAGGCGGAGGTGATCGAGGTTAGAGTCCCCGACGAGGCGGCTGCGCGGGAGCTGGGGTTCCTCGGATCCCCGACGGTCCGGATCAATGGGCAGGATGTCGAGCCCGCGGCGCGCGGTCTGAAGCAATTCGGGATGTGCTGCCGGACATATTTCGAGGGCGGGCGTCGTTCGGGCGCACCCTCTCAGGAAATGATCCGGGCCGCCCTGCGGGAGGCGCTCGGCGCGGAGCGTTAACTGCCGCTAGTGTGGCGCGTTCAACCACCCCGAGGCGCCCGCCAATCGGGCCGTCGGAGTGGGCCCCCGCGCACCTTCTGGCGCTACTTGCCCCCGGTGCGACGAGGCTTGGCCGCGGGGCGCTGATGTTCCAATACCAGGCGCAGGCCCGGAGCCTGCAAAGCGTTCTGCAAAAACCTCTGAAGGATCTCTTGCGACGGACCGTCCAAAGCCTTGGCGGATTCGTAACGCAAACGGACCGCCAGCCCGTCACTCCCTAAACCCAGCTCGTAGCCTAGCAGAGTCGCCGCCTCCGATGGCCAGGCTTGCTTGAGCGGTTTTTCCAGGCGGGCCAAAGACTCCGCGCGCAGGCTCTCGAGCGTCGGAGGAGGCGGCGGCGGAGCGGGAGCGGGCCGGAAGCGCTCCCGCAGAGCGGCGAGCTCCTCCTCGCTGGCCACCTTCCGGACCGTCAGGGTAGCCTGTTTCCCGGTCCGCTGAATTATGGCCCGCTCCGCTTGCTGAATCTTGTCGTCGGGGACACTGCCCGCCACCACCAGGCGCACGGCGATGCGGTCCGGCATCAAATCGAGCTGCTGCGTCAACAGCATTTCCGGCGGTCCGAGCGTTCGAATGGCGTCACGCACCGCAGCCCGGCTGACGGTCTCATCCCGAAGCTGATAAAGAGACTTGCGGAGGGGCACAAAAAGCACCAGCAGCGTGGCTACCAGCATGAGCGTGCGCCAGCGCAACTGCCCGAGGTCGCCGAACGATTTGGCCAGGCGGGTGTTGGCGAGCAGGCGGTAAAGACGGTCCGGGGAAGCAGCCTCCAGTTCGGTGTAGCCGATCTTCATGCGCACATCGGGCGAATCCATGCGCACGATAAAGAACACCACAAAGGCGCTGGTAATGATGGCGGTGAGATTGGTGAGATAGAGCAGACCAGCCCCGGACACAATGGCCCAGTTCAGGCCGCTGCCCAGTCCGAAGCCGACGGTGCACAGCGGCGGCATTAGGGCCACCGCGATGGCTACGCCGGGAAGCGCCGTCACCCCACCCCCGCCTCCTCCGCGGCACACCACGATGGAACCGGCCAGGCCGCTGAGCAGGGCCACGCCCAGATCCAGCAGATTGGGGTGCGTGCGGGCCAAAACCTCATTGGTGGGAAATTGGAAGGGCAGCAGCCAAACCAAAAAGCCCGAGAACAACACCGCCACCAGTGTGCTAAGCACGATGCTGACCAGAGACTTCAAGCCTAGATATAAGTCAGCGACGGCAAACGCCAAACCGGCTGCCAGGATGGGGCCCATCAGAGGCGAGATG
>JAIMAR010000286.1 GCA_023511855.1 Bryobacteraceae bacterium
GCTTCTCGGCTCCCCGCGCCCGTCCAGGCCGTGACACGCGGCGCACGCACTCTGATAGATGGCTTTGCCAGGATGGTCAGCGGCGCCGGCCAAAGCGGATGAAACCAAAGCGGCCACGAAGGCCGCCAGGCAGCGCCGGAGAGCTATGGCAGCGTCGCTGCCTCGCAAATCATGGAAGATGGAAAGTGGCGTAAGCGAAAAACGGTGTCTGAAAAACAGAGGCGGAGGAGATTCATCTCGAGGCATATCCACAGGTGTCTACAGCAGCGCTTAATTCAGACCCCATTATACACAATGGTACGATTTACACCGATCACATGAAAATCCCTTTGTTTCAGGTTGACGCATTTACTGCGGAACTATTCCGGGGCAACCCCGCGGCCGTCTGTCCTTTGGAAGAGTGGCTCCCGGACCCGCTGCTGCAATCCATCGCCGCGGAGAACAGCCTTTCCGAGACGGCCTTCTTCGTCCGCCGAGGCGGCCGTTTCGAGCTGCGCTGGTTCACCCCTGCGGTCGAAGTGGACTTGTGCGGTCACGCCACGCTGGCCAGTGCGTTCGTGATCCTGCGCCGCGTGGAGCCGGACGCGGAAGAGGCCGTCTTTGACACGCGTTCCGGCGAACTCCGCGTGCGGCGCCAGGGCGATCTCTTGGCCATGGATTTCCCCGCGCGCCCGCCGTCGCCCTGCGCGGAGCCGCCGGGTCTGGCCGAAGCCCTCGGCGCCGCACCCCGCGAAGTCTGGACCAGCCGGGACCTTCTGGTCGTGCTCGACTCTGAGGCAGCCGTCCGCGGGCTCGCCCCAAAGTTTGACCTGTTGCGCCGTCTGGAAACGTTCGCGGTCATCGTGACCGCCCCCGGCGACAAGGCGGACTTCGTTTCGCGCTTCTTCGCCCCGCGTGCAGGCGTCGACGAAGACCCCGTCACCGGCTCCGCGCATTGCACTCTGATTCCCTATTGGGCCGGTCGCTTGGGGAAGTCCGAACTGCACGCTTGGCAGGTCTCCCGCCGGGGCGGCGAGCTTTGGTGTGAGGATCACGGCGTCCGGGTCTCAATCAAAGGACGCTGCGTGCTCTATCTGGAAGGCCACATCCTGCTCTGACCGTTGCTCCGCCGCGCCGTTTTACTCACGACTAGGATCGGTCTTCCCCGCGCCCGGCAGAGGCCCAGCCTTCTTACGCAGCGAAAGCCAGGTGTCGAACACGGCCGGGTTCTCCAGCCAGAGCAGCATCCAGGCGGCCATCTCCTCCTTCATGGCGCGCTGCTCCGGCGATGCGCCACCGCGGCGGGCCGCCAGACGCGCATGGTCCTTCCCCTGAATTACGGCCTGCCGGCAAAGCCGCGCCCGCTCCCGCTGTCCGGCCTCCATGGCCAGCAAGTATTCCCGCTGAAGCGCCAGCAAGGTACGCTCCAGCTCCTCGAACGAATCTTGCCGGACCCCCTCCACCACCGGATCCAAAGGACAGCCGCATTCGCGAACCAGCCGCCGCAGGTAGGATTCGGACACGGGTGCGAGCAGACGCCGCAGCTCGTCCCACTCAGCCTCAGCGATTCGCGCCGGGCGCCGCCGGGCGAGATATTCGCTCAGCAGGCCGCGTTTGGTGGTTTTTGGCATTGGCGCGGCGGTAACGGGCGACGGCTTGAGCGTGGTTCTCCAAGTCGGCCGAAAAGACGTGAGCGCCGGATCCGTCCGCCTTGGCGACGAAATACAAGTACGGAGTCTCGGCCGGCTCCAGAGCGGCCTTCAAGGAGGCCAGGCCCGGATTCGCTATAGGACCGGGCGGAAGTCCCGGATTCTGATAAGTATTGTAACGGTGCCGACTTAGTAAGTCAGATTGAGAAAGAAAGCCCCGGTACCGCCCTTCCAGCAGCGCCGCGTAAATCGCCGTCGGGTCGCAGGCCAGCGGCATCCCCCGCCGGAGCCGGTTGCGGAACACCGAGGCCACCAGCGGCCGCTCCTCGGCCAGCGCCGTTTCCTTTTCCACCAGCGAAGCCAGCGTGACCACCGGGTGCGCCGGCTGCCCGGCGTTCAATCCGGCCCACACGCTCCGGAACTTGTCCGTCATCTGGCGGCAGAGCTCCTGCGCCGTGGTGCGGCGGTTCAGGCGGTAAACCGCCGGGAACAGGTAGCCCTCCAGAGTTGGCGCTTCCGGCGCCAAGTCCCGGATCAGCGCGGGCGATCGCGCCGCCGCCAGAAACTCCTCTCCCTTCACGACACCCAGCCGGTCGAGCGACGCCGCAATGTCAAACAGGTTATCGCCTTCGCGCACCGTCAGTTCGTAATAGTGCACGTCCCCGATGGAAAGCCTGCGGTAGACTTCCCAGGGGCTGGCGGGCTCCCGGAACACATACTCTCCCGCCTGGATCACCGCCTTGGGCCGCAGCCCTCGCACCAGTAGAAAGCTGAACGGCAGCCGGATCACTCCGGCGTCGGCCAGTTGCCGGGCGATCGCGGGCGAGGATGCGCCGCGGGGAATCTCCACGTACACCGGCTCCCGAAAACCTTGATACGGCATACGCACCAGGCCGGCTGCGGCGATCAGCAGGATCCCCGACAGGACCAGACCCACACGCAGATGCTTCATCGCGCCTCCCCGCCCCCGTTTCCGGTTGCGCCGTTCGCCTCCAAATAGCTTTGCAACAGCAGAACCGCCGCCAGCCGGTCCACCGCATGTCCCCGTTTCTGGCGGCTGATGCCGCTAGCGCGCAGCACACGCTCGGCTTGGCGCGTGGTGAGCCGCTCGTCCCAAAGGCGCACCTCGCACCCGTGGCGGTCCTGCAGCTTTTGGGCGAACTCCTTCACCCAAGCCGTCCGCCTCCCCTCGGAACCGTTCATGTTGACCGGATTGCCGAACAGGACGAGCCGGACCCCGTGGCTCCGCGCCAGCTCCGCCAGCCGCTCCAAATCCTCCCGCAGGCTGGTGCGTATGAGCGTCGGCAGACCTTGAGCGGTCAGACCCAGTTCGTCGCTCACGGCGAGCCCAATGCGCCGCTCGCCCAAATCCACCGCCAGGATGCGCCCCGGCTTTGCTTCCTCTCTGTTTTGCACAAGCTTCCATTTCATTATAGATCCGGCTATGTTACATTAGCGGTTGGTGGGATAATCCTGTGGCTTCTCTCGACTCGCGCGCAGCCGAAGCAGCCCGCACCCTCAAGCCACGCAGCCTCTCTTCGGCCGTGTTGGCCTTGGCCGCGGCCGCCGCGCTGCTCTACTTCGGCCGCCTGCCCTTGATCACCCTGATCATCGCCATCAGCATCGCCTTCATTCTGGAGCCCTTTGTGGCGGCGCTGATGCGTTTGCGCCTGCCCCGGCCCCTGGCCAGCTTTCTGGTCTGCGTCGCCGCCTTGATGGCGCTCTACCTGGTGGGCCTGGGCGTCTACGCCCAGCTCGCCAGCCTCTACCGCGACCTTCCCACTTACAGCAACCGGATCGCTGAATTAGTCGAGATAGTAACATCCAAAATTGAAGACATGGAACGCTCCACCTACCGGCTGCTGGTCCCCAAGCGCGCGCAAGAAAAGGCCGCCGCGCCCCCCGTGGCTCCCAAGCCGGCCCCCAAGCGCCGCTCCGCCGAGCCGCCCGAACTGGCGCCTCCGCCCCAGGTCCAGGAAGTCCGCATCTTGCAGGAGCGCAGCCCCGTGCTGGCCTACCTTTACTCCCGGCTGGGCTCCCTTTACGACGTCGCGCTGATGGCCTCCTTCGTCCCGTTCCTGGTCTACTTCATGCTGAGCTGGCGCGACCACCTCTACCGCGGATTCCTGATGCTGTTCGAAGGACAAGCCCGTCTGGTGGCCGGCAACAGCGCCGAAGGCATCGCCGCCATGGTGCGCGGCTTCGTCGTCGGCAATTTCGCCCTTGGCCTGTTGCTCGCCGTGGTCAGCTCCGTGCTGTTTATGATTTTCCGCCTTCCCTACCCTTGGCTGACAGGGCCTCTAAGCGGATTCCTGAGCCTGATTCCCTACGCCGGGCTGCCGCTTTCCCTGCTCCCCCCGCTGGTGGCCGCCCTCCCCGTTTACAGCACCCTCACGCCCTACCTCTTGGTGGGCAGCGCGGTAGCCATTCTCCACCTTCTGGCGCT
>JAIMAR010000029.1 GCA_023511855.1 Bryobacteraceae bacterium
GATCAACGATGACGGTCAGGTTGGACAGCTTGCGGTGGCCGGCGGTCATCGCCGCCTCCCAGCAGCTGCCTTCCTGCAGTTCGCCGTCGCCGGTCAGGGCGAAGACGCGGTAGTCGGCCTTGTCGATCTGGCCAGCGATGGCGATGCCGACCGCGTCGGGCAGGCCGTGACCCAGCGGTCCGGTGTTGGTCTCCACGCCCGGCAGGTAGGTGCGGCTGGGATGGCCGTTCAGGCGCGACAGCGGCTGGAGATAGGTCGACAGCTCGGCCTCGGGGAAGAAGCCGGCCCCGGCCAGGACCGAGTAGAAGGCGCCGGTGCAGTGGCCCTTGCTCATCACGAAGCGATCGCGGCCCGGCGCGTTGGGCTGCGCCGGGTCGTAGCGCAGGACGTCGAAATAGAGCGCGGACAGGATGTCCGCCGCCGACAGGTCTCCGCCAGGGTGGCCCTGCTTGGCGTCGAAGATCATCTTCAAGGCGCTGCGGCGTATCCAATTGGCGCGCTCGGCCACGCGAGCGGCGCGGTCCTTCAGCTCGCCCAAGGGCCGCGGGTTTGCTTGCGTCATCATCGACCTTCTTGCTGGACGCCGCGGAGGCGTGGCTCGAGGGCGCGATCAAGCTGGCCGGAGAGCCGCGCCGGTGTTCCGGCCGCGCTCGATCCGCCTGGCGTTCAGTCCTCCCTCATCGTGCAAACTAGGGTTGGCGCGCACGGCGCGCAACGAAGAATTCTGCGTTATATTTTCGAATTCTATCGTTTTGCGCAGTGCCTGCCGTTGCGTTCGCGTGGGTCCTTCGCGGTCGATTTGCTCTAACTTATTGATATTGCTGTGGTCGCTACTCACAATGTGGGATGCTGGCCCCGAATGTGGAGCGACCGATTGACACTGAAATATCGACGTGACACCGTTTGGGTGCAATTCGAAATCAATCGAAAGTAAGCGCCGCAACGGGCGCGTGGGAGGGAAAAGCGTCGTGGCGAACCGGGGCAGGGCAATTCGTGAATCGGCGAACCGCCGACGCCAGGCCGGCCTGATTCTGGCGCTGTTCTCTCTGACCACGCTGAAGCTGAGGTGAGGCCGTTGGACTTTCAAGGATGCAAAGTCGCCGTGTTGGGGTTGGCCAGCTCAGGGCTGGCGGCTGTGGAGTTGTTGGCTTCCCAGGGCGCTTCCGTCATTGCGGTCGATGTTAAACCGCTCGACCAATTGCCCGTCGCCGCTCAAGCCCTGGCCCGCCTCGGCGTGCCGTTTCGCCTCCAGTCGCCGGAAGCCTTGGCCGATGCGGAATACGTGGTGGTCTCGCCGGGGGTGCCCGCCGATCTGGAGATTCTCAATCAGGCCCGCAGCCGCGGCGTTCCGGTGATCGGAGAGGTCGAGCTGGCCTTCCGGTTTCTGCAAGGGGAGATCATCGGCATCACCGGCTCCAACGGCAAGACGACCACGACCGCCCTGGTGGGTCACTTGCTCCAGCAGTGCGGCATTCCCGCCCAAGTCGGCGGCAATATCGGAACCGTGCCCGCCTCGGCCATGGTCCGCCGCTCGCGCCCCGGCCAGTGGAACGTGCTCGAATTATCCAGCTTTCAGCTCGAGACCATACAGCACTTCCGCGCCCGCATCGGCGTGGCCCTCAACGTCACCGAGGACCACCTCGACCGGCACGGCACTTTTGAGCGCTACGCCGCCGCCAAAGCCCGCTTATTTGAGAACCAAACGGCCGAAGACTGGGCCGTGCTCAACGCGGACGATCCCGTGACCCGCGGCTACGCTTCGGGGACGGCCGCCCGTCCCCTGTGGTTCAGCCTGACGCACCGGGTTGAGCCGGGCGCTTGGTTGGAAGAAGGGATCCTGATGCTCGGCGGCGAGCCGCTTTTGCCCGCTTCCGAAGTCCCTTTGCGCGGGCGGCACAATCTCGAGAACATCCTGGCGGCCTCGCTGGCGGCTTTTCTGGCTGGAGCGCCTGCCTCGGGGATCGCTGGGGCCATACGCACGTTCCGCGCCGTCGAGCACCGGCTGGAATACGTGGATACCATCCACGGCGTGGCCTACTATAACGACTCCAAAGCCACCAACGTCAGCTCCGCTGTGAAGGCCGCCGAGGCTGTGGACGGGCCGCTTTGGATCATTCTCGGAGGCAAGCACAAGGGGGGCAGCTATACGCCGCTGGCTGAAGCGCTCCGCAGCAAGGCCCGCGCCGCTTTGCTGATTGGCGAGGCTGCGCCGCTCATCGCCCGCGCTTTCGAAGGCATCGTGCCCTTCGTGCCATGCGGGACGCTGGAAGCGGCTGTTGCGTTCGCTGCGGAAAACGCCCGATCCGGCGATACCGTTTTGCTGGCGCCCGCCTGCGCCAGCTTTGATCAGTTTGAGAACTACGAACACCGCGGCCGGGCCTTTAAACAACTTGTGGCGCGGCTTGCCCTCGAGGCGAGAGGAAAGGAGTAACGATGGCTCAACGGGTGCGCACAGACTGGGTGCTGTTCACAGCCATCCTGATCCTGGTGGCGGCCGGAATGTTGGTCCTGTGGAGCGCCGGTTCAGCGGTCGGGCAGGCCAAGCAAGGTTCCAGCCTGCACTATCCGCTCCGGCAGTTGCTCTGGGCCACGGGTTCTCTTGCGGCGATGATGATCCTCAAGAGCTTCGACTACCGCAATCTGAACCGGGGTCTTGTCATCTTTCCCGCCGTTTCCATTGTCCTGATCCTGCTGGCGCTGGTCCGGTCTTTGCCTTCCCAGCGCTGGTTCCATCTGGGGCTCGCCAATTTTCAGCCTTCCGAGTTGGCCAAGCCGGTCTTGGCGTTGTTTTTAGCTTACTTGGTGGCGGCCCGCGCCAACGCGATCAACAGCCGCCAATACACCCTGATCCCCGCTGCGGCCGTGATTGGACTGCTGGCAGGGGCTGTGGTGGGACCGGACTTGGGGACGGCCGTGGTGCTAGCCCTTTCCGCCATCGTCGTCTTTCTTATCGCCGGCATGGAGAAGCGCTATCTGCTGTTGGCTCTGCTCGTGGGCCTGGCGCTCTTTGTCCATGAAGTCAAAGACAAGCCGTACCGCATCTCCCGGATGTTTGCCTGGGTCAATCCCAGCTATTCCCTGCTGGACTCCTGGCCCGTCCGCGCTCTCAACCCTGGCGGGAGCTGGAAAGCAACTTTGCAATTGCATGCCCCGACGGACAACGCCAAAGACCACCTGGAACAATCCCTCATTGCGGTCGGCTCCGGCGGTCTGACCGGTAAGGGCCCCATGCAGAGCACGCAAAAGCTCCTGTTTCTGCCCGAAGCCCACACGGACTTCATTTTCGCGATCTTGGCCGAAGAATACGGGCTGATCGGAGCACTGTCCCTGTTGAGCTTGTACCTGATCATTTTCTGGCGGGGCCTGCGCATCTTCTCTCAAACGCCGGACCTGTTTGGCAAGTATCTGGCCCTGGGGGTGAGCCTGATGTTTCTTATCCAGGCGTTGATCAACATGAGCGTGGTCACGGGACTCTTCCCGACCAAGGGCATCACCCTTCCTCTGGTCAGCTACGGCGGAAGCTCGTTTCTGGGCAGCATGATCTCGCTCGGCCTGCTGCAAAGCGTAAGCGATCACAGCGCATGAACCAGGGCAGGACGTTTTTGATTGCGGCCGGCGGCACGGGCGGCCACGTGATGCCCGCCCTGGCCGTGGCCCGCGAATTGCGCCGCCGCGGCCACCAGCCGTTCTTCATCGGCTCGCCGGGCGGCATCGAGGCCCGGCTCGTGCCCGGCGAGGGGTTCCCCCTGGAATTCATCCGCATCGGCGGACTCCAACGCGTGGGTTGGCGGCGATCCTTACGCACGCTCGCTCAGATTCCGCCGAGCTTGTGGCGCTCTTGGCGGATCCTGGGCCGGCGGCGTCCCTCGGCCGCCTTCAGCATGGGCGGTTATGTGGCCGGTCCGCCCACCCTGGCCGCCTGGCTGCGCCGCATTCCCATCGTGCTGATGGAACCCAACGCCGTGCCGGGCCTCACCAACCGCTGGCTGGGCCGCTTCGCCGAGCGTGCCCTGATTCATTTTGAGAGCGCCGCGGCGGGCTTTCCCCGCGGCAAGTGCGAACGCACCGGCGTGCCCGTGCGCGAAGAGTTTTTCGCCATTTCGCCCAAGCCGCGCGGCGAATGCTTCACGCTTTTGATCACCGGCGGCAGCCGCGGCTCCCGCCGCCTCAACCAGGCCGCGCGCGAAGCCTGGCCGTTGTTCCGCGGCTGCGGCCTCCGGCTGCGCCTCCTGCACCAGTGCGGCCAGGAAGACTATCCGGCGCTGAGCCGCGAGTTCGCCTCCAGCGGGCTGGAAGGTGAAGTGACGCCCTTCATCTCTGACATGCCCGCCGCGTTCGCGGCCGCCGACCTGGTGGTCTGCCGCTCCGGCGCCGGCGCGGTCGCGGAACTGGCCGCGGCCGGCAGGCCTTCGATCCTCGTCCCGTATCCCTTCGCCGCCGGCCAGCACCAGCTTCACAACGCGGAACAGATGGTGCGCGCCGGCGCCGCCCGCCTGGTGCGCGATGAGGAAATGAACGGACGGCGGCTCTTTGAGGAAACCACGGTCCTGGCTGCCGATCCTGAGCTGCTGGCGCGCATGGGCGCCGCCGCACGCTCTCTGGCCCGGCCGGGCGCCGCCGCCCGGGCCGCCGATCTTTTGGAGGAACTTGCCGGCGGCAGCCCCGGCCATTGACACGGAAGCCGAAACCCGGAACAATACGATATCAAAATGTTTTTTAAGCGCCAGCCAGTACACTTCATCGGAATCGGGGGAATTGGAATGAGCGGGATCGCCGAGGTCCTGCTGAACCTGGGCTACCCGGTCAGCGGCAGCGATCTCAAGACCGGCCCCGCCACCGAGCGGCTGGTCCGCCTGGGAGCGCGCATCTACGAGGGACATCACCCGCGCCACGTGGATGGCGCCAAAGCGGTGGTCTATTCCTCGGCGGTGCGCCCGGACAATCCCGAGTTGCAGGAAGCGCGCCGGCTCGGGCTGCCGGTGATTCCGCGCGGCGAGATGCTGGCCGAGCTGATGCGCCTGAAGTTCGGCATCGCGGTGGCCGGCAGCCACGGCAAGACCACCACGACTTCCATGATCGCCACGATTCTGTGCCAGGCCGGGCTCGATCCCACCGTGGTGGTGGGCGGCCGCGCGGCCTTAATGGGCGGGTCCAACGCGCGGGTTGGCAGGAGCGAGTTTCTGGTGGTCGAGTCCGACGAAAGCGACCGCTCGTTCCTTAAGCTGGCGCCGATTCTGGCGGTGGTGACCAATATCGACCGCGAGCACGTGGATTGCTACGCCTCGATCGAGGATACCCGCGCGGCCTTCCTGGAATTCGTCAACCGCGTGCCCTTTTACGGAGCCGCGATTCTCTGCCTGGACGACGAGAACGTCCAGCGCATTCTGCCGCAGGTCAACCGCCGTGTCGTCACCT
The DNA here is from genome assembly GCA_023511855.1 of Bryobacteraceae bacterium. Taxonomy (GTDB): domain Bacteria; phylum Acidobacteriota; class Terriglobia; order Bryobacterales; family Bryobacteraceae; genus JAIMAR01. The sequence continues at coordinate 5,416 of JAIMAR010000029.1, forward strand.
ACGGGGCCAGCGCCCAGGCGGATCTGGCCGCCGCGCAAATCGCCTGCGGTCCCGCTGGCAGCACATTCGAGCTGCGGCGGGGCGGCCAGCCCCTGGGCTCGTTTTCGCTGCCGTCCCCCGGGCCGCACAACGTTCTCAATGCCACTGCCGCCGCGGCGGTGGCGCTGGAACTGGAGATCGCTCCCGAAGTCATCCGCCGGGCCTTGGCCGGGTTCACCGGCGTGGAAAGGCGTTTCCAGTTGCTGGGCTTGGAGGCGGGCATCGCCGTCGTCGACGACTACGGACACCATCCCACCGAAATCCGCGCCACGCTGGAGGCGGCCCGGCTGGGTGGCTACGAGCGGGTTCATGTGCTGTTCCAGCCGCACCGCTACACGCGCACCCAGCAGCTCATGGACGAGTTCGCGCGCTCCTTCCATCAGGCCGACACCGTCTTCGTGCTCGACATTTACGCCGCCAGCGAGGAGCCCATCGAAGGCGTCAGCGGCGCGGTTCTGGCCGAGCGCATCCGCTCCTTCGGACACCGCCAGGTGATCTATGCCGGCACGCTGGAGCAGGCCGCGGCGCTGGCGGTCCAGACTGCCCGCCGGGGAGATCTGATTCTGACGCTAGGCGCAGGCAACGTCTGGCAGGCGGGGGATCTGATCCTTCGCCAGTTGCGGGAGGGACGGCACAATGGGCCGCAAGCGGGATCCTGAAGCGAACCCCGGCGCCCCCGGCTGGCGGACTTGGCTAGGCTACGGCGCGCTCCTGGCCGGAGTGCTGGCCGCCCTGGCCGGTCTTACTTGGCTTTATTTCCGCGCCGACGATTTCCTGGCCACCGATCCGCGCTTCGCGCTGAAGCCGCCGTCCGATGAGGAAAATCATTCCGGCCTGGAGATCACGGGCGTGCAATATGCCTCTCGCAGCCGGATTCGGCAAGTCTTCGCTCTGGACTTCGGCCGTAGCATATACCGAGTCCCGCTTCAAGAGCGGCTGCGCAGCCTGTTGGAGATCGAATGGGTGCGGAGCGCAGCGGTGCGCCGCCGCTGGCCCAACCGCCTGGAAGTCCATATTGTGGAGCGCACCCCGGTGGCTTTCGTGCAGCTTCCTCCGATGCGCGGGCAGGGCCCGGCTGAAGTGGCCTTGATCGACGCCGAAGGAGTCCTTCTGCCTTTGCCCGGCCGCGCACAGTTCCACCTGCCCGTTTTGAAAGGGATTCGGCGAGACCAGGATCTGGCGGCGCGGCGCGACCGGGTCTCCATCGCTTTGAAGCTGCTCGCGGAAGGTCAGTCGGTCTCCCAGCATTTTGTCGAAATTGACGTCTACGACCCAAACGATCTGAAGTTGCTCTACGACCACGGCGGCCGGCTGCTGTTGTTGCGTTTGGGCAAAGAGAACTTCCAGTCGCGCTTGCGCAATTTCTTGACCCACTACGATCAAATCCAGCAGCGCAAGCCTGACGCTGCCAACTTCGATCTGCGTTTGGATGACCGCATTACCGTCATCGAGGAGGTAGCCGGCCGTGGCTGACCCACCCTACGTTGCGGCCCTGGATGCGGGCAGCGCCTATACGCGCTATCTGATCGGCGCGGTCGAAAAGGGGAGGCTCCGCTTGCTGGGGGCCGGGCGCTCCCTATCGCAAGGCTGGGAGCGGGGCCACATCGCCGATGCCCCGGCGGTGGTCGAATCCTTGCGCAGCGCCATCGCAGAGGGCGAGCGGGCCGCAGGCGTTTCGCCCGCCTCCGCTGTGGTGGGAGTGGGCGGCGCTTGCGTGGAAGGCGTCGACAACCGCGGAATCTATCAGATGGGTCGGCGGCGCCCGATCGAGCCCGACGACACGCGCTACGCCATCGAGCGTGCTCTGGAGGTGAACCTCCCGGCCGGCCGCATGCTGCTTCAGGCCGCTCCTCAAAGCTTTCTCGTCGATGGCCATGCCAGCTATTGGGATCCCCAGGGCGTTGCCGCCACGCGGCTTGAATCTTTCGTTCACTTGTTGACCGTCTCCCGCCAGGAGCACGACAGCCTGGTCTCAGCCGTACACCGAGCGCACCTGGCCGTCGAAGACACCGTCTTTGAGGCGTACGCCGCCGCCCTGGCCGCGGTCACGCCCGAAGAACGCCGCGCCGGCCTAGCCATCGTCGACATCGGCCTCCACTCCACCGAGATGGCGGTTTTCCTGGCCGACGCGTTGCAGACCACGGCCAGCATCCCGATCGGCGGCATTCACTTCACCCGCGATGCCGCTCATTGCCTGCGGCTTTCGCCGGCGGACGCCGAACAGCTGAAACGCGAATGGGGCTGCGCCCTGCGCGGTTTGAGCGCCGATAACACCTTCATCGAGATTCCCTCGCCCGACGGCCTGCCGCCCCGGGAAGCGCCCCGCCACGATTTGAATCTCGCCCTGGAGTCGCGCGCCGGCGACTTGTTTCTGCGCGTTCGCAACCAGCTCTCCAAGGCCGGAATGGACCAGGGGTTGTTGGGACAAGTAGTGCTCACCGGCGGCGGATCGCTGCTGAGCGGGATGTGGAACATGGCCGAGCGCGTGCTGAATTGTCAGGCCCGGCTCGGCTTGGTGAACACCATTTTGGACTGGCCGGAGGAGCTGCGCACGGCGGAATGGACCACGGCGGGCGGTTTGCTGATCTATGCCGCACGCCTGCGGCTCCGCTCGGAGAGCCCGGACCGGCCCGGTTTGTGGAGCCGGCTGTTCGGATAGCTTGGCCGCCGCGGATCACCGCCGCAGCGCGTGTTGAGGAAGGAGGCTGCCATGGGGCTGATTGAGATGAATCCGGAAGATCTCAAGTTCGAGATCGAGACGGAGGAAGCGGGACAGGGTCCTCGTTTCAAGGTCATCGGCGTGGGAGGCGGCGGCTCCAGCGCCGTAGCCCGCATGATGGGCGAGGGTCTCGAAGGCGTCGACTTCTGCGTCATGAACACGGATCTGCAAGCGTTGCGCGCCTCGCCCGCCCCCTGTAAAGTTCAACTCGGCGCCAGGCTCTTGCAAGGGCTTGGCACGGGCGGCGACCCCGAAATCGGCAAACAGGCCGCGCTTGAGGACACCGAACGCATTGTCGAATGCATCGGCAAGGCCAGCATGGTATTCATCACCGCTGGCCTGGGCGGCGGCACCGGCACCGGCGCAGCGCCTGTGGTCGCCTCGCTGGCCAAAGAGCTGGGTGCGCTCACGGTGGCCATCGTGACCAAGCCCTTCGCTTTCGAAGGCCCGCTCTGTCTTCAGCGCGCCGAAAAGGGCTTGGCGAAGCTGGCCGCCACCGTGGACACCGTCATCGCCATACCCAACGAGCGGCTGCTCGGGCTGCTGCCCCGCGGCACCACCTTCATGCAGGCGCTCAAGGCCGCTGACGATGTTCTCCTCCAAGCCGTTCAGGGCATCAGCGACATCATCGTCACCCCCGGCCTGATCAACCGCGACTTCTCCAACATCCGCGCCACCATGGCCGGCAGCGGTTTCGCCGTGATGGGCACTGCTGTGGCCACCGGGGAAGATGCCGCCGTCGCTGCGGCCCGCCAGGCCATCAGTTGCCCTCTGCTCGACGAAGGCGGAATCGCCGGCTCCGGCGGCCTGCTCATCAACATCACCGGCTCCAGCAAGCTCGGCCTTCACGAAGTCAGCGAGGCTTGCACCCTGATCCGCGAGGCCACCGGACGCTCCGACGTGCAGCTCACGTTCGGCGTGGTGCTGAACGAATCCATGGGCGAATCGGTCAAGGTCACCGTCATCGCCACCGGTTTTAACCGGCGCAGCTCGCCGCCCGAAGAAGACGCCGTGCCCGCGGCCAAGCCGGAGCCTCCCTCCGAGCCCCAGGCCGATGCGCCGCCGGAAGAGGTTTCCGAGGAGGACGATATCGAAACGCCTGCCTACCTTCGCCGCGACCGGTTGCTGTTCTGAAACCCAGGGTCGCCGCTTAATCCTCGGCTTCGCCGAACAGCGCCATCTGGCGCTCATCCCATTGCGGAGCGGGGCTCAAGGCCAGGCCGTGCCGCAACAGCTCGACCGCTTCGGCCAGCGATACGGCCGGCCGCAAGGCCGAACCCTCACTGTCCGCGCTCACCAGCAAGACCTCCGAAGGGACTACGCCGGCACTCTCCAGCAACGCCGCCGAGTGCGTGGCGATCAGGATCTGACGGCCGGTTCGCCGCGCCGTCCGGCTTAACATCTGGGGAATTTGCCGCACAAAAAGATCGTGCAAACAGGCTTCCGGTTCCTCCAGCAACAGCGTTCCGGTTCCGGACAAAACCTCCCAGAGAATACCGACGAGGCGGAGGACGCCATCGGAGAGCTGCGCCTCGCTGTGCCAGGCGCCGTGCGCCCGCCAGTGTTCGAACCGCGCCCGCAGGTGCGCCTTCCCACGCCCGTCCCGGTGCGACTCCAGGTTGCTCAGCAGCGGCGCCGCCGCCTGAAGTTCGCTCAGGATCGCCCTCAGCCGCGCCCTGCGAGACTTTTCCGGCGTTGCCGCAATGTCCTCTAAGATATCCGCGCCCAGCTCAGGATTCGCATCGAAGCCCGCAGCCCCCCGCATCAGAGCCGGGACCGGGTTCAGCAGCCTGGTCTTGGACGCAAAGGCCGCAAACTCCCGCGCCGGCCTGGATCCCATGCCCCCTTCCAGCATGGAGCAATACAGCCGGTCCGGGTCCGCCGCATCGCTCGAATCCGGCCGTTCCCAAACGGTTTCGCGCCGCCGCCGCAGGCGCTCGCGCTGAACCACCGGACGGCCTTGAACGTCGGAGCCGAGATCGATCTCGTATTCCCATTCTAGCGGCTGCACGCTGGTGCCGGCATGAACCAGCAGCCCCATCTGCGAGTCCTTGCGAGCTGCCAGACAACGCAGGCGCCGCACGCCGCCGCGCCGCTGAACCGCTTCCTGAAGGCCGACGCTGGGCGTGGCCAGTTCGCCCAGGAACCGGAACGCGTCCAGGAAATTCGTCTTCCCCGCCGAGGACGGCCCCGCCAAGAAGACCCGTCGCCCCAATTCGGCGTAGCCCCGGGCGAAGCTCCGCCAGTTCTTCAGCAGGATCCGCGTAAAGCGCAAACTTTGGCCGGCGCTCGCCATCGGCTTGACCGCAGAGAACACCCAGTTTGACACCGCACCCCCTCCGGCGCAAGATGCGTGCCGCCGCGCTGCCGGCCGCTCTATACTCGTCCATGAAATGCTGTCTGTCCATCTCGAAGACGGCCGCATCGAGTTGCGCCGCCGCCCCTTGCCCCGGCGAGCCAAGAATCACGCCTTGATCCGTCTCCTTGCTGCGGGCATTTGCAATACCGACATCGAACTTCTGCGGGGCTATTACGGCTTTCGCGGGACGCCCGGACATGAGTTTGTGGGCCAAGTCGTGGAGGCCGGCGACCGCTCCCTGATCGGCCGGCGCGTGGTGGGCGAAATCAACCTCGCCTGCGGCGCGTGCGACTGGTGCCGCCGCGGGCTGGATCGCCACTGCCCGCACCGCACCGTGCTCGGCATCGTGCGGCATCCCGGCGTCTTCAGCGAGTACTTCACCCTGCCCGAGCGCAATCTCCATCCGGTTCCCGATTCCGTCCCTGACGAGGACGCCGTCTTCACCGAGCCCATCGCTGCCGCGTGCGAGATCCTGGAGCAAGTCCGCATTCCGAAAGGCGCGCCTGTGGCCGTGCTCGGAGACGGCAAACTCGGCCTGCTCATCGCCCAGGTGCTGCATCTGCGCGGGGCCGAAGTGCACCTCTACGGCAAGCACCGCGCCAAGCTACGGCTGGCGGCCTCAGCCGGAATCGCCGTCCGCATGACCAGCGCGCGGCTTCCCAGGGCAGCCTACGACTGGGTCGTCGAAGCTACTGGCGCGGCCGACGGCCTCTCGCAGGCCATCCTCATGACCCGCCCGCGCGGTACGGTCATCCTCAAATCCACCGTGCACGATGCTGTTTCCTTGGACAGCGCGCCGGTGGTGGTGAATGAGATCACTCTGGTCGGTTCCCGCTGCGGGCCTTTCAAGCCGGCTCTCAAGCTCTTGGCCAGCGGCAGGCTGAAACTGCGCGAGATGATTTCCGCCCGCTTACCTCTGGCGGAGGCCGCGCGCGCCTTCGAGCTTGCCCAGCAGCCCGGGGTGCTCAAAGTCCTGCTCTATAACCCAGACCTCAGTCCCGCCAAAGTTTGAGCAGCGGCGAGTAGGCGTCCGTCCGCCGGTCTCTCAAGAATGGCCAGTGACGCCGGACTTCTTCCAGCTTCGCCGGATCCACTTCGGCCAGCAGTATCTCTTCGCGGTCCCGGCCCGCTTGCGCCGTAATCCTCCCGAACGGATCTGCGACGAACGAATTCCCCCAGAACTCCAGGCAAGCCTCCGGCGGGCCCTCCGCGCCCACTCGGTTCACCGCGGCCACATAGATCCCATTGGCGATGGCGTGCCCGCGCTGCACGTTGATCCAGGCGCTCACTTGGTCCTCGCCATGCTCCGCTTTCTCCGCGGGGTGCCAGCCGATGGCCGTGGGATAGAAGATCACCGAAGCCCCGCCCAGCGCCGCCATCCGCGCCGCCTCCGGAAACCACTGGTCCCAGCAGATCAGGACCGCAATCCGCCCGTAGCGCGTCTGGAAGCTGGGCACGCCCGTGTCGCCCGGCGTGAAGTAGAACTTCTCGAAGTACAGCGGGTCCTCGGGAATATGCATCTTCCGGTAGACGCCCAGCAGCGCCCCATCCGCGTCCAGCACCGCTGCGCTGTTGTGATACATCCCCGGCCCCCGCCGCTCGAACACTGGCGCCACCATCACAACCCCGAGCTCCCGCGCTAGCGCGGCGAGGCTCTCCGTGGTGGGTCCCGGAATCGGCTCCGCCAGCCGGAACAGCTCCGCGCTTTCCTGGCGGCAAAAATACGGCGTGCGGAACAGCTCCTGCAAGCAAATCACCTGGGCGCCCTGTCCCGCCGCCTCCCGGATGCGCCAGGAGGCCTTAGCCAGATTCTCGGCCGGGTCCGGCCCGCAGCTCATCTGGATCAGACCAATCCGGAACCTCTTCTCGTGCGTCTCGCTCATGAGAATACCCGCTTACCTTCCCCCGATTCTTTCATAAACGCGCCCGCTTCCGGTACTTTATACTGCTCACTATGAAGATCGCCGTGCTCGGTTTGGGCTTCATGGGGGCCACCCACCTCAAGGCCTGGATGCAGGTCCCCGGCGCCGAAGTCATCGCGGTCGCCAGCGACGAGCCTCAGCGCCTGAGCGGCGACCTGCGCGGCATCCAAGGCAACGTGGGTGGGCCCGGCGAGCGCATGGACTTCTCCCGCATGGACAAGTACCTCGACTGGCGGGACGCCGTCGCCAACCCCGCCGTCGAGGCCGTCGACATCTGCCTCCCCACGCATCTGCACGCGCCGGCCGCGATTGCGGCCTTGGAGGCGGGAAAGCACGTGCTCGTCGAAAAGCCCATGGCCTTGGATGCGGCATCCGCGGAGGCTATGATCGCCGCGGCACGCCGCAGCGGCCGGATCCTGATGGCCGCTCACGTGCTCCGCTTCTTTCCGGCGTACCAGGCCTTGTCCCAGCGCCTCAAACACGGGGATTTGGGGCCGGTCCGCCATGCCGTCTTCCGCCGGCGCTGCGCCGCGCCCGCCTGGAGCGCCTGGCTCGGCGACAAGCGTCTGAGCGGCGGCGCGGTCTTGGATCTGCTGATTCACGACATCGACATCGCCCTGAGCCTGTTCGGCCCGCCGGAAGCCATCTCTGCCACCGGATACGAAGATCTCGCCCGGGGCATCGACCTCATCACCTCCCAGTGGCACTATGCGGACCGCACGGTGGTCATCAGCGGCGGGTGGCATCATCCCAAGGCCTATCCGTTCTCGATGGAGTACACCGTGGCTTGCGACGGAGGCACTGCGGATTACAGCTCGGCCGGGCGTGCGCCGACCCTCTATACGGCGAGCGGCGAGGAAGAGCCGCTGCCTGCGCCAGAGAAGGACGGGTATCTAGCCGAGATCGAGTATTTCCACCAATGCTGCTCCCAGGAGCAGTCTCCCGAAGCCTGCCCTCCGGAACAGTCCGCAGCTGCGGTCAAACTGGCGATTCTCATGACGGAAGCCCGCGGGCGAAATGGAGAAAAGGTCCCATGTCCAATCTGAAGGAGCTGGAAATCGGCGTCATGTTCTGGGCCGGCGAGGATCCGGCCGAAACCATCCGTCGGGTGAAGTCCGTCGGCGTACGCTGCGGACAACTCGGCGTTCCGGGAGAAATGCCCCTCGCCGGGGCGGCCCCCGCCTGGAAAGCGGCCCTCGAAAGCGAAGAGTTCACTCTGGTGACCGTCTTCGCCGGCTACGTGGGCGAAAGCTACGCGGATATCCCTACTGTGCAGCGCACCGTGGGGTTCATCCCGCCTGACACCCGCGCCGAACGGGAGGCCCGTACCCTGGAACTCAGCGATTTCGCCGCCGAGCTCGGCGCTCCCGCCATCGCCTGCCACATCGGTTTCGTGCCGGAGGATCCCTCCCATCCCGACTACGCCGCGGTGCGGGATGTCGTCCGGCGGATCGCCGATCGCGCCGCCTCGCACGGCCAGTCCTTCGCCCTGGAGACCGGGCAGGAACCCGCCGAGGTCCTGCTGCGTTTTCTGCGCGATGTGGACCGCCCCAACGTCCGCGTCAACTTCGACCCGGCCAATATGATCCTCTACGGCTCCGGCGACCCCATCGAGGCGCTCGACGTCCTGGGCCCCCATGTGATCTCCGTCCACGCCAAGGACGGCGACTGGCCGCCCAAGGACAAGCCCGGCGCGCTCGGCACGGAACGCCCGCTAGGCCAGGGCTCGGTGGGCATAGAGCGCTTCCTCGCCAAGCTGAAACAAATCGGCTACACCGGCACGCTCAACATCGAGCGGGAAGTGGAAGACCCGGAGCAGAAGTGGCGTGACATCCGCGAGGCGGTCAGCCTGCTGCGCCGCCTGACCGCCTGACGCCCCGTAGCACAGTCTTCCATCCTGCGCCGCCTAAACCTGGCCCTGGCTCTCCCTGCGCCGGTTGCTGGTGATCACAAACCACACCAGTACCAGCGCTCCCAGCGCGAAGATCGTGTCCCCTGGCACACGCAGCCACCGCAAGGTCTGCATCAGCGGCGTGCCCAGAAACTCCGGGCTGCGCGCGTACCAGTAGCCCTGGTCCACCGACGCCCAGGTTTGCAGCAGTCCCACCGGGAGGAGGCTCAGCACGCACATTCCGAACAGCCCGATGTTCATCGCCCAGAAGGCGAATTTCAACTGGCCTTCCTTCCACTCGCTCCTGGGTTCCAGCGCCCGCAGGCATACCAGCATCAGCCCGATGCCCAGCATGCCGTACACTCCGAACAGCGCCGCGTGCCCGTGCACCGGCGTGGTGTTCAATCCCTGCATGAAGTACAGAGCGATCGGCGGGTTGATCATGAAGCCGAACAGCCCCGCGCCCACCATGTTCCAGAACGCCACCGCCACGAAAAAGTAGATCGGCCACTTGTACCTCTGCGCCCATGCGGTCAGCTTCCCCCGGCGCAGATCGTCCAACGCCGAGAACGCCACCATCGTCAGAGGCACCACCTCCAGCGCGCTGAAGACCGAGCCCCAGGCCAGCGCCACCGTGGGCGTGCCGGAGAAGTACAGGTGATGACAGGTCCCGATGATCCCACCCGCCAGGTAGATCGCCGCCGATAGCAGCGCCGCCTTAGCCGCCAATTGCGGCCGGATCAAGCCCAGTCGGGCGAAGAAGAAGGCAATGACGGTGGTGGCGAAGACCTCGAAGAAGCCTTCCACCCACAGGTGCACCACCCACCAGCGCCAGTACTCCACCATCGAGAGATGCGTGTGCTGGCCCCAGTTCAAGCCCGCGCCGTACAGCAGTCCGATGGCCCCGGCCGAAACCAGAAACAACCAGATCAGGGAACGGTGCTCAGGATGTCCCTTCAGCGCCGGCCGCACCGCGCGTACCACTAGGTAATACCAAAACAGCAGCCCGACAAATAACAAGATCTGCCAGATGCGCCCCAGATCGATGTACTCATAGCCCTGGTGCCCCCACAGGAAGGCCGTCCTGTCGGATAGCTTGTTGTGGATGCTGAGCCACTGGCCGGTGAGTGATCCGCCCACCACCACGAACAGAGCCGCCAATAAAGCATTCACGCCGAGTTTCTGCCCTTTGGGTTCGCTGCCGCTAATCAGAGGCGCGATGAACAGCCCCGCGCCCAGCCAGGAGGTCGCGATCCAGAACAGCCCGGTCTGAATGTGCCACGTCCGCGTCACGCTGTACGGCAGCCACTCCGCCAGGGGGATGCCGTAGAACCCCAGGCCTTCCACTCCGTAGTGCGCCGTGACCACGCCTGACAGGATCTGCACAACGATCAGCGCCGCCACCACGTAGAAAAACTTGAGCGTGGCCGACTGAGAAGGCGTCGCCTTCCAGTCCATCAGCGGATCCGACGGGGGGAGAGGTCCGGCCGGCTCGCGCTCCACCCGCGAGGCGTACCACCAAACCATCGCGCAGATGCCCGCCAGCAGCATCAAAATGCTGACGCCCGTCCACATCACGCTCTCCCCGGTGGGCCGGTTGCCCACCAGCTCGTCGTGTGGCCAGTTGTGGGTGTAGGAGATCGTGTCCCCCGGCCGGTTGGCCGCTGCCGCCCAGGCCGTCCAGAAAATAAACGACGCGAACTCCTTCATCCGCTGCGGATCCTGCACCGTTCCGGCCGGTATCGCGTAACTCGCGTTCCCCCTCATGAAGACCTCGGAGTAGTGCTCCAGGCATTTCTCAAATGCCTTGGCGCGCACCGGATCGATGCGCAGCGTTTTCGACTCCGGGTCATAAGTGTTCGTCCGGTAGATCTGCAACAGCCTTCCCCGCAATCCCGCCTGCTGCTCGATGCTAAGCGCGGCATATTCCTTCTGGAATTCTGCCCGGCTCAACTCCTCCAGCACCGCCAGCGCTTCCCGGTGCAGCCAGTCGGCGGTCCAATCCGGCGCTACATAGCTTCCATGCCCCCAAATCGAGCCAACCTCCATGCCGCCCAGCGTCTGCCAGACGTTCTGTCCCCGCTGGATCTCTCCGCTTGCGACGATGACCCGCCCGTCCGTGCTGACGACCTGATCCGGAATCGGCGGCATCTCCTGATAGATGCGCGTCCCGATCCAACCCAGAATCCCAAAGGAAATCACTACAATGCCCGCGGCATACCACCACAGTTTTCTCACGCCGCAACCTCCTTTCCGTGCTGTAAGAATTCTACGTCAATATCTCATCGCCGGCCGCCCGCCGCTATGACTTTGGTCACACGTCATCCGTGGCCGACAAGGACTCCCTGGACTGGGGGCTGCCGCACGCAGCCGGATGCGCTTGCCTGCCACCGTCCCCATTCGCTAGCCTGAGGAGTCGCGCTGATCTTCTTTCCCCGGTAGGTAGAACGGATGACCCGTTGGATCGTTTTGGGCGCTGGTGTGTTGATGCAGTTGGTGCTCGGCGGCATCTACGCCTGGAGCGTCTTCGTGCCTCCCCTCAATGCAGCCTTCGGCATCAGCCGCAGCCAGAGCGGCTTCATCTTCGGCCTCATGATCGCCGTTTTCACCCTGGCCATGATTCCCGCCGGCCGCCTGCTGCAAAGGCGCGGACCGCGGCTGACCGCGAGCATCGGAGCGTTGCTGTTCTCGGCGGGCTATCTCGGCGCATCTTTCTCGCAAGGCCGCTACCCCATCTTGCTGATCAGCCTGGGACTGGCTGCGGGCGCGGGCATTGGATTCGGCTACGTCTGCCCGCTCACGGTCGGCATGCGCTGGTTTCCAGCTCACAAGGGGCTGGTCACTGGGGTGGCTGTTGCCGGCTTTGGAGGCGGGGCCGTCCTGCTGAGCTCTGTGGCGCACTACCTGATGGCAACGGCACAGATGAGCGTCCTGGAGGTCTTCCGGTTTGTGGGTTTGGCCCTGGGCGGAGTCGCCTTGCTCGGCGCGCTGCTGCTGCGTGAACCCCCCAGCCCGGCCGCCGCCCAGTCGTCCCAGCCGCCCGCGGCCCGCTCCTCCCGGCCGGCCTATCCCTTCTGGCACATCTGCGCGGGGATGTTCGCCGGCACCTTCGCAGGGCTGCTCACCGTGGGAAACCTCAAGCCGCTGGTGCTTAGCATCGGCATGCCTGAGAGCCAAACGGCTTTGGCGGTCAGCCTGTTCGCCGCCGGCAACGCCGCCGGCCGGATCTTGTGGGGCCAGGTGCATGACCGGCTACGCTCGCGAAAGACAATTCTTCTGTCGCTCGGCTTTCTTGGCTTCACCCTATTGGCCTACCTGCTTGAAAACGCCGCCGGCGCCTTCCTCCTGTTCGCCGTGTTCTTCAGCGGCGCGGGATTCGGCGCCTGCTTCGTCGTCTACGCCTCATCGATCGTGGAGTATTTTGGCGTGCAGAATTTCCCCCGCTTTTACCCGCTTTGTTTTCTCGGCTACGGGCTGGCGGGCCTGGCTGGTCCGGCGATAGGCGGCTGGATCGCTGATACCTGGAAGTCCTATCATCCCGCTGTGATTCTCAGCCTGTTTGTTGTGGGCGCGGCCTGGTTGCTGATTTTTTCCGGCCTTCGTCCTTGCGGTGTGGGCCGGTCGCCGGACCCGCATTCCTGATCCGCTCCCGGACCAATCGCCGCGGCCCAGGTAGGGCAACCCCTGCCCGGCGTCACACGCGCAACCTTGCTCGCCGGCCCGCTCGTCGCGCCGGCTGGTGCTCACTCACCTCGGTTTGTTGAGCGGCCTCTTCGTTACGGCCGCCGCCCATCCTTCGCAGTTTCTGGCCCAACCTCCTTACTCCGACTCGCAGCCCTTTCCCGCTAACCCTCCGCTTACCCGCCCTTAACCGCGCCAGTACTTGTCTGGCGGCTGCGGCATTGATAATCTGCCCTTGCTATGAAAAAGTCTGCTCTCTTTGTCGCTTTAGCCCTGTCTCTGGCGGCTGTCTCCTCCGCCGTCCTCTACTCTGCGGCCCAAGCCCCTGCGGCTGTGGAAATGACGGTAGACTTTGCCCAGCCCATCCGCGTCTGGGATGGCTTCGGGGTCAACTACGTTCAGGTTGCCCAAACCCGCGATTACAAAAAGTGGCCCGAGGAGTACGGCGGCTTCAGTACTCTGAACGAAACCCAGCGCCGCCAGATCCTCGACATGATCTTCGGCGAAGACGGCCTCAAACCCGGCATTCTAAAGATGTTCTTGGACCCCTATCACGAGGGGCTCACCGAAGCCGACAACGACAACAACGACCCTAACGTCATCAACCCGTCCCGCTTCGACCACAAGACCACCACGGAATGGATGCGCTATTTCGCCCGGGAAGGGCTGGCCCGGACCCGCGCCCGCGGCGCAGACCTCCAAATCATCACCACCCTCTACGGCCCGCAGCCCTGGGCCACCAAACAGAAGTTCGTCCGCGGCCGCGACCTGGATCCGCGCATGAAGGAAGAGGTCGCCGAGTACATGATCGCCTGGGTCAAATTCCTTCGCGAGGAGGAAAAACTCCCCGTCCGCTACATCTCTCTTCACAACGAAGGCGATGAAATCTGGCGCTGGCCCGCCGACGGCTCCACAGCCGGCACGGAAAACCACGACTTCAACATGTACTGGCCCAGCTCCCAGATCGTCGACTTCCTCCGCTTTATGCGGCCCATGCTCGATCGCCAGGACCTGAAAGATGTGGGAATTACCCCCGGGGAATGCAGCACATGGCGCAACATGGCCGTGGCCGGCATTGCCTGGGCCATCCAGAACGACCCGGTCGCCCTTCGGAACTTGGGCCTCCTCACCAGTCACGGCTTCGGCCTTGGCCGCGATAACGTCGGCATCAACGCCGAATTCCTCCGCGTCCAGCGGCCCGAGCTGAAAACCTGGACCACCTCCATGTCCTGGGGCAAGATGGACGTCACCTTCATTGAGGCCATCCGCCAGCAAATCTATCTGGCGCACGTCAACGGCGTCATCCCCTGGGCCGCCGTCCAGACCGACACCTGGATCGGCGGCGACCCCAACCCCGGCACCGCCTTCCGTGTGGACCGCAAAGGCGGTTTTACCGTTGAACCGGGCTACTACCTTTACAAGCAGGTTTCGCGCGCCGGTCAGCCGGGCATGGCTGTGGCCACGGTCTCTCCGCCCAGCAACAACATCGGCCTGATCGCCTTCGCCTCCAACGGGACGCGCCATCCGGACGCGCTCGTCGCCTTCAACACCTCTTCCTCGCTGGCCAAGGCTCGCATCCGGGTTTCTGGGACGAAGGCGGCCGGCTTCACCGCTTTCGCGACCAGCGACCAGCTCCGTTACCAGCCTGCCGGCACTGTGCCCGTCAAAGGCGGCGCCGTCGAAATCGACATCCCCGCCGGCGGCGTGGTCACGCTGTTCGGCGCCCAGCCGCGGTAGCTTACAAGGCATGCAGCGCGCCTGCCGCCGCCCGCTGCATGCCTACCTCCCTGCGCACGGTTCGACGCCCAGGCCGCCATCTGAAACGCCGCTCCTTTCAGGTCGGACAGCGCTCCTGAAAAATCACGAGCTCTCTCCTCGCCCTTACTACTCTGCTCCCTCGTTCACTGTCTCTTCCTTGCCGCCCCGGCCGCCCGCCGCGCTTCTGAAAGTCCTTCGAACAAAGTATTTTGCGCTCTCTCCCGGGCCAGGCACGGCGCTAAGTTTCGTGGGTGGATCCGTCTAAGTAGACTGTGTCCACGGGTTGCTAACCCAGCCTTTACCTTTGCCGAGAACTGCTTTACCCCTTGTTACTTCCGTATCCGCGAAGCGCGAATTAAATTCGTCTCCATTATGGAGGTTGCACGAATGAGAATTGCATTGGCGCTAGTACTTGTGTGCGCGCTCCCGCTGATGTCTCAAGTCACGACGGGCGGCGTGCAGGGCCGGGTCATGGACCCGACCGGAGCTTTAGTTCCATCGGCTCAGGTGGAGCTCATCAATACGGCCACCAACGTCACAGCCCGCACCCAAACCAATGAATCAGGCGTTTATGTCTTCAACCTGGTCCCCCCTGGAAACTACCGCCTGCGAGTGTCGTTTAAGAACTTCCAGACCTCCGAGGTCTCGGGGATCACGGTGGAAACCGGCCGCAACGCCATCATCGACGTCACCATCCAGCCCGGCCAGGTGACCGAGGTGGTCGAAGTCTCGGCGGCCCTGGAGAATATTGATACCCAATCCTCTGCCGTCCGGGCCAACGTCGCTTCCCAAATGATCGTCTCCCTTCCGCTGAATACCCGCAATCCATTGGCGTTCGCCCAGTTGGCGCCCGGCGTGGAAATGGTCGGCTCCACAGCCAACGTCTCCGGCTCCCGGCGGCAGCAGAACATCTTCTACCTGGATGGCGCTGAAAACACCGATGTCCAGCAGAACACCGCGCTTCAGATGCCCAACATCGACGCCATCGCCGAAGTGCAGGTTTCCACCAACAGCAATACGGCCGAGTTCGGCAAGCAGCCCGGCGGCTACTTCAACGTCATCACCAAAAGCGGAACTAACAATTTCCACGGCAGCGTCTTCTACTTCTTCCGCAACCGCAATCTGAACGCCAACACTTGGTCCCGCAACCGCAGCGGCCTTCCACGTTCCCCGGAAAACGAGAAGATGATCGGCGGCACGATCGGCGGGCCTCTGATCCGGGACAAGTCCTTCTTCTTCGGATCCTTCCAGCATTACCGGGATCAGGCGACCACCACCAGCTCTACGATCCGATACCCCACCGCGCAGATGCTGGCCGGCGACTTCTCGGCCTACCCCGGCGTGCTCTACAACCCCGACACCAATCAGCCCATCCCAGGCAACAACCTGGCCGCCGCTGGCCTTCTCGACCACGTGGCGGTCAACCTAGCCAAGATCATCCCTACTGTCCCCGTCCTGGGCGACCGGCTCGTGTTTGACTACACCACGCCACCCCGCAACAATGAATTCCTGATCAAAGCGGACCACAACCTCACCCCCTCGCAGCGCCTTCAGTTCAGCTACTTCGGAGTCCGCTCCAGCAACGTGGTGGTTCCCGGTGGAACCAGAGCTATGCCTGGCCTTCAGCGGGGAAAGAGCGAAACTTCCCAGAACACCTTGGCGGGCAAGCATACCTGGACCGTCGATCCTCAAACCATTGTGGAATCGCAGGTGTCTCTCGCCAAGCTCCGCCCGGAAACGGTCCCCGACGAGAAATCCGTAGGCAAGGATCTTTCCGACTATGGCGCCCAATGGCCCACGCCGATTGTGGGCGGCCGCAAGCTGATGCCGGATCTCGAGATCCTGGATGGCTTCAACTGCCCCCAACTCGCAGCCGGCTATGTCGATACCGGCAACCTGAAGCTCAGCGGAACCGTGGCTCACATCCGTGGGAACCACAACTTCAAGGCCGGTTTCGAAAGCCAGCGAGTCGCCTTCCGTCGCTTCGTGGATTCGGATAACTCCCAGTTCCGCTTCCAGGGCCGCTTCTCTAACCGCGGGTCCGGTTCGTTCCCAAACATCCCCAACGCCCAGTTCGTTCACTCTTTCGCCGATTTCATGATGGGCCGGGTCAATGACTTCACCGCCAACGGCCAGATCGATTACTCGTTGCCCACCTGGGGCTTCTTCGGTTACGTCCAGGACCAGTGGCGCATGACGCGCCGGCTGACGCTCAACGTCGGCGTGCGCTATGAGATCTGGAAAGCCATGAAGGAAGTTAACGGCCGGGCTTCCGCCTTCGTTGAAGGGCACAAGTCCGACCAATTCCCCAATGCGCCCTTGCACCTGGCGTTCCAAGGCGATAAAGCCATTCCCGACGGCTTCATCCGCCAGGACCGCAACAACTTCGCGCCTCGCGTGGGCCTCGCCTACGATCTATTCGGCAACGGCAAGACCGTCCTTCGCGGCGGCTATGGCCTCTACTACGCTTTCCCTGCGGCTCAAATGCGCCTCTTCAGCACCGAGGAGTTCCCGCAGCGCCCCGTCACCCAAGGCTTCACCGCCCGCCTGTACCACCCCTGGGGCACCAGCCAGTCGCCGCGGTTCTCCCAGCCGCCGACCCCCTATCCCAAAAACACGTTGGATTGGATCCGCGCCGCACAGTTCAACCCGCCCTACGCGAGAATCATCGGCTACCACCCCGACTTCACGACGCCGCTCAGCCACCAGTGGAACATCTCCGCTGAGCGCGAGCTGCGCAACGGGATCACGGTCTCGGTCGCTTACGTCGGCAACCGCGGCCGCAACCTGATGCGCGGCTACCCCTTCAACTACGCCCGCTTCAAGAACCTCCCCGACGGAACGCCGCCCAGCCTGGACGCCAACAACATCCTGGCCCGTCAACCCTTCCCGGACTACAGCCGCTTCTCGATCCGGATGGACAGCGACGCTAAGCGGGACTACGATTCGCTGCAAACCTGGGCCAATCTCAAGATCTCCAATCTGACCGCCCGTGTGGTCTACACTTACGCCAGCGACTTTGGCGATGTCGGCGGCATTTTCAGCACTCCGGATGAGGACATCGAAGGCTTCACTACCACCATCGACAACCCGGCCAACCCAGCCGGAGAATACGGACGGGCCTCCCGCAAGCATACCTACCGTACTTTCTATACCTACGACATTCCCTTCTTGCGAAACCGTCACGATCTCGTGGCCAAAGTTCTGGGCGGCTGGCAGATCTCGGGCGTCCTGACCATCGACAGCGGCCAGCCGCTAAACGTAATCCTGGGCTACGACGCCAATTTCGACGCCATCACATCGCGCCCGCAAGACCGGCCGGATTTGGTCGGGCCGATTGTTTACACCAAGGGCAGCGCCGACCAGAGAATGGCCCGCTACTTCGACCCGGCCGCTTTCGCCCAGCCCGTGATCACAGCCCAGAAAACCACCGGAAACTTGCCGCGCAACGCCCTGTTCAGCCCTGGCCGGTGGAGCTGGAATAAGGCTCTCCAGAAGGACTTTTACGTCACGGAGACCGCCTACGCCCAGCTCCGCGTCGAGGCCTCCAACTGGTTGAATCACCCGCTGCTGGATACGCCCGGAAACAACATGTCGGCCGGGGACTTCACCAAGATCCTGACCAAGTCCAGCAACCGCACTATGCTGGCCGGCCTCCGCTTCGTTTTCTAACGCAAGCCGCCTGGCGTCACAGGACTATTGCGCTTTCCCCTGCGGCTCGTGGACATGCCCAGACCACTCGGACGGCCAGGACGCCGCAGGGGAATTCTCTTTGCATGCGATAATGTGATACCGCTTTAGGTGATTCGGATGGGCGGCAAAAGCTCCCCCAAATCGCGCCAGGAGTTGATGCGGCGCCTTCTCAGTAGCCCCTATTTCGCCCAGGCCGAATCCCTGCGCCGCATCCTGCTCTTCCTGAGCGAGCGGATTGAGTCCGGCGACGATTCCCCTGCCAAGGAGTATGAAATCGCCGTTTCCGTCCTCGGGCGCCCCTCCAGCTTCGATCCGAAAATCGACCCTATCGTCCGCGTCAGCATGGCCAGCATCCGCGACCGGCTTCGCGCCTACTTCGAAAACGAAGGACGCGCCGAGCCGCTGCGGGTCTCCCTCCCCAAGGGCCAGTACCGCCTCGTATTCACCCGCACCGACCGGCCCAAAGCCGCTGAGGCCGCATCCAAGCCCGCCCTGAGCTGGTTTTGGTCGCCGTATTTGCTTCCCGCCAACCCCAACATCCTCGTCTACACCGAACTGCTCTTCTTCCGGGATGCCGACGGCAACTTCATCCGCAATATCTACATCAACGACCTCGCCACCGGAGAGACCGGGCTGCGCCAAAAGCTCGGCGGCCTCGCCTCCACCCCGCTCAGCCCCTCTTTCCACTTCGTCTCCGCCGGCGAAATGTCCTGCCTTTTGGCCATCCAGAGGACCTTCGCCGCCCTGGGTGCCCCTCTTGAGATCCGCAACGCCCGCTTCTTCTCCTGGAGTGATGCCCGCCGCGCCAATCTCGTCCTGCTGGGCAGTAGCCGCACCAACCCCTTCGTCCGCTCCCTCCACAGTGGCCTCCCCTTCGTCATCACCGACCGCACCATCGAAAACCGCGAACCCCGCTCCAATGAACTCTCCTCCTATTCTGAATCCCGCTCCGTCGAAGGACGCCTGGAAAGAGTGATCGAGTACGCGATTGTCACCCGCCGCCCCGGCCCGGCCGGAGGCTCCGCCGTTACCATGATTTCAGCCAACCACGGCCGCGCCATCGAAGGGGCCGGGGTTTTCCTCACCGACGAAGCCCACCTGCAAGGCGTCCTGGAAGCCATCGGGCGTAACCAGTTTTTCCAAATCCTGCTCCGCGTGGAACTGCTGGACTTCGACGAGGAGGTCGTCAACGTCGAGTACGTCACTCATCGCGTGCTGCCCTCCTGATACGGCGGTCCTCTTGTTTCGCCTTCCGCTCCAGTACTGTGTGCCTCCTCTTGTAGAACACGCTGCCTTGATCCGGCAGCCTCTCTTGTGGGGCAGGCTCCTGATGTGGGGCAGGCTTTCTAACCTGCGGCCGGCTTTCCAGTCGGCCTTGGCCCCCTTTACCCACCGCCCTATGCGCAACCCAATGCCGCGCCGTGTAGGGGCGGACCAGCGTGTCCGACCCCGCCTCTCTTCCCATCTCCGTGTCCTCCGTGTTCTCCGTGCCCTCTGTGGTTTG
>JAIMAR010000287.1 GCA_023511855.1 Bryobacteraceae bacterium
CTAGACGGGCTGGGGGAGGAGAGACGGTCGCGGCGACCAGTGGCGCGCGAGCGTGGTTGTCTTCGATGTAGGCGGCGATCTGCTCGGCCCGCCTAATGTTGCCTCGAAGAATACCCTGCACAATGTCGTGGAGCAACACTGCGTTAAAGGGGCGGCGGTACGTTAACCCTTCCCTCTGGTGGGGTAGCTTGATGAGCAGCGGTACGGTCGGCTCCCTTCGAAGTTTGATGGCGCGCTCGAGAGAGGGGGTCAGCTCAGGGAGATTCCTCCAGTCGGTTCTGACGGTGTGATCCGAGGTTATGATCACGGTGGCGGTGTCCCAGCGGTCCTGCCGGATCAGTTCGTTGCGGAGGGCCTCAAAGAAGTGATCCGCCCAATGAAGGTTGCCCGCATAGCCGGGCGGGACGGCGTGTCGGCACGCGAGTTCCGCGCTAGAAGCCACTGAGGGAGGGTGGGGAACCGGCAGGTGGACAAAGTAGAAGCTCGCAACCGAATCCCGTAACCAGCGCCGCAGCCTAGCGGTCACTTCTCCGAGACATCGCGACTGGGTCTCCATCCCGTGATTGCTTAGCAGCCACTCGCTGTATCGAAATACTCTTCCGTCGAACCTTTTCTTCGTAGCCGGCAATGGGAGCAGGCGAAGAAGCTCTAGCTGCGCCGTCGCCCTAAGGGAGGCGCCTTCCGGCGTCGCGAGCCACGCTTTCAGATCCGCCGCGGCGCAAGCCGGAAAGTCGGCACAGGCCACGGTCAACTGGCCGAAGAGTTGGCAGTAAGGATGGAAGTGACCCAAAACCGCCAAGGCATGGCCTAGCGCAACAGCCTCGTGCAAGATGGTCCGTTCCTGCCACCAGGAGAGATCGCGGTTTGAACCGGCAAACCTGAGCTGTAAGCCCGCTCCGCGAACCCAGCGTTCCTTCACTGCCAAGCGGCCGGTCAAGTACGCTGGGATGGACTTGGCCGTGGTATCCGAGGGCTGCCAGGCGCGTTCCGCATGAAAGGCCAAACGACGGAAAGCTTGAAGGTTGGGCAACAGCGGCGCATTTTGCGGATCCTCGAAAGCGGAAGACTGGTCCATTTCATCGAAGACCAACCACAGGACTAGCGGCAGCGCCAAGCCGGAGGAGGCGCGGTTTGGTGGCGTTACGAGCAACACCTTGGCACGTGGCCGGACGAGATGATAGCCGGCGTGAGCCGCTCGGAAGGCGGCGAAAGGGGTCATGATGAGCGCGACGGTCTGGATCGCCCCCCAAGTCCATCTCGGGAGCCAAAGGGCCGCAACGGCAAGCGTGCCGGGAATTACGACCCACCGCACGATTCTCGACGTCCACAGGAGTGCGAGCCATGCAGCGTCGTGCCCTTGGAGCCAGGCGCTTCCTAGCGCGTACTCGCTCGCCTGCTCGACCGCAAGCAACAGAAGGTTGCCGACTGCGGTAGCCGCGACTGCCGCCAGAAGGCGGGCCGCGGTGGAGGGGGAAGGTGCGGTGTGACGGTGTTCCGCGACACGGATCAATAGGGCGAACAGGACAGTGAAGATCCCAAGACCGATCAAGGCGACCGCCTCTGTCGTGCGCGGCGCGCCAGGCCCTAACCGGTATACGGCCATTGGACTCGTGGCCTGATCGACGTCCTGCCAGACGCGCGCCAATAGCAGTCCGGCTAGGGAAAACGAAACGACGAAACGCTTCGAAGCCTGTGATGTTGTCCAACCAGTCAATTGATATCGTGATCTCGTATAGTGTGCCATATTGTGCGCGCTGCCGAGCGGCCAGCGTAAAGGGATTGTCCTACGGTTCGGCGGGGACGTGATAGGCTGGGCCCGGTGGGGGTGCTCACGGCCCGCCTCTATATGGGCTAGTTTGGTCTAGTTTGGTCGCTCGTCGTTGCTGGCAGGAAAGGGCGTATGCTAAATAAAATAGAGGAGAACTTGGCCGGGCGGAGAAGACAGCCCTGTGCCCTGTTGCAGACATAGTTGCGAGTGTCGGTGATTGTGCCCCTGTACAACAAGGCACGGTACGTAGAACGGTGCCTGGAGTCGATCTTTTCGCAAAGTTTTGTGGACTTTGAAATCATCGTAGTGGACGATGGCTCGACGGACGATGGCGCGGAGCGCGTTCGGCGATACCGGGACCAGCGCTTGCGATTGCTATCACAGGCGAACTCCGGCCCAGGGTCCGCGCGGAACCGGGGAGCGCGAGCCGCTGAGGGTAGCGTGCTCGCTTTTCTGGATGCCGATGACGCATGGGATCCGGACTACTTGGCGGAAAGCGTCCGGCGCTTGGACGCGTGCGGTCAAGACGTGGCGAGCATTACGTGGGGGATGGTGGAGTACCCGCAAGGACTTTCCACTGAGGCGCGCTGGCGCATACGGGGTATCCCAGAGGGCGTATACCAAGTCACCCGGACGACGTCGGTGAGCCTACTGGTGAGCATGGTAGCGGAAATGGCTCCATCTTCGACAGTAGTCCGGAAGGGGGTGTTAGAGCAACTGGGCGGATTCTATGAAAGGAATCGTTGCCTGTACTCGGAGGACGCTTGGCTGTGGCTCAAGATTCTGTTGCACCATCGGGTGGCGTTTTTCGCGCGGCCGCTGGTTCGGAAGTATAACGATGCCTCGGAACTGAGCCGGAACCTGGCCGCAGTGAGACCGATCGAGCCCTTTCTGGTTGAGCCGGAGGAGATTGAGGATGAGTGTCCGTCGCACCTAGCTGAACTCCTGCGAGGGTTCCTTGCGGCGCGGGCGGCTAAGACGGCGACCGTGTACGGTTATTGGGGTCGGTGGCGCGAAGCGCGGAGTTTGATGAAGCGGTTCTGTCGGTTACAGGATTGGAGGCATCCGTATTTTCTGACAGGGCTGGCGGCGTCGACGCGGCTGGGGGCTCGGGTGGCAAGCGTTATCCGTGTGGCGAGATATCTATTGCGCTGATGTCGCACTGAATGTCTCCCAGCGGGAGTTGGGCAGCTCCGAGGGTGGATGCAGGATTTCCTCGCTCTGTCCAGCGAGCACCAGAGGTTCCCTATTGGCAACGAAGAGCTCGGGCTAGCCGTCGCGATCGTAGCGCAGCCAAGGGGCCTCGGGAACTGTAGAGGGGCGCTGGCTTGCCAATCCTGCTGGCCGGGGTATCCAACCACCGGGACGGCAACCAGGAACAAAGCAATACCGAGCCACCGGAACCCAGGACTGTGTTTCCAGAGAACGTCGTACGCCAGCCAAACTGAGCCCACCGCTATGAAGGAGGCGCTCCAGGCGTTGGCGGCGGGGCTCAACCGCAACGCCCAGGAGTCGGAGGAAGCCGCCAGAATCTGGAGCGCAGCCACAACAGCGAGCAGGAGGAGTCCTGCCAAGCCTACATCCGCAAACGGAAATGGTCTGGGCCAGTAGGCGCCCAGAAGCAGGGTGACGCTCAGAGCGCTGCACGCAGGCAAAAACCAATGGCCGGGTCTCCAGGCGATCTTCCGCTGGACCAGAAGCAAGAATTGCAAGAAGCCGAGGAGAACTCCCAGTATCAGGCCCAGGAGCAGGTAAGCCGCAAACGCTCCCACAGTAAGGTGCCAGGAGGCAAGCGGGGTGTGACTGTAGCCGGCCGGCAAAAATCGCGGAGCTACGCCGGAAAAGAAAGTCTCAGCAGACCAGTAGGCCGTCCACGCCAGTGCGCCGTGCACTGCGCCCATGCCGAGGTGTCCCGGCAAGCCATCCGAGCTCAGCAGAGTCCATCGCACCGCAGTCTTCCGCACCCCTGGTCATGATCCAGGTCGAAGCTTTCATTATAGCGGGCGGGTCGTGCCGGCTTTTGGGGTGGGTGGGAGAACATGAGAGACCCGGGATTGCCGTCCGCTCCGCCGGAAGGTGTAGACGGGCACTGGTTTGCTGTCGCTCCAGCAGCAGCATGGCTGCCAGCATCAGCCGGCACTTGGGAACAAGAACTGTAGCGCCGACTGCGTCGCGAACGGCCGCCGGAAGCTCGGGTTACACTGCGGGGAACAGCGGTGATGATTCTTTGGGAAGCGTACCAGCGTTTGGGGCAGTGGCCGCGCAGCCGGTTCCTGGCGCTTCTG
>JAIMAR010000288.1 GCA_023511855.1 Bryobacteraceae bacterium
GCCAAGGGTGTCGTCCTCGAGCAGGCGCAAACCTTCCAGCAGAACGGGGACTAGCGACTTGTCCTCCTCGCAGAGCACGTCCAGAACGAACCGCACCTGGAAGCGCGCGCCGGCCGGAACGCGTTCGAGGGTTCTAGGGTTGGCCTGAGAGGTGATCCGGTCGATGGCGTTCTCGCTTTTGACCTCGGTGAGTTCGTCGTCGAGGTTTTCGCGCATCTGAGGGGTGATACTGTCGGGGTCGAGCGGAGCGTCGTAGACGGTAAGCCGGGAGGGGGTGGCGGAGGCGGCTTCCAGCGGTTCTCCGGAAACGCGTTCCATGCGTCCCGGATTGCGTCCGAACAGCAAGCAGATTTCGTCGTCGGGCCGGTCGCTCTGGTGGATGCGTACCTCCTGGCCTTTGCGGCGGCTCAGGTAGACCAGCTCGGAGGGAACGGCCAGTCCATGGGCCTGCTCCAGAAGGGAGCGCAAGCGGCCGCGGAGCGAGCTGCCCGGAACGTAGGGGCGGCCGAAAGAGTCCTTCACGACCGGATTATCGGCGCCGCCGATTTCCAGCGAACCTTTGCCGGCGCCGATGTGGAGGCCGGTCTGGCAGTGCATCTGGCCTTCGAGAATGAGTTTTCCGATGAGCTTCAATTGGGTCTGGGCGGTATGGGTGCTCATGACTCCTCGCTATTCGTTGTAGGCAACAATGGCTTCAAACAAATCCCGGAACCGCTCGTAACCCCGGGGGTCGTTCTTGCGGGTGACCTGGAGCAGTAACTTCTCCAGGGAATCCAGGCTGCGCAAGGAATGGCGGGCGATGGTGTAGGCGAGCCGGGCGCGGAGCATGACGAACTGGTGTTGGCGCTCGCTTTCGGGAGCCTGGCAGGCGCGGCGCACGGCGTTATAGAGGCGCCGGAGCTGGCTCTTGGTGCCGGAGTCCATATCCCTCATGCGGCTCACGATTCCGTGGGCCTGGTTGTCGAGGTAAAGGCTGTCGGAGATCAACTTGTCGAGATCAATCTCCGGGGGGCCTTCGAAACGGGAGCGATCTTGCCGCCGATCGTCTTGTCGGCCGCCGCCTTCTTTGGCGCCGGAATCGCGGGGACCACGGTTGCGCCCCTCGCGCGGTTTGGATTCGGTTTGAACGTCAGGCATGGATTACACCTCCGCTAACAGCCTGGCCCATTCCAGCGCTAACCGCCCGCCGGGCCGGACCCGGACCTGAGTGGTGCTCCGGGCCAGGATTTCGTTGGTCAGATGGTTCTTGAGCTTTTGCAGCTCTTTCTCGCGCGTTTCCCCGAGGGCGCGGGCCAAGTGGCGCTGCACTTGCCAGGGCTTCTCGAGGCGCCGGCCCCGGGCGCCGGTGAGGCTGCCGGCAGCGGCAGCTTTCCGGTAGAAGGCGTCGAGGTCGGCCAGAAAGCGCCGGGGATGTTCGAGCTCCCCGGCCATGCGCAGCATGGTTTCGCGCAAATCGGAAGCAGCCGCCAGCTGCCTCCATTCCAGAGTTTGTCCCAGGACGTGGATGCAGTCCTTCCCGCTGGATTTCGCCAGGTTCAACAGCCGTCCCGCCTGTTGGAATGTCGCGGCCAGATTCTCCTCCGGGTCCCGCGCCAAGGCGATCGCCATGGTGATCGTCTTGCCCTCGGGGCCCGGGAACTCCTTAAGGTTCTCTTCGCAGAAGCGGTGGAAAAGCCGCTGAATTTCGCGGGCGAGCGGGATGAGGACATCCCAGGAGCCGTAAACCGCGAAATCATCGCCGCCGGAGTACAGCACAGTAGCCTTACGCCAGAACTCGGGCAGCGAGCAAACCACCTCCAGCTCCCCGGCGAAGAATTGCTTGTACATGACGGAGAGCTGGACGTGCTCCTCGATGCTTTGCAAGCGGCGCAGGCGGATACCCAAACTGTCGACGTCGCCGCGGAGAACGCCGAAGGTCTTGCGCCCTTGCGCGCGCTCGGCCAGCTCCTCCCGGGTCGCGGGGCGGTGTCCGTCCTCGGAAGCGGCGGTGTGGCGGGCAAGGCTGATGGCATCCGGCGCGGCCGGCCCTCCAGTGAGCGGCCATACATGATTGCCGCTGTTTAGTAAGACAAGGCCCGGATGCTCCGGAGACCAGCCGGCGGAAGCTGCGGCGGGGAATTCCAACGCCAAGGTTTGCGCAAAGTAGCTTTCAACGGAAGGATCGCCGTCGGCAGGAAATTCTTGGAAGAAACCGAGTCCTGCGGCGGCTGCGGGCGCCGCCAGTTTAGGCGCCAGTTCCTCCGCCAGACGCCTGCGGACGATGCTCCAATCGCCCAGGTTTTCCGTGGCGGCAGTGACGAGCCGCAGATGGCCGCCGCTCAGGCGCCACACTTGCTCCGCCGCCGAGTTCATGAACTGCTCCGCCTGGGGCAGCATTTCCTGAGGCAGCACGATGATAAACTGGCCGCCACCGCTGGAGCCCAGCAGCAACCGGGCCAAGCCCAGCTCGGCCAGCAGCGCACGAGGTAGGATTTCGCTGAGCAGCGTCACCCAGCGGGAGCGCCCGAGGAGGCACATCTCCGACGGGGGGCGCAAACTTCCTCCGCCGCCCGCGGGAGCGGCCAGGAACTCCTCAATTCCTGCGATCTTACCCTGAAGAAAGACTTGTACGGACATTCAAGCCGGCTAGCGCTGGAATAAGCCAGTCTATCACACCGGCGGGCGGCCTGCGCCCTGCGCTGCCAACCCCTCTGTGGCAAACCTGCACGAAGCTCGGCTGTCAGAAAGCGGGCCGGGGGCGGTAGCCCGGCCTCGCGCGCACACGGTAACGCTTGGCCGTATCGGTGACGATCTCGACGGTGATGCGCCGGAAGCCCTCATTGGGGTTAGGGGCAGGATAGTAAGTCACGGTGTAAGAGTTGCCAAGGTCCTCGCGGATGCTTTCGAAAGCCTCGACCTGGCGCTGCCAGGTGCGCGCGAAATAGGCCTTGCCGCCGGTCTGAGTCGAGACGCGGCGGAAGACGGCGCTGGAAACCGGGTCCTTGTTCACGTCGTTGGTGGAGATTACGTAGATCGGAATGCCTTCGTCTTCGGCCAGCACGCGGACATCGTCAGGCGCGACGACGCTGGCGTTGTCCGGGCCGTTGGAGAAGACGATGAGGACCTTGCGCCCGGGGACCTTCGCGGCGTCGCGGAGGGTCAGAAGCATGGCGTTGTAGAGCGCGGCATCGTCGCCCGCCACCGCTTTGCGCAGACCCATGATGGCCTGATTGCGGTCCTGGGTGAGTAGCGAGGCGCGGCTTAGGTTGCGGCTGAAGGTGTAGACCGCCACCGAATCGGCGCGGTCCAGGCCGCGCACGAAATCGGCGATGGCGTCGGAGGCGTAGACGAAGCTCCGGTACATGTAATTGCTGGTATCGAACAGGACGAAGACGTTGGTGCCCACCAGCGGGTCGGCCGGACGGCCCAGGCCAGTGTCGGCGGCGGCTTCCTCGGCGGGGAGGATGGGACGGGTGGTGCCGTCGGGAAGCACTTGAACCGCCGGATTGCTGCCTTCCGCAAACGTGGCGATCCGCTGGGGAATGCCGTCCTCCAGAATCCGGAAGTCGGACGGTTTGAGCCCATTGACGTAGCGGCCGCGGTTATCCGTCACCTGGAAGGTGAGGACCACCATGTCCACCTTGACCCGGAAAACGGGACGTTCCGGCTCCTGCGCCAGGAGCGCTCCGGCAGCGCCCAGCATGGCGAAGGGAAGCGCGCGTTTGGTGAATCGAGTCATGGTCTGTCTCCCTCAGCGATTTGTCTGTAGGGGCCCGCCAGAGCGGCCTGCTGATCTCGCCGCAATTGGAGGCGGGCCTGTTCGCCGACCTGCCGCAAGGAGCGCAGCACGGCCGGCCAATCTTCCAGATGGGTGGCGAAGATTCCCTCGATCGTTTTCTGCGTCCACTGCGGGATTAAGATGTTGAGCTGCGCGGGCGGGACAAAGAGCTCGTCGGCCAGAGCGGCGAAGTAGATGGCGTTGGACTCCCAGCTTTCGGCCAGGATGCGGCTGGAGTATCCCATCAAAGTGGGGAAAGTCCGCAGGTTGAGCAGCTCTGGCCAATAG
>JAIMAR010000289.1 GCA_023511855.1 Bryobacteraceae bacterium
CGACATGGTCTACAACCGCTGCGTCGGCACCCGCTATTGCTCCAACAACTGCCCTTACAAGGTGCGCCGCTTCAACTTCCTGAATTTCCATAAGGACCTGAGTGAGACCGGCAAGATGGTCTTCAACCCGGACGTCACCGTGCGCATGCGGGGCGTCATGGAGAAATGCACCTACTGCGTGCAGCGCATCGAGGAGAAGCGCATTCAGGCCAAGCGCGAGGGACGCCGGGCCATCCGCGACGGCGAGATCCTCACCGCTTGCCAACAGGCCTGCCCGGCCGAGGCCATCGTCTTCGGCAACATGAACGACCCTGCCAGCCGCGTGGCGCAGTTGCGCAGCAGCAGCCGCCGCTACCAGCTGCTCGCCGAGTTGAACACCAAGCCGCGGACCACTTATTTGGCCAGGGTTCGCAATCCCAATCCGGAGCTGGGTTAGATAATGGCGCAACAAGTCATGGATCCGTCGGCCGTCCTGGATGCACCCCTGGTGGTGGGCAAGCCCACGTTCTCCGAAGTGACCTCTTCGGTCAGCGGCATCGTCGAGCGCAAGCCTCCGCGCGCCTGGTACATCGCCATCACCGTCAGCGGCGCTTTGACCTTGGTGCTGGTGGCGATGCTGGGCTATCTGGTCACCACGGGCGTCGGCGTCTGGGGCAACAACCAGCCGGTCGGCTGGGCCTGGGACATCACCAATTTCGTCTTCTGGATCGGCATCGGACACGCCGGAACGCTGATTTCGGCGATCCTGTTTCTTCTCCGCCAGCGCTGGCGCACCTCCATCAACCGCGCCGCCGAGGCCATGACGCTGTTTGCGGTCATGTGTGCGGGCATCTACCCGCTGTTCCACGTCGGCCGCCCCTGGCGCGCCTACTGGCTGCTCCCCTTGCCTAACGCCGACCTGGGCATGTGGCCGAACTTCAAAAGCCCCCTGCTGTGGGACGTCTTCGCCGTGAGCACCTACGCCACGGTTTCCGCCCTGTTCTGGTATGTGGGCATGATCCCGGATCTGGCGACGCTCCGCGACCGCGCCAAGGACAAGATCCGGCGCTTCGCCTACGGTTTGCTGTCGCTGGGCTGGCGGGGCTCGGCCCGCCACTGGCGGCACTACGAGATGGCCTACCTGCTGCTGGCCGGATTGTCCACGCCGCTGGTCGTATCGGTCCACTCCATCGTAAGCTTCGATTTCGCCGTGGCCGTCATCCCCGGCTGGCACACCACCATCTTCCCGCCTTACTTCGTGGCGGGGGCCATCTTCTCCGGCTTCGCCATGGTGGTCACGCTCATGGTTCTGGCCCGCAAGGTCTACCATCTGGAACACTTGATCACCCTGCGGCACCTGGACAACATGGCCAAGGTGATGCTGGCCACGGGCATGATCGTCGGCTACGCCTACGCGGTCGAATTCTTCACTGCGTTTTTCAGCGGCAACCCCTTTGAGCGCTTCGTCTTCCTGAACCGCGCCACCGGGCCCTATGCCTGGGCGGTCTGGACCATGGTTTTCTGCAACGTGGTGGTCCCGCAGGTCTTCTGGTTCCAGCGCGCCCGCACCAGCATCCCCGTCTTGTTTGTGGCCTCCATTCTGATCAACGTGGGCATGTGGTTTGAGCGTTTCGTCATCATCGTCACCAGCCTCCACCGCGACTTTCTGCCCTCCAGTTGGGGCTACTTCCGGCCGACCGCGGTGGACGTGCTCACCTTCATGGGCAGTATCGGCCTCTTTCTGACGCTGTTTCTGCTGTTCGTCCGCTTCCTGCCTATGATCGCGATGTTCGAGGTCAAAAGCATGCTGGCCTCTTCGCTCCCCCATCGGGAGGCTGAGAAATGACGTCCGCAACTAAAACCTACGGCGTTGTGGCGGCTTTCGCTTCGCCGGAACAGCTCTTGGAAGCCGTCCGCGCCGCGCGCCAGGCGGGATACCGGCAAATGGACGCCTTCACACCTTTCCCCGTGCATGGCCTGGACAAAGCTCTCGGCTTGGAACGCTCCAAGCTCGGCTACATCGTCTTCGGGGCCGGATTGATGGGCGCAGCCGCCGCCCTGTTGCTCCAGTGGTGGACCGCAGCCGTGGATTATCCCCTGGTGATCGGGGGCAAGCCTTACTTCCAGCTCGAATTCTCCATCCCCGTGACCTTCGAGCTGACCGTTTTGTTCGCCGCCTTTGCCGCGGTTTTCGGCATGCTCTTCTTCAACCGCCTGCCTCAGCTCTACCATCCGATCTTCACCGCCGAATCCTTCGCCCGCGCCACCGACGACGCCTTCCTGCTGGTCATTGAGAGCCAGGATCCGCAGTTCAATCCGGAAGCTTGCAAAGATCTGCTGCGCTCCCTGGGAGCCGGCCGCGTCGAGCTGGTCGAGGAGGTGGCCGAATGAGGGCAGCTTCGATGGCGACATTGGCGCTGTTGCTGTTGGCGGGCTGCGGGACCACCACCCGCAAGCCGCCCATCGAGATCTTTCCGGACATGGACCGCCAACCCCGGTACAACGCCTTGGCCGAGAGTCCTTTCTTCCCGGACGGCCGGGCCTCGCGGATGCCAGTGCCGGGAACCGTAGCCGTGGGCCAATTGCGAGAGGACGACTCTTACTATACCGGCATCAGCGGCAACCTGTATTTGGGCCGCAATCCCAGGCCGCTCGATGCCGCGCTGCTGGCGCGCGGCAGGACCCAATTCGAGGTCTATTGCGCACCTTGTCACGACCGGGCAGGCGACGGCCGTGGCATCGTCTCCACCCGCGCCGGCTGGCTCGCGGTCAACTTGCACGAGGAGCGCGTGGTCCAGATGACGGATGGAGAATTGTTCAACGTGGCCACCTTCGGCCGCCGCACCATGCCGGGTTACCGTTTTCAGATTCCGGCCGACGACCGCTGGGCGATCGTCGCCTACATCCGCGCGCTCCAGCGCACCACGCAGGGCACCCTGGTAGACGTTCCGCCTGAGCTGCGCAAGGGGGTGAGATAGACCATGGCCGCTGACACTCCAATGCTGACCGATTCGGGCTGGAGCAAGGGCTGGCGTATCCTGTTAGCCTTGGCCGCGCTCTCCTGGGCCGCCTGCGTCGTGGGCTATCTCACCAATCCCGTACAGTTCCACGCCTCCTACTTGGTGGCATTCGCTTACTTCCTGACCATCGCCCTGGGCGCCGCTTTCTTCGTCCTGCTTCAGCACTTGACCGGGGCCGTTTGGAGCATCCCCCTGCGCCGCCTCATGGAGACCGCCATGGCTTCGCTGCCAGTGGCGCCTCTGCTGTTCATTCCGGTGGTGGCCGGCCTGCCCACCCTCTACGAGTGGGCCCGCCCCGAGTTCCATCAATTGGGGCCCGACTTCCGCTTCAAGATGGTTTTTTTCAGCCCGCCGTTTTTCCTAGCCCGCTCCGCAGTGTGTTTTCTGGTCTGGGGAGTCATCGCCGTCAATCTATACCGCATCTCTTTGGCCCAGGACCGGGACGGCGGGCTTGAGCCGATTCGAAAGGCTGTAGTGTGGAGCGGCCCCGCGATGGCCCTGCTGTTTGTGACGGTGACCATGGCCGCCGTCGACTGGCTCATGTCCCTGGAGCCCTTCTGGTACTCCACCATCTTCGGCATCTACGTGTACGCCGGCGGGGGCTTGGCTTTTCTGGCGCTGCTCATCCTTTCATCTCTCGCCCTCCGCCGCGCCGGGCCCCTGGCGCGCCATCTCACCGTGGAGCACTTTCACGATCTCGGCCGCTGGCTGTTCGTCCTGGTGGTCTTTTGGGCCTACATCGCCTTCTCCCAGTACATGCTGATCTCCTACGCGAACCTGCCGGAGGAGACCGCCTGGTTCAAGCACCGCCTGGAGGGCAACTGGGTTTGGGTCAGCGCCCTGCTGCTGGCGGGCAACTTCATCGTCCCCTTTTTCCTCCTTCTGGCCCGCGCGGCCAAACGCAATCTCGCTCTTTTGGCGTCCGTTTCCGCCCTAATCCTGATGATTCATTTCGTGGACCTGCACTGGATCGTCATGCCGACCGTTCACCACCACGGCTTCCACCTGAACTGGATCGACCTGGCGGCCTGGTTTGGGGTGGGT
>JAIMAR010000290.1 GCA_023511855.1 Bryobacteraceae bacterium
CGGATGGCTCGTGTTGGAGTATGAAGCCGCCGCTGACCCCTTCCAGGCGGTCCCCCGCTATCTCGATGAGCTGCGGAGCCTCTTTTTCGGCAAGGCGTGAAGGATTCCGCTGTTCGCTCCTGGAACGTGTCCTTGCGCACGCTGTTCGCCTGTCCCTGAATGGAGGAGTCTTTCGTGACCGTTCTGACCGACGAGTTCCGGGAGGGGTGGCCCGATGCGTGGTCGTGGTCCCGCGTCCTGCGTTCATCCCTCGAGGCCGCGCGCGCGTTCGACGGTGACGTCGTCGGCGAGTCCAAGATCGGCGGAATGCTCGAACCCATCCCCAAGTTCGGCGTCCAGATGCCCCTCGCAACGAGCACTGGCACTGTCGAGGCCATGGCGATGTACGCGGGCGAGTCCGTCCGGTTCGTGCGAAGAGTAGAGCCTGCGTCCGAGATCGTGCGGACCATCGCGGAGGGAGCCGAGAAGCTCCTGCGGGCGGTGCCGTGACCGCGGACGCAAGCAGACCGAGCGGTTGTACTAATCCCATCGCTCCTCCGTGAATCACTGCGACCGCATAACACTTATCCTGAAACCTGCGTCATTCGCCTGGCCTGAAGTACTCCCGGGCCGCGTCAGCCACGCGGTTTGGCGATTTCTGGCCCTTGTTGCAGAACCCCACTTTTGGTGAGGTTCTGCAACAAAGAGGCGAGACCGCACTTTTGGTGAATTTCGCTGGTGTGAGGCGCGGCCCGAGAAACCTGCGCATTCGATTCGATGCCGATGCTCTGACGCACTATGGCGGGGCGATCCTCGTCCATGAGTTTCTGCAGCGCATCGGCTTGCGGGCGCAGTTGTGGCGCCACGTCCGCTTCTCTCAACGCAACAACCGCTACCGCATCAGTGAGACTCTCTTGGCGATCCTGTACCCGATCATCCTGGGCATGGAGCGGCTGGAAGCGAGTGAGCCGCTCAAGCACAACGGCGTCTTTCAATACCTGACCGGCCTGCCGGGCTATCCAGATCCGACGAGCCTGCGGCGTTTTCTCCGTCGATTCGCTGAAGCCGGACGAGCAGGATTGCTCAGGGTTCACGATCGCTACCAGCAAGCGATGCTGGCGCCGTTGCGCCCTCAGCCCATTGTGGACCTCGATGCCAGCGTGCTGACGGTCTACGGGCGGCAACAGAAGAGTGCGGTGGGCTACAACCCGCGCAAGCGTGGGCGCCCGTCCTACTTGGCGGTGTTGTGCTTCGAGGGCCACACCCGTGACGCCCTGGAGGGCGCGTTGCACCCGGGCAACGCCCATGTCTTGCCGGTGATCCGGCCGATGATCGAGCGGGCCCTGCCCAAACTGCCAAGGTCCAAGCCGCTCCGAATGCGCGCTGATGCGGCGTTTTACGATGGGGACTTCATTCACTGGCTGGAGGCCCGTCGGGTCCACTATGTCATCCCCGCCCGCGTGACCACGCCGATTAAGTACCGCCTCGGCGGGCTGCGCTATGGTCGTGTCCGTCGGGACGTGTGGGCCGCGGAGTTCCGCTACCAGCCTATGGGATGGGATCAGGCGAGACGGTTCGTGGTCATCCGTCGGCCGGTGCCTGAAGAGCCCTCGGCACAACTGCATCTCTTTCAGATGAAGGGGTATGTCTACCAGGTGCTTGTGACGAGCATGCCCTGGACACCGTGGCGCATTTGGCAGTTCTACAACGATCGCTCCCATGCCGAGCTCGTCATCCGCGAGTTGAAGGCCGCGTATGCCTTGGACAAGATCCCCATGCACGAGTTCGCCAGCAATGAGGCCTTCTTCCAACTGGTGCTGTTGGCCTACAACCTGCTGGGTTGGTTTAAGCGCCTGTGTGCTCCGCCCAGCCTGCAGCGGGCAACACTGCAGCGGCTGCGCCGTCAGCTCTTCCTGGCCCCGGCCCAGCTCGTCCGACCTCAGGGCCGCCCCGTGCTCCGGCTGGCGCGGGCCTATCCCTTCCCCGAGCTCTTCCGCGAGGCGCTTCGGCAAATTCATCGCCTGAAGTCTCCGCTTCCCAATCAGGTGTGATCGGCCATTTTCACGCCGGATTCAGGTTATGAGGCTTCCTCCCGTCAAGAGGTAAGGAAGTCCTTCCGGCGGGATCGAAGACGCCGGTGAGGTGTTTCTTGTACGCCGCGAGCTCAGCGCTGCCGTCCGGGTTTCACAGTTGCGGTGCCAGGCAGGGCCTGCACCAAACACTTATCGAGGTTCACAGCTTCCTCGCGATGCAAGCCGGAGGGAGCTGGCGGAGGGTCTCCCCGCGACCTAGAAACCCATTGGTACCCTCATGCCGGCCCAGTCAAAGCGTCGGGCTGAACGCGGAGCGCTCTCCAGTTAGTCGTCGGGCTCGGGGGAGGAGCAGGTCCTGCTGAACTCTTGGCGGCGCCTGTTGTGAGCCGGAGCGAGATGGCCATCCAATCAAGCCGCGCAGGTTGCCTGGAACTCGGCCGAGGTTGGGAGACGGGCTTGGCCATCCCCTCCGAGCTTACGCGGCCAGGAACCGCTGTATGTCGAACGCCTCGTTTCGGAGGAGGATG
This sequence comes from Bryobacteraceae bacterium, assembly GCA_023511855.1. Taxonomy (GTDB): domain Bacteria; phylum Acidobacteriota; class Terriglobia; order Bryobacterales; family Bryobacteraceae; genus JAIMAR01. The sequence goes on from JAIMAR010000290.1 coordinate 2,540, forward strand.
TAGTAGGCCGCTCTGCCTAGCTTGTGGGCCAGGATGGACAGGGCCTTGGGCTTGCCATGCTGGGAGGCCGTTCTCTTGAGCCAGGCCTGCGCGGGAGGATTCTGGCGGAGGAAGAGCACGGCGGCCTCCGAGAAGGCCCACTTGAGATGCGCGTTGCCGATCTTCTTGCCTGAGGTGCCGGTGCGTTCGCCGGCGGACGCTTTGGCGCACCTAACGAGTCGGGCGTAGGAGGCGAAGTCCTGGACAGTCGGGAAGCGGTGGATGTCATGGATCTCGTAGAGGATGACGAGAGAGAGGATCTTCCCAATGCCCGGGACCGTGCGCAGGCGATAGCAGGGTGTTGGGGTCGTGCTGCCGGGCGGTGCGGAGGATATAGAGTTCCAGTTCGTGGAGCAGGCGGTCATAGTGATCGATGAGAGCCAGGTCGACCTCGATGCTCTTACGCACGACGGGGTGGGCGAAGTGCTCGGGGACGGCAGCGCGATTGGCGTGGTAGGCGAGGTTCTTCTCGAACGCCGGGAGATTGTATTGGCTGCTGGTGTTCTGGATGTGGGTGAAGAGTTCGGCCCGCTTGCGCATGAGGTGCATCCGCCGCCGCAGGAGATCACGAGTGGCGCGCATGCGCGCGGGATAGACGTAGGCCATGGGGATCAAGCCGCCACGGAGGAGGGCGGCGATCTTGTGGGCGTCGATCCGGTCGTGCTTGGCTTTGCCGCCGTGGATGGCCTTCATGTAGAGGGTGTGCCCGAGGACGAAGGGAATCCCCTCCTGCTCACACAGGCCGGCGAGCCAGTACCAGGCGAACATGCACTCGGCGGCCACAGCAAGATCCTGGCGGTACGGAGCGATGACCTGGAGGAACGCCTCTGGGCTGGCGCTGAGGTTCCGGTGGACCTGGACGTCTCCCGCCTGGTCGAGGACACAGACGTAGAGGGATCGGGCGTGAAGATCGACTCCGCAGTAGTACCGGTGCTGTTGGGTATAGAATCTCATCGAGGTCTCCTCCTTGAGGGTTGGTTGCCACCACCCAGCATACGATCCCGCATGCTGAGGAGGAGGCCTCAATGAGTATCAACGCGCTGCAGCCGACGAGCGGCGCATAGGCCGAGGTAGAGAAATGTTGAGTGCGCCGCTCGCGGCTAAGCGGCAGGCCGTTAGACACCAGCATGGGGAGAACATGAACCACGGCGCGACAAGCTGAAGGAACACCTCCGGGCTGGCCCTGAGGTTCTGCTGGACCTGGACGGCTCCCGCCAAAACCTCGGTTGGAGACTGAGGCGTGACCCTCCTGCTTTCAGGGGCGACAGGGTCCTGACTGTAAACACCGAGTCCGAATAGGACAGCCAAGTCGAGGATGCAGACGTAGAGGGATCGGACATGGAGATCGACGCCGCAGCAGAATTGATGCCGCTGAGTGTGGAATCGCATTGAGTGTCAACCCGCTGTAGCGGACGTCTTTCGCGCACCGCTGATCGCAAGTG
>JAIMAR010000291.1 GCA_023511855.1 Bryobacteraceae bacterium
GCATGGCGGAGGCCAACAAGGCCTTTGCACATTACCGGTGGTAAGGAGGCAGGAGGCCGAAGGCGAAGAGCTGACTGCTTAGGTTATGCCGCGGACGGTAGCGCTCGAAAAAGTGAGAAATATCGGCATCATGGCGCACATCGATGCCGGCAAGACCACTACGACCGAGCGCATCCTTTATTACACAGGCCGCACCTACAAGATTGGCGAAGTGCACGACGGCACGGCGGTAATGGACTGGATGGAGCAGGAACAGGAGCGGGGCATCACCATCACCTCCGCGGCCACCACCTGTGAATGGCGTCAGCACCAGATCAACATCATCGACACGCCCGGCCACGTGGATTTCACCGCGGAAGTAGAGCGCAGCTTGCGGGTGTTGGACGGCGCGGTGGCGGTGTTCGATGCCGTAGCCGGCGTGCAGCCGCAATCGGAAACCGTCTGGCGGCAGGCGGATAAGTACCGTGTCCCCCGGATTTGTTTTATCAATAAGATGGACCGCTCGGGGGCCGACTTCTTCCAGTCGGTGGAGAGCATTGTGCAGCGTTTGCGCTGCCGTCCGGTGGCGTTGCAAATCCCGATCGGCGCCGAGGACCGATTCCAAGGGGTAGTGGACCTGATCCGGATGAAGGCGCGGATCTGGAGAGACGAGACGCTGGGCGCGCAGTACGACGACGTGGAGATCCCCGCGGAATTATCGGAACAGGCTCGCGAGTACCGGGAGAAGCTGTTGGAAGCAGCCGCGGAGGCGGACGAGGCGCTGTTTGAGAAATACGTTCACGAACACGACCTGAGCGAGGAAGAGCTGATCGCAGGACTGCGGCGGGCGACCATCAGCCAGAAAATTTTCCCCGTGCTTTGCGGGGCGGCCTTCAAGAACAAGGGCGTTCAAAATCTGCTGGATGCGGTAGTGGATTTTCTGCCGTCCCCGGTGGATATTCCTCCGGTGGAAGGCACAGCGGTCGACGACCCCAACCAGATATTGCAGCGCAGGTCTTCAGACGACGAGCCGTTCGCCGCGTTAGTGTTCAAGATCATGACCGACCCCTTCGTGGGGCAACTGGCCTTTTTGCGGGTGTATTCGGGTGTGCTGCGCAGCGGCGACAGCGTCTACAACGTGGCCAAGGGCAGGCGGGAGCGCGTGGGGCGTCTGGTGCGGATGCACGCCAACAAGCGCGAAGAGATCAGCGAGATCTATGCGGGCGACATTGCGGCTGCGGTGGGCCTGCGCAATGTCTCGACCGGAGACACCATTTGCGACGAGAAGGCGCCCATCATTCTGGAGTCGATCGAGTTTCCGGCGCCGGTGATTGCGCTGGCCATCGAGCCCAAGACGAAGGCCGACCAGGAGAAATTGGGAACCGCCATCGCAAAGCTTATCCAAGAGGATCCGACCCTGCGGTTCTCGACCGACCCCGAGACCGGGCAGACGATACTGTCGGGCATGGGGGAACTGCACCTGGAGATCATCGTGGACCGCATGCGGCGCGAGTTTGGCGTGGGGGCCAACGTGGGCAAGCCGCAGGTGGCCTACCGCGAGACCATCCGGGGAACGGCGGAAGCCGAGGGCCGCTTCATCCGGCAGACGGGCGGACGAGGGCAATATGGCCATGTGAAAGTGCGCGTGGAGCCGCTGGCGGACCCGTCGGCCTTTGAATTCGAGAACGCGATCGTGGGGGGGATCATCCCCAAAGAGTTCATCCCGGCGGTGCAGAAGGGCGTCGAGGAGGCCCTCGAAGGCGGAGTGCTGGCGGGCTATCCGATGGCCGGGCTGCGCGTGATCCTCTTCGACGGCAGCTATCACGAGGTGGACTCCTCGGAGATGGCCTTCAAGATCGCCGGATCCATGGCCGTGCGGCAGGCGGCAGAGGCGGCCAAGCCGGTGCTGCTGGAGCCGGTGATGAGCGTGGAAGTTGTGGTGCCGGAGGAGCACATGGGCGACGTCATCGGGGACCTGGGCAGCCGCCGAGGACGGATCGAGGGGACGCAGTTGCGCGGCACCTCGCAGATCATCAAGGCCATGGTTCCGCTGGCGCAGATGTTTGGTTATGCCACGGACCTGCGTTCGCTGACGCAGGGGCGGGGCAGCTTCACCATGCACTTCGGCCGTTATGAGGAAGTTCCAGGGCCGATTGCGGAGGAGATCATCAGCAAAGTGCAGGGCAAGGTTATCCGTTAAAAGGAAAGAGCGGAACCCGGCTCAGGGAAAGAATTCACAACAGGAGAATCGAGGCACATCATGGCGAAGGAGAAATTCGACCGCAGCAAGCCGCATGTGAACGTAGGGACGATCGGGCACATCGATCACGGCAAGACGACGCTGACGGCGGCGATCACCCGGGTATTGGCGAAGCGGAACCCGAAGGTGAAGTTTCGGAGTTTCGATTCGATTGACAACGCGCCGGAGGAGAAGGCGCGGGGGATCACGATTGCGGTAGCGCACATTGAGTACGAGACCGACAAGCGGCACTACGCGCACGTAGACTGTCCGGGGCACGCCGACTACATCAAGAACATGATCACGGGGGCGGCGCAGATGGACGGGGCGATCTTGGTGGTGGCGGCGCCGGAGGGGCCGATGCCGCAGACGCGGGAGCACGTGCTATTGGCGCGGCAGGTGGGGGTGCCGTACATCGTGGTGGCCTTGAACAAGGTGGACATGATGGACGATCCGGAGCTTTTGGACCTGGTGGAGCTGGAGGTGCGGGAGCTGTTGAAGAAGTACGAGTTTCCCGGGGACGAAGTGCCGGTGGTGCGGGTGAACGCTTTGGGGGCGTTGAACGGGGAAGAGAAGTGGGAGCAGGGGATATTGGAGCTGATGGATGCGGTGGACAACTACATTCCGGTTCCGAAGCGGGACATCGACAAGCCGTTTTTGATGCCGATTGAGGACATTTTCTCGATCCAGGGCCGTGGGACGGTGGTGACGGGGCGGATCGAGCGGGGCAAGGTGAAGGTGGGCGACGAGGTGGAGATCGTCGGGTTCCGGGAGACGCAGAAGACGGTGGTGACCGGGGTGGAGATGTTCAAGAAGTTGCTGGACGAGGGCGTCGCCGGAGACAACGTGGGTTTGCTGCTGCGGGGGATCGGCAAGGACGAAGTGGAGCGGGGCCAGGTGGTGGCCAAGCCGGGGTCGATCACGCCGCACAAGCGGTTCCGGGGTCAGGTGTACGTATTGAGCAAGGAGGAAGGGGGGCGGCACACGCCGTTCTTCAATGGTTACCGGCCGCAGTTTTACTTCCGGACGACGGACGTGACAGGGGTGGCGAAGCTGCCGCAAGGGACGGAGATGGTGATGCCGGGCGACAACGTGAATCTGGAAGTGGAGCTGATCACGCCGGTGGCGATGGACAAGGGGTTGCGGTTTGCGATCCGGGAAGGCGGGCGCACGGTGGGCGCCGGCACGGTGACCGAGATATTGGAGTAAGGTACCGACATGCCTCGTGAGATCATCACCTTCCAGTGCACGGAATGCAAGCGGAAGAATTATACGAGCACCAAGAACAAGAAAACCGTGACCGAGCGGATTGAACTAAAGAAGTACTGCCCGCATTGCCGCAAGCATGTGGTGCATAAAGAGATAAAATAGGATCGCGGTTCGCGCCAGGACGGCGCAGTCGGCATGACGCCCTGGCGGCCTGCGGTCATCGCAGGGGCGTAGGTTTAACGGTAGACCAGCGGTCTCCAAAACCGCGAGTGGGGGTTCGAATCCCTCCGCCCCTGCCAGCGCTTCGAGAACGGAATCATCGAGGACATGGCTGAGAAATCGGAAAGCTTGGCCCAGACGGTTGCCAGTTGGCCTGCCCGGGTAAAGAACTATATTCAGGAGCTGCAACTCGAAATGCGGCGGGTAACGTGGCCCTCCTGGAAGCAGGTGCGCGCCACAACGGGAGTAGTGCTGGTCTGCGTTTTTGCATTTGCAGCGTACTTCTGGGTGGTGGACCTCATCCTGACGAGCACGCTCACCCGGCTCTACCTGGCGCTGACCAAATA
>JAIMAR010000292.1 GCA_023511855.1 Bryobacteraceae bacterium
CTCTGCATGATCAAAGGCCCGAAGCTGCGGTGGATGGGGACCACGATGATCCGCGCCTCGCTGCCCTGGAACTTGTGGCAGGTGATGGCGTAGGCGAGCTCGAGGTCATTTTGATGCAGCGGGAGCTGGACCACCCGCTCCGGGTTCTCGAACGCAACCGTTATGGTTCGCTCCCGCACGTCGATATCGCGGACGTACCCGATGTCACCGTTGATGATGTCGAGGTCGTACTGGTTCTTGGTCTGGATCACCTTGTCCCCCACCTTGAACCGGACCCCGTCGATATTCGGGCTGGGGTTGAGCCGCTGCTGGAAGAGGTCGTTCAACGCCTTGCAGGAAAGCGCGGTCTTCTCCCGGAGCGGTGTGATGACCTGAACCTCCTTCAAGGGGTCGGCCCTGTACGACTCGGGAAACCGCCGCGCGACGAGATCCAGGATGGTCTCTTGGAGCGCCTCTGCGTCCTCGCGCTTGAGAAAGAAGAAGTCCCGTGCGGTGGAGTTGCCGAGCTCGATGTCCTGGCCATTCTTGATCCGGTGGCATTGCCCCGTCAGGTAGCCCGCTCCGACGGTCATGGTGTGAGTTTCCGGCTCGATGCAGCAGAAGACCTCCTCGACCCTGTCCGTCATGCGCACGCTGCGAACGCTGACGCGCGAAGCCTTGCGATGCGCGGAGGCAATGAAGCGATGCCGGTGGTCGTCCCGCAGCAAGTCGTCAGCTCGGACGGTTCCCTTGCGGATGGTGAGGCGGTAGTCCGTCCTGGGCTCGCCGGTGAACGGATCGGGTCGGTTGATGGTCTGGACGGCGTGCGTCAGAAAGCCTGCTACCGGGGCGTGTCGCCGGATCGCCAGCAGGGGTTCCAGCCGCGCCTGATCGATCTGGACGCCCCCGGAGCCGGTGACCGTTCCGTCCGTGGCGATCAAGCCGCATATGAAGCCGTACCAGTAGGAAGCAGAGCAGTCGTCGGCCGGGAGGGTCTTGAATGAGCCAGGACACCTTCCAACTCGCAGGCTTCCATCGGCCTGCTCCGAGACGAAATCCTTCTCGAAGAAGGCAGCGAGAGCTCGCTTCGGACCGTACAGGAATACTTCGCAGTGCGAGTTGCGCGAGATACGGTTCCCGTCTCCGAAAACGATCCCATGCCGAACGCCCTGGATGTAGGTGTCGTCCCTCCGAGGCGGTCCGGGAAGATTGATCGGGATGTACTTGCCGGTCAGCTCTGTGGTCGGTAGTCGTTTACGAATCCCGTGCTGAAGATCTACGACCCACTCATGGTCAGGCGTTGCATAGAGCACCTCTCCAGTCGTGAGTTCAACGCGCATCAACCTCTGCGTCCCGAAGGACTGGAACGTCGCTGTCCTGTAGACGCCTCCCTCGGTCAGAATGTCCACTTGCCCTCGAAGCTTGCCGATTGGCCGCAGTCCGTCCCGCGTGAGAACAGGCGTTTCCCCGGAGAAGCAGTTGCGGATGATGAGGCCTTCGTCCTGTCTCTTGATGATCGTGAGCTCGGTCGAGGGGATCGTGCCCGAGGCGATCAGGTCCTTGAGGATGTTGCCCGGCCCGACAGACGGGAGCTGGTAGGTGTCGCCGACCAGGATCAGCCGCGTCCCCGGCGCGACCGCCTCGAGGAAGCGCGCCATGAGCGGCGTATCCACCATGCTCACCTCATCGAGGACGATGAGGTCCGCCTCGATGGGGTTCTCAGCGTTGCGCGTGAACACGAACCTATCGCCGACCATCTGCGGCTCGAGAAGCTTGTGGATGGTGACTGCGAGGCGCCCGCTCTGTTCGTAGATGCGCTTGGCCGCTTTGCCAGTAGGGGCGGCCAGAGCTACGCGGGCCTCCGGGAACGAGCCAATGATCCGCTTGATCGTAAAGGTCTTGCCCGTCCCCGGCGCGCCGGTCAGGATGAAGACGCCACTGGCCACCGCATTGGACAGCGCTTCTTTTTGATCGCTGGCCAGCCCTTCGAAGTCGGGCTGCCCAGGCGGGAGCGTCTGACGGGCGAGGATCTTCAGCTTCTCCGCGATCAGCTTCTCGTCCTCGTGGTAGCTCTTGAGGTAGACAAAGCCATCGACGGAGACGACCAGGCCGTCTTTCTCTAACGGCCCCAGCTCGGCCGCGATCCGCTCGGACGGGACCGCCAGGATCGCCTCGGCCTCCGCCAGGAGCTTCGCCCGGGGGAGGCACGTGTGGCCCTGGCCGAAGGCTTGCTCCTTCAGCGTGTGGATAACGCCCGCTCGGATGCGGGGCGCGCCGGAGAAGTCGTAGCCGATCTTCCGGGCTACGTCGTCAGCCGTCAAAAACCCGATCCCGTCGATGGCCTCGATGAGCGCGTAGGGGTTCTCGCGGATGAGGACCGGCGCATCCTGGCCCCACTTCTCCAGGATCTGGTTCAGTGCGCGGCGGGTGACCTTCGTGCCGCCGAGGAGGTCCTTGAGGGCGAGTTGGAGGTTCTCGTTGGCCTCGTTGTTCCGGAGCATCGCCGCGATCTCCCAGGCCCGGCGGAGCGTAAGGCCCGGGATCTCGGAGGCGACCCGATCAGGGTCCGCCTTGCAAACCGCGAGCGTCTCCTTCCCGTAGGCGTTGACGAGGCGCCGGGAGATCTCCGGCCCGATCCACTTGCAGTTCTCCATCAAGTAGGAGCGGATCGCGTCGAGGTCGGTGGGATACGACGCGCGGTAGTCGGTGAAGGCGAACTGCTCGCCCCAACGCGGGTGCCGCTCCCGCCGCCCGCGGAACGTGTACTCCAGCCCCACCTGCGGTGAGAGCATGTTGCCCTTCACAGTGGTTCCGTCGTCCAGCACCCCGATCAGGAAGTTTGCCTGGTGGAACTTGATGGCCGACAAAACTCCCTGGAGTTGTTCGTGGCCGTCGCGCATGATCTCTCGTCACTGCGGAAGCCGCTTCGCCAGGATTCCCAGAAGAACATCGCTAATATCCGCGTTGCCGATTCGGATGACACGCCAGCCGAGAGCCGCGAGGTGTTCATCGCGCACTTGGTCCCTTTCCCGGATGCGCGATTCCACGTGTTGCTTGCCGTCGATCTCGACGTCGATCTTGAGTTCGGGATGACCGAAGTCAAGTTTGTAGGGCGGCCCAGCTTGACCAGACGGGACGCAGTACTGGCGCTCGAATCCCAGCGGTTCGAGAAACACCCAGGCCAGGTCCTCGTACGGCGGAGGCGCCTGGCCGTTGCCCATCCATGCCAACGGGCTGCGCAGAACGCCGCGCCGGTATGCGTCCCGTGTCGTGCGAGACAGATGTTCGCGGAGTTCCGGGTGTTCCTGATACTTGCGAATCGCTGCGGCACGCTGCGCGCGGCGGTATTCGGCATCGTAGGCCGCTGCTGGGGAGCGTCGAATGCCGAGCTTTCCAGCCTTGAGCAGGATTGCTCTCCAGTTACGCCCTGGCAGGGCTTCCATTACCTCCGCGCGCCTTCGCGTCGGGTAGAGGCGAAGTAGCACCTCTTCTTGTGGAGACCAGACCCGTGACAAACTTCCCTCCTCAGAAAGGTAGGCTCGTTTCGTCCGAATCTTCGGTATCCGCGGTCACTGCCTTCGGCACCGCCGTCGCGGGCGCACCGTCGGCGCGGTCGTAGCCGGCGAAGGGGACCACGTTACGCTGCTTGGTGTTGCCCTCGTAGTCCTCGTACTCCTCGGTCTCGACCGTCACGTAGCAGCTCCGCCCTTTGATCAGGGCCGGCGTGAGGTCGAGTTCCCGGGAGACGTCGAGCCCAAGACGGGAGCAGATCAACTTCACCCGCTTGAGCGCCGCGTCGCTGAAGACCATGTTGTCGAAGATGTAGCGTCCCCGATGTGGGCCGGACTCCACCACGAAGCGGAGCTTCCACATCTCGTCGCCGTACTGCGTTGCTGCTTCCTCCACCTCCGCCAGGCGGCAGAGGTATCGCCCGTCCGGCAACGGCGAAAAGTCCTGGACATCGTCCACTCGATTGAAATCAATCC
>JAIMAR010000293.1 GCA_023511855.1 Bryobacteraceae bacterium
GAGAGAAACACGGAGATGGGAAGAGAGGGGGGCGGGACATGCTGGGCCGTACATTCGGCAAGGTTCGGTTGGATGGAGAGCGGTAGGTAAAGGGTGCAAGGCCGGCTCGAAAGCCTGCCCCACAACAAGACCTTTCCAAAGAGAGAAGGGCGGACACGGCGGTCCGTCTCTACAGAGGGCGCGATTGGGTGGAAGAGAGGGAGGCGTGGAAATGGGGGAATCGGCGCGTAAGGAGAGCATAGAATGGACAGGGAGGTGAATACCTTGCCGCAGACGGGTGAGCTTAGCCGGAGAGAGTTTCTCTTTGCCTTGGCGGGGACGTGTGTGGCCGGCGGGTTGCTCGCGCCGGCGCTGCGCGGCGCGCCGGTGGAGGCGGGCGACCAGACCGTGCTCGGCAAGGACGGGCTGCTGAGAACGCGGAGCGGGCGGCTGTTTTTCGCGCTGGGAGGGTTCCACGCCAACGTTTTGCCGCTGTCGCGGCTCAAGCTAAGCGAGGCGGAGATGGAGCGGGTGCGGCCCTACATCTGGTCGGCGCAGAAGACCGACGATCAAGGGCACGTAGACCTGTGGGACGCTTCCGAGGAAATGATGGACCAGTGGTTCCGGCAACTGGCGGCCGATGGTGTGACGGCGCTGCGGCTGTTTGCGAGGGCGCGGGTGGGCAACGATGTTCTGGATCTTTGCGGAAAGCTGAATCCGGAGCTGAAGCAGGTTTTCCACCAGGCCTACGCGGTGGGCCGGCGCTACGGGATCCGGTTTCTGCAACAGATTCTCCCGGAGCCGGGCTCTTCGGTTTACGTCAGCCGCAATTCGATCGAGCGGCGCGTGCTGCCGCGATTCACCAAGGAGGATCTGGCGCGGCTCAGCCCGGCGCAAAGGGCGTTTATCGAGGGCGGCAAAAGGGTCACGATGAAGGAGTATTTCACGGACCCGGATGTGCTGGGCTGCCAGAAGCAATATCTGGCAGAGGCGATGGAATGGATCGCCGGCGAGCCGCAGGTGTTCGCTGTGGAGATCTATAACGAACAGGGGTGGAATGGGCGCCAGTTTCAGTTTCCGCTGGAAGAGGCGGAGATCGGCTGGTCGAGGGAGATTGTGAGAACGATCAAGCGGAAACTGCCGCGGATGCTGGTGACGCTTTCGCATCCGGGTTTTGGGATTACGGGATACGATCCTTTCCAATGGGTGCGTGGGGCGGGCGTGGACTTCTATTCGCCGCATGCGTACGCGGGGTTGAGCGGCGAAAACGAGAACATCGACTTTGCCGCGGTGACGGCGGCCAGCAGCCGGATCATGAACGCGGGGGTGCCGAGCTTCTACGGCGAGTGGGGGCTGTTCAACAGCCCGGTTCCGGCGGAGGTGAAGCGGTTCAGCCACCGGGACGCCATCTGGCTGTGCCTACTCGGAGGAGAAGCAGGGTTTCTCCAGTGGACGAACGAGTTTCCGGAGGAGTACCGCTGGCCGTCCCGGCTGCTGCGAGCGCTTCCGGAGAATTTCCGTCCGCAGCGGGCGCCGGTGACGGTGGAGATTGGCGAGCTGTACCGGAGATTTCAGGACAACACGCGGTACGCGTCCTTCAAGCCGGGGGGCTTCCCGGGCTTTGAGCTGAACCGCGAGAAGCAGAAAGACGAAAACATCCAGAAGATCTTCGCCACGTTCCGCCGCTCTCTGGATACGGGGATTCCGATCCGCTACAGCCTGGAGCGGGGCAAAGGGATGCCGGTAGAGAAGTTCATGGAGTTGGATCCGGAGAGGGTGCGGCGACCGGTGCAGGCCGTGGGCGGCTATCAGGCGGCTTGGCTGAAGGATGCCCGCAATCCGCTGTGGATCGCGTACTTCCGCAGGCGGCGGGTGGAGCGGTACGGTTCGCACTGGGTGGGCGTGCCGGATGCAGGCCCGCTGGAGATCCGTTACGATCTTCCGGAGCGGGGCTGCACGGGGAGGCTGCTGAACTTTAACACGGGGAAGGTAGAGCGTATGGAGCTGGAGCGCAAGGGCGCGGTTGCCGTGTCACCGCAGACCAGCGACGACTACCTGCTGGTGGTAACGGGACACCGCGCGCAGCTGGAGCTGTAAGCCACGGCTAAGTTGCCAGAAACTCTTCGTTGGCTCGTTCGATCAGGGCTTGGATGTAGCCGAGGGTGTAGACCTGACCGAGGGGTCCCTGGCCGGTCATGCGGGGGAAGTGGTCGCCGATCAGGACGCCTTCGAAGTTGACCTTGCGCAGGGCGCGCATGACCTTGTACATGTCCATGTAGCCTTCGTTCAGGTAGGTCTCGTAGAAGTGCGGCAGCGGGGAGCTGACGTTGCGGAAGTGGACGACGAAGAGCTTCTTGAGACCGCCGAAGTACTCGATGGTCTCCAGCACGTTCTTGCCCATGGCGTCGCCACCTTCGAGCCAGGTGCCCACGCAAAGGCCCATGCCGATGTTGGGGCTGTCGGCGATTTCGAGGGCGCGCTTGTAGCCCTCGAAGCTGCTGAAGATGCAGCGGGGGACGTTGCCTAAGGTGAGGCCGGGGGGATCGTCGGTATGGACGCCGATTTTGACGCCGGTTTCTTCGGCGACCGGTTTGATCTGCTTGACAAAGTACTCCCAGGCTTTCCAAAGCTCATCTTCGGTGTAGAGGCGGTCGAAGGGGCCGTTGTGATTGGAGCCGGCGGCGGTGGGGGTCTTGGAGGCGTCGAAGGCGCGGCAGACGGCGCCGCCGCGGTTTCGTTCGTTGGGGGTGCTCCAGACGCCATTGGCCATGTGGGCATAGAGTTGGGTCTTGACGCCCACGGCGGCGAGGGCGCGGAGGTTTTGCTTGAACTCCTCGATCTTTTCGTCGCGGCCGGGAAGGCCCAGGGTGATCTCGGCGACATTGTGGACGCTGCCGTTGCCGATCTTGGCGACTTTGAGGCCGGCGGCGTGAACGGACTGGACGGCCTCCTGGTAACGGTCCGGGCTGGTCCAGAAGTTGACGTACTCCATGCCTAACTGCTTGGCGAGTTGCAGGGTCTCGGGCTTCCAGTCATTGATCTGCATGGAGTGCTGGATGCGCCATTTCATCGGGGGCCGCCCCAGTCCTTCGTAAAGCTTCCTGCCTTGGGCGCGGGCGGAGGGGGATGAGAGTCCGGTCCAGCCTGCGGCGAAGGCGGCAGCGGCGGTCTGGTGGAATTGCCGTCGGTTCATGGTTGTCTCCTGTGTTCCGGTTCGCAGAGCGAAGCTCTATTTTAGGCGAAAGCGAGCGAGAGTCTAGGTGGAGGCAGAAGTTCTTGGAGTGGACAGGGGTTGGAGCGTAGCGCCGTGCGAGGGTTGGCCGTGTGCGCCGTGGGGGCAGTGGGCGAAGGGAGCCAAGGCCTGGAGGAATGGCGGCCGCAGGCCTGGAGGCCTGCCCCACAAGAACAGCCTGCATCGCAGCGCGGCAGGACCCCAACCAAACAGGGATGGCGGTGCTGTTCTTGCCGGCAACTCGCTCCCGTGGCGGCATGAAAATCTTCGCGCGCGGGGAAGATTTCAGGGGTTAGTAATACCAAGACAAACCACAGAGGGCACAGAGGACACGGAGAAAACAAAGGACAGCACGGCGGGGCCGCAACCAAACAGGGATGGCGGTTCTGGTCTCAGCGGCAACGCAGACTCGCGGCGGCATGAAGGTCGTCGCCGGCGGAGGAGATTTCAGGGGTTGGTAATACGAAGACAAACCACAGAGGGCACGGAGAGGGAAAACCACAGCGCGGCAGGGCCGCAACCAAACAGGGGTGGCGGCGCTGGTCTCAGCGGCAAAAGGCAAACCACGGAGGCCACGGAGAAGGAAAACCACAGAGGGTACGGAGGACACGGAGAAAAACGGAGATGGGAAGAGAGGGCGCGGAGACGCCGGGGCCGTACATTCGGCAAGGTTCGGTTGGATGGAGGGCAATGGGGGAAGGGGGCCAAACTCCAGGGGCCGACAGGAATGCCGGCCGCA
>JAIMAR010000294.1 GCA_023511855.1 Bryobacteraceae bacterium
GCTCCAGGACCCTCACCGAGGGCGAAGTCAAGGCAGCGGTAGAGGCAACACGGGGGCAGCGACTTTGAGGCGTTTTTGCGGCTTTCGTCCACTCGCCGGATTTCCGTGGAGGCTTTTGCCGCCCTCGCGTGGATTAGTCAGATAGGGGGCCGCAGGGCCTGGCTCGAGGACGAATGGCTGACCAGTCGTAGATCACCGAAGACCTTCTCTCATTCGCCAACGACCTGGTGCGGAAACCCAGGCCCCGGCAGCACGGCTGGCACGGGCAGGACGTCGAGGATGTGGTTCAGTTACTTTTTCTGGCCGGTTGGCAAGATTACCGCGACAGCGGCGACCTGGGCTTGGCCAAGAACCAGGCGGGAGTCCGTAGAGGCGATAGGGAGGTGCTGGGGAAGCGAGGCTGCCAGCAGCACCGGCGTCCGCGAGCGGCTGGGCATCGCAGCCGCAGCGAACGGGGCATGACAAAGCCGTAGCGGCGGTGGTCGAAGCATGCGCCTGGGCGGAGCACAAGGGGTGCACTGGCTCGTGCCCGCCGTGCCGCCTGGCGCCGGGAAACTGGCCCTCTCGTGCTGCAAGCGAGTCGGCCGCGGCCGACCGTCTGGGATCTCGTGTCTCGCCAAGCATGGCTGCTTCGTCTCCGCATGGCGCTTGCGGCGGCAGGCGGCGCCGTGCATCGTCCGGCCTCACGGCCCGCCGTTGCTCGGCGCGTCGCGGCCGAGCGCTCGATCGCCGCTCCCCTCGAGGATACGTCATCAGGCACGAGCGGCGGTCGACATGCGGGGCAACCACTTCGCGGGCCCGTCCCCGGGCGCCGTCGGGGCCCAGGGTCCGCGCGGCTGCCGTTAGCTTGCCCGCCACCACCCGCTCGTGGCGAACGTTGCCGCAGGCCGGTGGCGATTTCGTTGGCCCTCGCAGCGCGTGCGGCGCTTGTTCCGGGTGCAGCCGCGCCTTAGCATGTCCATCAGGGAAGCCGCGGTCCGGTCAAAGTCCATGGCCGCCTGCGCCGTGGTTTCGTACAACGCGGCTTCTATTTTCCATCTTGCTCACGATACGGATCCTTCCCGATGTCGGGATCCTTTGGCGCGAGCAGGAAAGAGAGAAGCCACTATGTTTCGCGACAAACTGGTCGCGTTTTACCGAGGAGTCAAACCAGGCGGATGCTGAGCGGCGCCATGATCATGCTGGCGGGAGCGCTTGCCTTGGCCGGTGGCGCCATTGCAGAAGGCCTCTTGGTTAGTGGCCACCGGAGTGTAGGGGTCGCTGAAACCAGTGGCTATGCCGGCATGGTCATGGAGGTCCTTGGTCTTGGCATTACAGCGTGGGGCGCGTTCTTCGGGGACGGCCGCGCCTCGACACCCCAATAAGGCGAGCGGTCGCGCCGAACTCCCCCTTAGGCGCTGCGGCTTCCGCTGGCTGCGTGAAGGATCAGCATGGAATCCGTGTACCTGGAAACAACGTTCATCAGCTACCTGGTCGCTCGGCCCAGTCGTGACCTGCTAGTGGTGGCGCACCAACAAGCGACGCAGGAATGGTGGGCGAATCGACGGGGCGAGTTTGAGAATTGCGTTTCGCAGATCGTCATCGACGAAGTCTCCGCGGGCGATCCAGCGGAGGTGCAAAAGCGACTCGCGATGATTGGTGGTCTGGCGGTACTCGAAATTACGGAGGACGCCGAATCGTTGACCGAGGCCATTCTGGCAGCCGGCATCCTTCCGCCGCATGCCGCTCGTGACGCCGGCCATGTTGCGGTCGCTACTGTTCACGCGATCGACTATCTGCTGACCTGGAATTGCAAGCATTTGGCAAACGCACAGATCTCGCGGAGAATTGCAGTAGTGTGTGAGAAGTTGGGCCACCGGATGCCCATTATTTGCACGCCCGAAGAACTTATGGGAGAATAACGTCATGTGGGAAGACCCCATCGTCGCGGATGTCCACCGGATACGCGAAAAGCTGGCGGCGGAATTCAACTTCGACGTCACGGCGATCTTCGCCGACCTCCGGAAGCGTCAACCGGCGCTAGGCGCCAGGCTGGTACCGCAAAAAAACGAGCCGAACCGACGGCTGAAGCTGACCGGGGCCGCCATTCCAGTTCTGCGGAGTCCACGTCCTCCGAGGCGGCCCCGGCAGCTTAGCCTTGGTGTTGAACGAAACGCTGCGCGGGGTCGCTGGGGCGGGGAGCGAGAGTCCGTAGAGGCGATGGTGAGGTGCTGGGGAAGCGAGGCTGCCAGCAGCGCCGGCATCCGCGAGCGGCTGGGCATCGCGGCCGCAGGGAACGGGGCATGACAAAGCCCTAGCGGCGCTGGTCGGCACATGCGCCTGGGCGGAGCACGACGGACTGCATGGGCTCGTGCCCGCCGTGGCGCCTGGCCCCAGTGACGTGGCCCTCTCGTGCTGCAAGCGAATCGGCCGCGGCCGACCGTCTGCGGTCTCGCGTCTCGTTCAGTATGGCTGCATCGTCCCCCCGCAACGCCTGCGGCGGCAGGCAGCGCCGTGCATCGTCCGGCCTCATGGCCCGCCGTTGCTCGGCGCGTGGCGGCCGAGCGCTCGATCGCTGCTCCCCTTGAGGATAGGTCATGAGGCACGAGCAGCGGCCGACATGCAGGGCAACCACCTCGCGGGCGCGTCGCAGGACACCGTCGTGGCCCAGGGTCCGCGCGGCTGCCGTTAGCTTGCCCGCCACCACCCCTGCCTGGCGCAGGTTGCTGCGGCGCGATGGCGATTTCGTTGCCCCTCGCAGCGCGTGCGGCGCTTGCTTCGGGTGCAGCCGCGCGTTAGCATGTCCATCAGGGAAGCCGCGGTCCGATCAAAGCCCCTGGCCGCTTGCGCCATGGTTTCGTTCAACGCGGCTTCTATTTTCCGTCTTGCTCACGACACGGATCCTTCCCGATGTCGGGACCCTTTGGCGCGAGCACGAAAGATAGAAGCCATTACGTTTTCTTCGCCTTGCTGGGGCTGATGATTGGGGGCGTGGTCTCTTTGGCCTCCTTGGCTGGTGCTGGGATTGAGGGACGCGGTGCAGGGCCGGACGTATTGCTCTTCGGCGTCGGAGTGATCGTGATTACTCCTGTCTTCTACGGGGTAATCGGCTTCATCGCGGGCATCATCATGGCCGCTTTGTACAACGTCGTGGCCTCCATCGTCGGCGGTATCGAGATCGAGTTGAACCGAATGATGGACCATCGCGCAGAATGAGATATCCGCAAGCGGTCTGGGCGAACCGGTCGCTACAGCAGACGGCGGCCGCGATGCTGGTTTCTGCAGGATTGTAGGCCCTCTTCGCCGTCGCCGCTGCTGAGCGGGGTCGTTCGGCATCTATCCGGTGGGGAATTTCGCCGAAGGGTGCCTTCATGTCCGCTGTTGATCTGGAGTTCTGGGGCAATGTGTTTCAACTGCGTCTAGTGCGCCTGGCGGTGGCGCCCACGTATCAGGTGTTGGACGAACAGGGTACGCCGCTGCTGAAGGTAACTTCTCCGAACCGACTAATTCGGCTGGTGATAACGCCCCTTGCCGCCACTGCTGTTTTTTTGGCTGTTACTAATGCCGTCGGTTTTCTACTGGTGAGTACTTGGGATACTATCGAGCAGGCTGCCCTACCAGAGCTTTTTGTTTACGGCATAATACTGATGTACTTGTTTACCGCCTTGGGCAAATTGATCTTGGCGCCAGAGGGCAGTTTCTGGCAAGTTGCGCCTCAGCATGGACGGGAGGATCCGAGAACTGGAAGCCGAGATTGCGCGGTTGCAGGCGGAAAACGCACGCTTGCGTGCGACCGTCGAGTGGCTCACCGCCGCGCTGGAGGCTGCCCAGCGGGGCGGCAAGCGACAGGCGGCGCCGTTTGGCAGCATGGATGGGAGAATCCGAGAACCGGAGGCCGAGAATGCGCGGTTGCAGGCGGAAAACGCACGCTTGCGTGCGACCGTCGAGCGGCTGACCGCCGCGCTGG
>JAIMAR010000295.1 GCA_023511855.1 Bryobacteraceae bacterium
GTAATTTCGTCGGCAGGGTCTGTTGTGTATAAGAGACAGGAGCCTTTACTATCTGGAGAAGGAGTCCGATGGCGCTGGGAGCAAGACCCCCCACGACTCCGGGCAACCGAATCCGATTAGCTTTCTAACCGTACCTCCCAAGTCCGACTTCTTCTTCTGCGTCACTTGCGATGAAGCTCATTTGATCCGGCTTGCGCCTGACTTGGCCGAAAGACAGCAATGGAAGAAGCCCATGGAAGCAGCATTCCGGCATGCGTTCCAGTGGCTCGGCTTTGGCGCCAAGACCGCAGTCGGCTACGGGGCGATGCGCCCCAAAGATGGAGGTCCAACGCGAAGCACCACCGCAACGCCTACGGCGGGCGGCGCGACCGGGACAAAGGAACCAGACGCCGGAGCTGCGGGCCGGTCTGCGCCTCCGGGCGCCATCCGTTGGGACAACGCCACGCTCGCATACAATCCGGGCCAGCGTTCGGTAACCGCGCATTTCCAAGGGAAGCAGACCTCTCAACTGCAAGGCTCAGCTCTGGATTCCTTCCTCAAGAAGTTGGGAGAGGCGCGCGCCTCCGAACTCAAGAACAAGAGGAAACTCGAGAAGGTCTCCGTTTTGGTCGAGTCCTACGGGAACAAGTTCACTTTGATCGGTTTGGCCGAGGATTAGCCAACGCGTGAGCCGGTCTCAGCTTAAAGTGCAATGGGATCCGCTCTGCCCCGCCGCAAGGCTCGCTTCCCCAGGCCAAGCCGCCGCAATATTGCGAGATCTAAGAAATCCGGGCTTTTCGGGACATACTTGAGGCTGGAGACAAGATCGTGAGAGAACCGCACGAGTACCCGAGAAGAATCCTGTTGGTTGCAGCCGGCCTGACGCCGCAGGTGGTAACGGAGACCATTTACGCTCTAACTCAAGTCCGGCGCCCGGCCTGGTTCCCCACGGAAGTCCACCTGTTGACGACCAGCGAAGGGGCTGAGCGGGCGCGGCTGGGACTACTCAACGCAGACCAGCGGTGGTTTCAGCGTCTGTTTGAGGAGTACGAGATGCCTCCCGCGGAATTTGGCCCCGATCACATTCAAGTCATCCGAAATCATGAGGGGCATCCTCTGCGCGATCTTCAGACTGAGACGGACAACGTAGCCGCGGCGGATACCATTCTGGACTGCGTGCGCCGCTTCACCGCCGATGAGAACGCCTCACTGCACGTCTCCTTGGCCGGTGGGCGGAAGACGATGGGTTACTACCTCGGCTACGCGCTCAGCCTGTTCGGCAGGCCGCAGGATCAACTTTCGCATGTGCTCGTCGATCCGCCCTTTGAGTCCCACCCCGGCTTCTTCTACCCGTCCCGGCAAAGCCGCGTGATCTACACTTCTCCGCCCGACAGCCGCCCGCTCGACACCGCCACAGCCAGGGTGCGGCTGGCCGAGATCCCCTTCGTGCGGCTGCGTTCCATCCTTCCGCCCTGGGTGCTCGAACAATCGGTACCTTTTGAGAGAGCCGTGAACGCGGCGCAGCAAGGGGTCGGCGGCGTGCGGCTGGTCATCAACCTCGAGGAGGGCTGGGCAGAGGCCGGCGGAACGCGATTGTCTCTACCCCCGACTCAGTTCGCCTTCCTGGCGTTGTTTGCTCGCCGCGCACGAGCGGGATTGCCCGGCGTAGAGTGCCCGAGCGAAGGCTGCGATCCCGCTCTGGGACAGGAGTTCCTCGAAGAATACCAAAAGGCCTTCGGCCACCCGCCCCAGGGGGATCGCACACAAAAAGTTCTAAAGCACGGCATGCCTCGGGACTTTTTCCTGCAACACAAGGCGCGTCTCCATCGCGCCCTCGAGAAAGCCCTGAACTGGCGCGCGGCGGCCTACCAGATCCGAAGCCGCGGCAAGCGTCCGGCCACCACGTATCAGTTGGAGCTACGGCCGGACCAGATCGAATTTATCGAGAGAGACAAGGGCCTCCACCATGCCTGAGCCGCCATCCATGAGGGAAACCGTTCTGGGGGTCTTCCTCCACGACGTTGGCAAGTTCGCTCAACGTGCGGACTGGCGAGAAGGCCGCTTCAGCCCGGCGACGGAGAACTTGATCCAAAACATTCTTCCTCAGACCCCGGATGGACGCTTCACCCATTGGCACGCACTCTACACGGCCGAGTTTTTTGAGTGGCTGGAGGAGCAGCACATTTCATTGCCCGGTGGTCTCAACCCGTTTCTGATTCGCAAAGTAGCCGTCCACCATCACAATCCGGGCGGATCAGACCCGCTGGAGTGGCTTTGCGCGGAAGCGGACCGGCTCTCCGCCGGAATGGAGCGCAAGCCAAAAGACGAAGAGTTCGAGAAGCTCACCCGCGGGCAGGGGGACTATGTTCGCACAGCCCTGCTCAGCCCGTTTGCCCGTGTACATATATATAAGGACAGGCCGCCAACCCGCTCCGAAATCCCCCTGGCTCCGCTGCTGCCCGGCGAAGACGTATTCCCCCGGGAAGTAGTTGAAACGGAAGGATATCCGGAACGGTACCGGGAGCTGTGGGCAAAGTTCCTGAATGAGTTTCGCCACATCGCCTCCGGCCCCAACGAGGAGCTCTTTGAGGAAGCCCTGCTTTCTCTCTCCAGAAGCTACCTGCACGCCGTCCCTTCCTCCACGAAAGACCAGCCCGATATTTCGTTGCACGACCACGCCCACGCGGCCGCAGCCGTAGGTGCTGCGCTGTATCGCTGGCACGAGGAAGATGGCTCGCTCGACAATGCAGCCCGTATTCGGGATCGCCAGATTCCAAAGTTCCGATTCTTGGCAGGAGACCTGTCGGGCATCCAGTCCACGCTCTTTCAGTTGGCGCATCAAGGCGTCCGGGGTGTGAACCGGATCCTCCGCGCGCGCAGCTTCTACATGACCTTGATCCTGGAGGCTGCGGCCATGGACGCACGCTCGGCCCTCGGGCTTCCCGTGTTTTCTCTCTTACAGTGCGCGGGAGGCCGATTCCTGATCCTCCTGCCCGACTTGAGCTCAACGGAGTCTACGGTAGATGCTCTCCGGGGCCGGATCGAACCCTGGATTTACCGCCGCTGGAAAGGACAACTCGCGCTGAATCTTGCCCTCTCACCGCCTTTCAGTGCGGACCAGTTAATTCGCGGCCACTATGTCGGCCTCGTTGGTCGCCTTTCCGCCTGTGTCGAAAACGAAAAACTTCGCCCGTTCCGAACCTGTCTGCTTCACGGCGCCGTTCACTCGGACGCCGATTATCAAGAAGGTTGGGTATGCCAGGCGTGCGGAGTGCGGCCCGGGTCGAATCGCGAATCCACAGATGCCGAGGAGCCGCTCTACCGCTGCGATCCATGCCAACAAGAGTACGAGCTCGGGCGCATACTTCCGAAAGCGGTCAGCATCCGTTGGGAAGGCGAACCCGGGGCCCTGAGCCTTGAGTTCTGGCAGAGCCTCATTCTCCATGTGGATGTCGAACGTCCCCAACGCCTGTCCTCGAGCCGCTCTGGCTGGGAGCTTTGGCGGCCGGAGCAGAACGACCGCTTGGTCCCCGAATTGGCTCTGCGCTTCGTGGCTAACTATGTCCCCCGGCTAACCGAGGCGGATCTGGCGAAAGCCGCTTATCGCAGCCTCAGCGAGCAGGCTCGCGCCTGCCAGCCGGGAGATTTGAAACTCTTCGAACAAATCGCCTCCGATGACATCGTCGAACAGAACGGCGAGCTGCGCGGCGTGCGCCGCCTGGCTGTACTCAAGGCAGACGTGGATAACCTGGGACTGATTTTTCAACGCGGGCTCGGTCCGGACATCAGCCTCAGCCGCACGGCCGCCTTGAGCCGGATGATGGATTTCTTTTTTAGCGGCTGCCTGCCTTGGTTGCTTGCACGTGAATTTCCTTCCACATATACGGTCTACGCGGGCGGAGACGACCTGTTATTG
>JAIMAR010000003.1 GCA_023511855.1 Bryobacteraceae bacterium
CGGCCATCCCTACGGCCACGGCAAGGCGGAGCACCTGTCCGCGCTGGCCGAGGCCTCCGTGCCCATCGGGAAGGCCAGGGTGTTCCGGGAAGGGGAGGACCTTTCGATCATCACCTACGGGGCGATGGTTTACACGGCCCGGGATGCCGCTGAGCAACTGGCGAAGGAAGGGATCTCAGTGGAGATTGTGGATCTCCGGACGGTGTTGCCCATCGATGAGGAGACCATTCTGGCCAGTGTCCGGAAGACGTCCAAGGCGATCCTGCTGCATGAGGATACCCTGACCGGGGGAGTGGGCGGGGAGATCGCGGCTAGGATCGCAGAACGAGCCTTTGAGTACCTGGACGGGCCGCTTGTGCGCATAGCCGCACCCGACACACCGATTCCTTACAGCCCGCCGCTGGAAGACGCGTTTCTTCCGAATGTTGCGAAGGTCATCGAGAAGGCTCGCTGGCTGTACCGTTATTGAAGCAGCGCGAGTTCGCGCCGGCCGGCGGCTCAACCGGCATCCGGATCAGGCTTATCCGTGAGGGAAACAGCCCGTTCCGCGCTGAGGTCGACCAGAGTTCTCAGATCGAGCAGGTACTGCGGCTGGTATTGTTCCGGCGACCAGGCGCAGCCCGGAAGAAACTGCACCCCCAGGAAATAGCCGATCTCGCGGTAAAGGCAATAGCGGACCACTCCCCGGAATTCGCCCTTGGGATGGCAGACTCGGACCACCGTGTCCAAACGGATCGGACCGTCCATCTGCAAGCAGAGGCCGGAGGTGGAGATGTCCTCCAAATTGGCCACGGCGTGGCGGCGGCGCCCATGGGAGTCCACCCAATGAACGTCCACCAGCTCGGAACACAACATGCGCGTCTCAACGCGGCGCTCGCTCATATACGCATCTATCGGCCTCGGGTAGGCTCAAATTTAGCGAAGGCGTTGGGTTTCAGGCAAATCCGCGCTGAGGCTGCGGGATCTCTCTTCCCCCGCACTGCCTGAGTACTGTTCCGGACGTCGGAGTTAGCCCGCCTCTGGCCCCTCCTTACAGATGCTCGCGCGAGGGGTTCAGATCCAGCAAAGCCCATCGTTGGTATATACTGCCTAATCACTGCGTAGTATCAAAGGGAGGGATAAACCATGACCATGCGATCCAAGAAGGCCGCACTGGCGTTAGCCGTTTTGGTCTTGTCCGCGGGGGCTGCCCGCGCCCAGGTTTTCTCGCTCACGCGCGAAGAGCTCATTAAGTACACCGCCCAGAACCCCTACGAGCGTTTCCCGGACGGGCGCCCGAAGGTTCCCGATGCCCTTCTGAAGGAGTTCGAGAGCATGTCCTCGGAGGAAGTCATGGGGGCGAGGGGAGGCGCACCGGGAAGGCCGGGTTCGGTGACGTTTGTGAGTGGATTGCAGGTGCTCAACCCGGGCAAGAAGCTGATCGGCCGCGCGCTGACACTGCAACTGATGCCCGTACGCCAGGAGGTGGCGCAGGTGGATGCCGAGGAGTGGAAGAAGAAAGGCAACGCCGTTCCGCTGACGCACCAGTCTGCCCTGGACCTGCTCCAACCCGGAGATGTGATCGTGATTGACGCCGGAGGAAACGTGGATGCCGGCGGCATCATCGGCGATAACCTCGCGTATTACATCATGAAGACAGCGGGCACGGGCTTCGTGATCGACGGCGCGATCCGGGACTTGGAGGGGATCGCCAAGTTGGACTTGGCTGGATACTTCCGAGCTGCGGTCCCACCGGCCATCCGGGGTTTAATGGTGACCGGCATCAACGTCCCGGTCCGGATCGGCAACGCGACGGTTATGCCGGGTGACGTCGTCTTCGGCGATCGGGAAGGCGTCAACTTCATCCCTCCGCACATGGTGCAACAGCTGGTCGATGAGGCCAAGATCACCCACATTCATGACGAGTGGACGCGCATGAAGTTCGCCGAAGGGAAGTACAAGTCCACCGACATTTACAGCCGCCCGCGCGATCCGCAGTTGATCAAGGAATACGAAGAGTACCTGAAGAAGAAGCTGGGCGCGGCCGCCTACGAAGCCTACCGCAAGCGGCAGGCACGGCCCGGACCGTAGCATTCTGGCCGGCCGCCAGGACACTTCCTCTCAACGACAGCGCCGCAGATACGGCACGCGCGGGATTTGTGCGCCTACCGATGTCCGCCGTGAACTCGCCTTCTGGCCGCGAGGGTTGGCTTGAGCGACAATCGAATTAGCGGGATGGGAGGAGTCAACCGTTCATGTTGCAGGGTGTGCATGCCGCGCTGGTGACGCCGCGCCGGGACAGCGGCAGCGAAATTGACGTGTCGGCGGCTCTGGAGCTGGTGGATTTCGCCTGTCGCAGCGGGTTGGACGGGATCGTACTGCTCGGAACGACGGGTGAGTTTATTCACTTCGATCTGGCCGAGCGAATCAAGCTGATGCGCCTGGCGATCAAGCGCAGCACGCTGCCGGTGACAGTGAACATTTCGCATTCCAGTCTGGGCGGCGCGGTGGCTCTGGCCCGGGAGGCCGCCGCCAGCGGCGCCGCTGCTCTGCTCTTAATGCCACCTTACTTTTTCCGTTACGAACAGGCAGAAATCGAAGAGTTTTATCTGCGCTTTGCCGCCGAGGCCGGCGTGCCTTTGCCGGTGCTGCTTTACAACATGCCGGCCGTCACCACCCCTCTGGAATTGGACACCCTTTTGAGGCTGCTGGCGACTGGCCGCTTTGCGGGGGTAAAAGATTCGTCGGGCCGCATGGACGAATTCCGGCGGATGAAGGCGGCTCGGGCGCAAACCCCTTTTGTCATTCTGATCGGCGACGACCGGATCTACACCGAGGCCCGCATGGAGGGCGCAGACGGGCTGATTTCGGGCGTGGCCAGCACGCTGCCGGAGCTGCTGGTGGGGCTGGCGAACGCCATCCTCTCGAACGCCACCCAGAAGCGGGACCGGCTGGAGGCGCGTCTGCACGAGTTCATTGCGTGGTCGGTACGGTTCCCCTTCCCGCTGGCGCTCAAGGAGGCAGCGTCGCTAAGGGGGCTGAAGATGGGCGCTCCGGCGTGCCCCTTGGCCCCGGCCACGGTGGCCCGCCTGGAGCAGTTCCGGGAGTGGTTCCAGGGGTGGCTGCCGGTGGTCCTGGAGGAGGCTCGTGGGTAATGTCTGGCGTTTGGGATTGTTGGCGGCTGCCGTGCTGTGCGCGCAGCCGCTGCCCACAGGTCCGCAGGTCCTGACGTTCTTCTCCAGCGTCGATGACACCGATCAACCGTACGCCCTCTATGTCCCGCGCCGTTTCGACCCCGCGGCGAAGTACCCGCTGGTGATCAGCCTCCATGAGGCGGGAACCAATCACCGGCTCAATCTCCGGCGCGTGTTCGGGCGCGGCAATCTGCCGCGGGAGCCGGATTCCGAAGCCGGCAACCGGCCGTTCCCCCCGTTTCCAGAGGTCGATTTTATCGTCGTCTCGCCTCTGGCCCGAGGCAGCCTGGGCTACCAAGGGATTCCCGAAAAGGATGTCTATGATGTACTCGAAGACGTGCGGCGGCGCTTGCCGATCGACGAGAACCGGATCTATCTTACGGGCGTTGCCGAGGGTGGAGCCGGCGCGCTATGGCTGGGGCTGACCCGTCCCGACCTATGGGCCGCCATGGCCCTGGTTTGCCCCAGCGCGCTGCCGGAAACCGAGGAACTGCTGGGCAACGCCTTGAACGTGCCGGTGCGCATCTACCAGGGCGCGCTCGATCCGCTGGTGCTTCCCGAAACCAATCGCCGCCGGCGCGACCGCATGAGCGCGGCCGGGGTCCGGGTGGACTACACCGAATACGCTGCCGTCAAGCACAACGCTTGGGACTATGCC
This sequence comes from Bryobacteraceae bacterium, assembly GCA_023511855.1. Taxonomy (GTDB): domain Bacteria; phylum Acidobacteriota; class Terriglobia; order Bryobacterales; family Bryobacteraceae; genus JAIMAR01. The sequence goes on from JAIMAR010000003.1 coordinate 3,832, forward strand.
TATCGCGGAAACGGCGTCTTTCAGTGGTTTCAGGCCTTCCGCCGCGACCCATTCCCCGAGCGCGTCTCCTTTGCCACCCGCAGCTACCAGTACCGTTCCGCCTATTGGGTTGAGATCGACGGATTGACGCCCGGCGAGTTAGCCTCGGTGGACGCCGCCTTCGCCAACCCAGATGAGATTGTCCTCCGCACCGAAGGGGTGGACGGCTTGACGCTCAAGCTCGATCCCTGCCCTCGCTGCCGCGGCGCAAGGTCACTGACGGTACGCATCGACGGCGCCCCGCTGCGAGTGGCGGTGGGTCCGCGGCTCTCTTTCTCGAAGGTCGCCGGAACGTGGCGGGTCCAGCCGTACCGCAGGCCTGAAGGCTCGAAAGGCCCGGGCTTGGAGGGACCCATCGCTCAGGCTATAGCCCGCAGGCACCTCTACGTCTATGGGACTGCCGACAACCCCGATGAAGAGGAGCTCCAGCGCCGCAGGCGCGTCGCCGAAGCCGCGGCCAACTGGGCGCGTCCGCCCGAACGGCTCTTGCTGTCCCTGCGCGTGGCCGCAGACGCCGAAGTCAGCGAATCTGATTTGCAGACGAGCGACCTGATCTTGTTCGGGACCAAGGAGACCAATCGGTTGATCGCCCTCCTGGCTTCCCGCCTGCCCCTGGAACTCAGCCCCAGCGCCGCAGACTACGGACTGGTCTTTGTTGCGCCGGGGCTCAACGGTCGCTACGCCTTGATCAATTCCGGCCTGCCTTGGTGGACCGGCGCGGAGCAAGCGCGGCGGCCGGGAGTCCCTCCCAAGCCTTTGCCCTACGAGCTACTGCGCAGCTTCGGCGATTACCTCCTGTTCAAGAGGTCGCTTCAGGAAGTGGCGGTTGAGGGCCGTTTTGACCGAAACTGGAAGGTAACCGCCGGAGAGGCCTCCAAGCTAACCGCATCCGGCGTCGTTCGCATCCGATGAGCAAACCAATTGATGAATTCCGCCGGTCCGCGCATCAAATCGTGGACTGGATCGCAGACTACCTGGAAGATCCTCGCCAGTATCCCGTTTCCCCCAACATGCAGCCCGGGGATCTGGCGGCCAAGCTGCCCCCGGCGGCGCCCGAAACCGGCGAGGGCTATGACCGGATCCTCGAGGACTTTCAACGGCTGGTGCTTCCCGCCGTCACGCATTGGAATCATCCGCGCTTTCTGGCCTATTTCCCCAGCTCGGCGTCTCCTCCCGGCGTACTGGGCGAGATGCTGACGGCGGCGTTGAACACCAACGCCATCGTGTGGCGCAGCTCTCCGGCCAGCACCGAGCTGGAGGCCGTCACCATGGGCTGGTTGCGCCAGTGGCTGGGTCTACCGGAGGAGTTTTTCGGCATCATTTACGACACGGCGTCAATGGGCACGGTCCATGCCATCGCTGCCGCTCGGGAAATGGCGGATCCGGAAAGCCGCAACAAAGGAATGCAACGCGGCCTGACGCTGTATTGCTCCGAACAAGCTCACTCTTCGGTGGAGAAGGGCGCGATTGCCCTGGGGATCGGCCGGGAAAACGTCCGCAAGATTCCGGTGGACGCCGAATTCCGACTGCGGCCAGAGGCGCTGGCCGAGGCGATCGAAGCTGACAAGAAAGCAGGGCTGAGGCCCTTCTGCGTGGTCGCCACCGTGGGCACGACGTCGTTCGCCGCCGTGGATCCCGTGGCCGCCATCGCGGACATCGCCGAAAAACACGGCCTGTGGCTGCACATCGATGCGGCTTACGCGGGCGCGGCGGCCATCCTCCCTGAGTTGAGCTGGATCCTGGAAGGGGCCGCCCGGGCGCACTCCGTGGTGATGAACCCCCACAAGTGGCTGTTCACGCCCTCGGACTTGAGCGCCTTCTTCACTCGCCGTCCGGACCTGCTGCGGCAGGCCTTCACGTTGGTGCCGGAGTACCTGCGCACGGGCCATGAGGGGCTGAACATTAACCCCATGGACTATTCGCTGGCCATGGGCCGCCGGTTCCGCTCCCTGAAGCTCTGGTTCGTGATGCGCTATTACGGCAGGCAGGGCGTGATGGAGATCTTGCGGCGTCATATTGGGTACGCCAAGCGCATCGCCGCCGCCGTGGACGCCGATCCGCGTTTCGAGCGCGTGGCCCCGGTTCACTTCGCCCTGGTCTGTTTCCGCTACAAGGGGTCAAACGAAGACAACGCGCGGCTGGTCGAGCGCGTGAACGCCACCGGCAAGACCTTTCTCTGGCACACGGAGCTCAACGGGCAGCTTGTCATCCGCTTCTCGATCGGCAACATCGGCACGACCGAGCAGGACGTGGATGAGGTCTGGCAACTGATCCAATGTTCGGTGTAATCGCTGGCGTTACTGGAAGCGGAACCGGCGCGCGAGCACGGCGCCGGCCGCCAGCGCCGTAAGCAGCATGGCGGCTACGTGCGGAACCACCGCCAGAGGCGTGTCCCCGAAGCTCATCAGCCGGTGTAAGCCATCCATCGCCCAGCCGGTTGGGAATAGCAGGCCGATCTTCTGCGCCCACAGCGGCGTGATCTCGGCCGGCCACCAGCAGCCTCCCAGCATGGCCATCGCGGTGGAGAGGATCACGCCGAGGCCCACCACCTGGCCTTCGGTCCTGCCGAAGTTTCCGAGGATCATCCCGCCGGCTGCCGCCAGCGCTCCATAGGAGACCAGCAGCAGGACCACGGCCCCCAAGTGGGCGCCCCAGTCTACTTTGAAAAACAGGGTTCCGGCGGCCATCCCGAAGGCCGCCTGGATCATGCCCAGCCCAAACCTGCTCAACCACTTGCCGGCCACAACCGCGCCGCGTGAGATGGGCGCCGAGGCCAGCCGCGTCAGAATCCCGAGGGTTCGTTCCTCATACAGGCTGACCCCGCCCGTGGTGAACATCACGAGCAACAGGAACATCACCATGCTGCCCGGCACGGCTTGCTGGAAGCCGCCGGGGATGACCTTCCGCCTTCCGGCGGCGGCGACCGCGACCTGTATGTTTTGGGGCACTGCCGCCAGCCGTTCCATGGCCTCCGCGGTGGCCGGTTCGCCATCCCGCACCGCCACCAGCAGGTCGGCCAGCACCGTGTAGGCCGCACGCTTGACGCGGATCTCATCGTAAACAGCGGCCGCGCCCTGGCCGCTCCGGCCGAACCGCAGCAGGACTTGCTTGCCCTTCAGTACGTCGTCTGTGAAATGGCTGGGCACGGTCAAACGCCTGCCATAGGCCGCCAACGCTTGCTCGTCTTGTACTCTCTCCACCTGGTAGCCGAGTTGCAACAACCTCCGCTCCAGGTGCTCGGCCAAAAAGCCGGCATCCGGCGGCGCCAGCATGCCGATGCGCTCGGCCGCCGGACGAGGCCGGGAGAAACCACCCGTCACGTTTCCGATGAAGAAGAAAAACAGCAGCGGCATTAGAAAGGCCCAGAGCCACGTGGAAGGGTGGCGGAACATCTGCGCCAGGTCTTTGCGGGCCAGAAAGATTATTGCTCTTAGCATGCCCCTTCCTAAAGGACGAACCGGTTGCGCAACCGCCTCGACGCCCACCAGAACAGCAGGCCGCTCACAGCGGCGGCGATCCCAAATGCGCTGGCGATGCCTGCCGCGTCTGCACTGCCGTCCAGCATGCCCCTGAGTTTCAGTAACGCCCAGCCGTTGGGCGTCCACTGCCCGGCCCGCGCCAGCCAGGCGGGCATCATCTCAAACGGAAAGAAGCTGCCGCCCAGCATCGCCAGGGTCATGACCGTTATGTTGGCCGTTACGTGGGCGGTCCGGATGTCACCGGCGGCGATCTGCAACAGCAGCATCAGCAGATGCATCCCCAAGCCGGCCACAACAACCCAGCAGACGGACAATGCGCCGTTGTGCACACTTAAGTCCAACGCCAGTTTCGCCACGACCAGCGCCGCCAGCCCGACAGAGCCAAACAACACCCCCAGCGCAAGCAGCTTTCCCCCCAGCCACTGGCTCATGGAAACGGGCGTAACCGCCGTCCGTAGGAGCGTGCCGCCGAGCTTCTCCCGCCATATGTCGCCCGCGTACCCGTAGGCCAGGAACAACACCGCCATTGAGACCATGCTGGGAAACATCAGCGACGTAACCGGGACGGGTCCGGCGGCTTCGGACGGCGGCGCATCGCGGACGACGTCGATCACGGGAGGATCCACATAGCCGCCTACCCGATCGATTAAATGGGCGATGCGCAGGCTGAAATCGGCGATCATCCGGTCGGGCGGCCTTCCCGAAAGCTCCGTGAAGCGGCGCAAATCCTCACCCGCAAGCTGCTGCAAGTACCAGGCGCCATCCGCCAGAATCTCCGTAATCTCCTCCAGCATGCCCGGCAGAATGGCCTGGGAGGGGTTGGTGACGAGTTCCAGCGTCGCCCTGCCGCTGCCCAGAACCGCGGCGGAGAATCCTTTGGGGATCACCAGCAGCGCCGATCCTTCTCCGGCCTGCATTCTCCTGCGGCCCTCTTCCAAGGGGACCGCGCGAGTCGTGATCATCTGTCCCAGCTCCCCTTGCGTGTAGGCGCGGGCCGCAAGCGAACTCAAGAACGTCCTGTCGTCATCGGCGATGAACAGCACCCCTTGCGGCCTGGGATCCTCCCGGCCGAATAAAGCCAATAGCGCCAGGGCAACCAATATCGGCATGCCGAGCCACACGCCCAGCCCCACCGGGTCGCGCGCCATGCGCAGCAGATCTTTGCGGGCGCAGAGCAGGGCCGTTCTCATGGCGCTATTCCCTCAGCTCCTTCCCCGTCAGCCGGATAAATAGGCTCTCCAGACTCGGCTGCCGCACCGTGGCCCCGCGGATCTCCGCCCCCGCCGCCCCAAGGAGGCCGAAAATCTTGGCGAGCCGCGCGGAAGCATCCACCGCCGCCACCGTAAGTTCCTCCGGCTTGACCTGCAAGATCTCAAGCCCTTCCATCCGCTCCAGGGCCGCCCGTACGCTGCGCTCTTCCCAGGTTCCCGTCAAGCTCAACAGCTCCCTTTCCCCCAGCACGGCACGCAGCTCGGCCAGAGTCCCCTGGGCGATCAGTCGGCCGTTGTCCATGATGGCCAGCCGGTCGCACAACGCCTCCGCCTCCTCCATGTAATGCGTGGTGTAGAGCACGCACACGCCTTGCGCGGCCTGCTCGCGCACCATCTCCAGCAGCCGCACCCGGCTCTGCGGATCGACGCCAACGGTTGGCTCGTCGAGCAGCAGCACCTTGGGACTATGGACCACCGCGCACGCGAAGTTCAGGCGGCGTTTCATCCCGCCCGAGAAGCGCTTGACCGGCTCTCGGGCACGGTCCTGCAACCCGAAGAGCTCCAAAGTCTCTTCGATGCGCTGCTTGAGCTGCGCCCCGCGCAAGCCCTGCACTCCACCCCAGTAGGCGAGGTTTTCCGCCGCGCTCAAGTCTTCGTAGAGCGCCAGCTCCTGAGGGGCTACGCCAATGGACGCCCGTGCGGCTCTGCCTTGCTCGACAACGTCGTATCCGGCCACCCGCACCCGGCCCGAAACCGGTTTCAAAAGCCCTGAGATGCAATGGATGGTGGTGGTCTTGCCCGCACCATTCGGCCCAAGCAACCCAAACACTTCCCCTGTCCGGACCTCAAAGGTGGCGCCGTCCACGGCCACCACGGGGCCATACGTCTTACGCAGGTTTCGGACTTCGATCACGGTGCGCGGTTCTCTCCCCTCCCGGCGTCTTGATCTACAATACGACCTCCGCGCCAGCCGGGTTCCGTCAAACGGCGGCTGCCAGGGGCCGGAGCGGTAAAATTGTGGCTTGCGCAAGCGCGATTCGGACCACAACGGGCGCTGGGTTGTGCCCGCTCTGTTCCTGCTGGTCTTCCTCACCCACGGGCTCAGTCCGATCGGAACCTCCTCTGACTCCCGCTGGACGGTGCCGCTGGCCCTCAGCCTCCTCCGGGAACGAAACACCGATCTGGACGAATACCATCGCGACCTGAAGGCCCACCGCTTCCAGGGCATCCAGTGCGTGGGTCCGGACAAGCAAGTCCGCGAACCCTCTCCCGCAGAAGGCTGCCCGCCCGGAGGACGGGCTTACTACTCCTATCCGATCGGCACGCCGGTGGTTGCTGCGCCGGTGCTGCTGGCTTTGGATGCTGCTTTGCGTCTGGCGGGACCGGCCGCATTGAGTTTGGCAGGAAACCGGCTGACCCCCGCCATGCGCTGTTTTTTCGAACGCCGGTATACGGAATGTTTCGCGTTGGCGGAGCTGGTGATTGCTTCTTTCGTAATCGCCACCGCTGCGGTTGTGGTGTTCTTGACCGCCCGGCTTTACCTGTCCGTGCGCTTGGCGATGCTATTGGCCGTTCTGTTCGCCTATGCCACTCCGGCCTATTCCACCGGCAGCCGGGCCCTTTGGCAACATGGTCCGGCCATGCTTATGCTGGCCCTGGCTTTATACCTTCTGGCCCGGGGGCGCGAGCGGCCTTCGCTGAACCCGTGGAGCGCCGTGCCGCTGGTTCTGGCCTTCTTCATCCGGCCCCTCGCCGCAGTCTGGCTGGTGGTTGCGGTCTTCTACTTGTGGTCCACTCGCCGGGCTCAGCTCCGCCAGTGGGTGTCGCTGGGCGTTTTGACGAGCACGCCTTTCGTGCTGCACAACTGGTTGGTCTACGGGACGCTCTTACAACCCTATTACCTGCGGCAGCAATTCCTCCCTTTCTCCACGGCGAGCGCGCCGAATTTCTTGTCCGCCCTAGCCGGGCACCTGAGCAGCCCCTCCCGGGGGCTGCTGATCTTCTCCCCAGTTTTAGCGTTCAGCTTGGTGGGGATGGTTCTGGCCGTCAAGCGAGGCTGGGCAGCGCCTCTGCCGCGCTACCTCATGGCTGGGCTGGCCGCCCACTGGCTGGTGATCTCCTGGTTCGCCGACTGGCCGGCCGGCCATTGCTATGGGCCGCGGTATTTCACAGAGGCAACGCCGGTCTTCCTCTTCTTCCTGATTCCTTGGCTCCAGGCACGCCCGAAACCAGCCTGGGTTGCGGCTGCGTTCGTAGCGCTGAGCCTCTGGAGCGGGTTAGTGCACTTCCGGGGCGCGGCGCATTGGGACGTCTATCTCTGGAACGCGGACCCGAGAGGCGCCAGCCCCGAGCACGCCTGGGACTGGAAGGATCCACAATTCCTGCGGGGGCTTGTAAACCCATAGGCGGGGGATTTACCTAACGCTCCTGACCCGGCTGAGTCCGGCTGCTATAGGTCCAGCAGATGACCAAGTTTTTCTTTCTTGGTACGCAGGTAGGCTTCCGCCGTTTGGGCCGGCGGGACTTCACAGGAGACGCGTTCAACGACTCGAATGCCGGCTTTTTCCAAGGCCCGGATCTTCTGCGGGTTATTGGAGAGGAGGCGAACCTTATCTACTTGAAAATAAAGCAGAATCTCCGCCGGAAGCCGATAGTTCCGCAGGTCCGCTTCAAAACCCAACTTCTCGTTGGCCTCGACCGTGTCCGCTCCCTGGTCTTGCAGTTCGTAGGCGCGAAGCTTGTTCAAAAGGCCTATGCCCCGTCCTTCTTTATGCTCATAGATGAGCAGCCCTCGGCCCTCTTCGGCGATCCGGCTGAGGGAGAGTTCCAGTTGCGCCCGGCAATCGCAGCGCAGGCTATGGAACACGTCGCCCGTGAGGCACTGGGAATGGATCCGCACCAACGGCGGCGGGTCCCCGGTGACGTCGCCCATGCGGAGCACAACCGCTTCTTCCCGGCGCCCGCCATACACGCCTTCGAAGCCGTAAACGCGAAAGTGACCAAAGCGGGAGGGAAAATCCGCTTCCGCCACCTTTTGTAGGCGGAGACTTGAGGCCGTGGTCTGCATGAAGCTGAATGCGGCGCGGCGTGGAGAACGCCTCTCAAGACTCATTATAGAATGAACGGCGGAGCCAGTTCGTGCAGCAATATCTTCTGACGCTTCTGCTGAAGCTGGGCGTGGTGACGGCGCTGGCCAGTTTTCTGGTGCGCTCGAACCCCTTCAAGCGCATGCTCATGCGCGAGCAGCGCACCTTCAACCAGCGCCTGATGTTGGCCTTGAGCTTTGCCGCCATCTTTGGCCTTGGCTCCGGAATCCGAGTCATTTTGCCGTCCTATCAGGCGGTGGATCTGGGTCTGGAGGCGAGCCTTCTGGCGGGCCTGCTCGCCGGCTACGTCACGGGCTTGGTCTCCGGAGTGCTGATCTCCCTGCCCGGCACAATCAATGGGGAACTGCTGACCATGCCTCTGCTGGCCGCCGCCGGGGTGCTAGGCGGACTTCTGCGGGATTGCGCCGCCGATCCCGAAGACATCTGGCGGTTCTCGCCGCTGCCAGGGCTCCAACTCCGCAGGCTGCTCCGGGACCCGGCACGGCGGCGCCGGGCTCTGTTCCAGATCTGCCTGGTGTTGGGGATCCTATTCACGGAGTTCTTCCGGGACGCGGCCGGACGCTTGTTTCCGGGAGCGGTGTTTGTCATCCCGCGCCCAAGCGACCAGCCGCTCAGCATACTGCTTCCATACCTGACCAGCATCTTTGCCGTCACCCTGCCTCTGAAGATCTGGAACAACGCCCGCAATGAAACCAAGCTGGTCGAACAAGAGCAGCTTTTGATGCAGGCCCGGCTGGCCGCCTTGTCCAGCCAGATCAATCCGCACTTCCTGTTCAATACCCTCAATTCGGTGTCGTCGTTGATCCGCACCAATCCGGATCAGGCCCGGGCTATGGTCTACCGGCTCTCCAACATCTTGCGGCGGTTGTTGCGCAAGCACGAAAACCTCAGCCCGTTGCGCGACGAGTTGAGCTTTATCGACGACTACCTGGCCATCGAGATGGTCCGCTTCGGCGATAAGCTGTGCTTCGAAAAGGAGGTCAGCCCGGAAACCCTGGACCTTTTGGTACCCAGCATGCTCCTTCAACCGCTCGTCGAGAACTCCATCCGCCACGGACTCAGCGGCAAACTGGAAGGCGGCGTGATTCACCTGCGCTGCAAGGCCGAGGGCGGTCGCATCCGCCTCACCGTCGAAGACGACGGCGTCGGTATCCCCCCCAGTAAGCTCGCTACGTTGCTCGAGCAGGGCATCGGCATCAGCAACGTCAACGAGCGCCTGAAGGTCCTGTTCGGAAACGACTATCGCCTGCACGTGGACAGCAAGCCCGGCGTGGGCACCCGCATCGAGCTGGAATTTCCCGAGTTGCACGCGGGGGCGGTTTCGGCGGCCGCCGCCACGCCCCTTACCTGACCACGCCCTCGAGTGGGCTGCTGGCGCTGGCGTACAGCTTTTTCGGAATCCGGCCCGCCAGATACGCCAAACGCCCAGCCTCCACCCCTAGCTTCATCGCCAGGGCCATCTTCTCCGGCTCGGTGGCGCAAGCAATGGCGGTGTTCAAAAGCACTCCGTCTGCGCCCAGTTCCATCGCCACCACGACGTCGGAGGCGGTTCCCACGCCGGCGTCCACAATCAACGGAACCTCGGTGATCATCTCCCGCAAAATCCGCAAGTTGGCGGCGTTCTGGATGCCCATGCCGGACCCGATGGGGGCCGCTAGCGGCATTACGGCCGCTGCCCCCGCGTCGATGAGCTTCTTGGCATTGACCAGATCGTCGTTGGTGTAGGGCAACACGACAAAGCCTTCTTTTACCAGCGTACGCGTGGACTCCAACAGCCCTTCGTTGTCCGGGAAGAGCGTTTTTTCATCCCCAATCACTTCGAGTTTGATCCAGTTGGAAAGGCCCACCTCGCGGGCCAGCCGCGCCGTACGAATCGCTTCCTCGGCGGTATAGCAGCCGGCGGTATTCGGCAAAATGAAGAACTTGGAACGGTCGATGTAGTCCAGCAGGGATTCCTTGCTGCGGTCGGTCAGATTCACCCGGCGCACCGCCACCGTGACCATCTCCGCCCCGCTCAACTCGTGGCATCGGGCCATCTCGGGGAAGCTGCGGTACTTGCCCGTTCCGACAATCAGGCGGGACCGGAACTCGCGCCCCGCAATCACTAGTTTGTCTTCCATGACCTCATTGTAGCCCTCCGCCGCTAAGGGGATTCCCTACTGAATAGAGGCAGATTCGCTGCCGATAAGTGACCCGAGGGATACCCTTGCGCATGATTTCCATCAAGAAATCGTTGGACCGGCTGGAGGAGCTCGAGCGCCAGTCCCGCTCTGCTGTGAGTTCGTATCAAGCCGCCCTCGCCAGCGTGGAAGCCCACGTAGTGGAAGTCGAGCGGGACTTAGCAGTCGGTCTGCGGCAGCAGTTGCGTCAATTGCGCCAGACCCTGGGCTCCGCCCCCACCGCCGAACTTCTTGAGTTAGCCCGCAAGAGTCTCGACGATCATCTCCGTGAATTCAAAGCCCTCTCGTCCGACGTTCTCAAAGCCCGGGAAAAGGACCTGCGGGAGATCCTAGCGGCCGTGGCTGAAGCAACCGCGGCTGTGGCCGAACGGGCCGACCAGCACGCCTCTCAGTTTCGCGCCGTAACCCGGCAATTGGAAGCCGCCGCCGAACTGGACAGCCTGAGCTTGATCCGCGTCCGGATCGCCGAGGCTGCTTCCCGTCTCCGGCGCTGTACGGAACAGATGCACACTCAGAATCACGCAGCCGCAGCCCAAATGCAAGAGCAGATCCGTCGGCTCCACCGGCGACTGGAGGAGGCCGAAACCCTAGCTCACACCGATCCCCTCACCGGCTTGGCCAATCGGCGTCGTGCCGAAGCGCTCATCGAAGGGAATCAGATGGCTGGGAGGCCCTTTTGCATCCTGCTGTTTGACTTGGATCACTTCAAGACCATCAACGACCGCTATGGTCACCCGGTTGGAGATCAAGTCCTTGTGGCCTTCGCGCAGCGGCTCGCGGCCCAGTTCCCGCCGCAGGACGTGGTTTGCCGATGGGGCGGAGACGAATTCCTGGTCATCGTGACCACGGCGCTCGAAGATCCCCACACTTTCGCCGCCTCCCTGGCTTCCCGCGTACGCGGGCTCTACGCCATTCAGGGGCCGGGCGGGCCTCTGAATGTTGAGGTCTCAGCGAGCTTCGGCGTCGCTTTGCACCGCGGCGGGGACAACGGCGCGGACCTTCTCGCCCAAGCAGATGCCACGCTGTACCAAAACAAGCGCCTAAGGGACACTCGCCACAGCCGGGCCACGCCTTGGCCCGCAGGCACCGTCTATTCCCAATGACCCTGCTGAAACCGGCAAACCACACCGATCAATTATTGCGGTGAAGGGCGCAAATCCAGAGCAAGACTCCGCGCTGGCCGCGGCAGGGGCTAGTGCGGAACAGCGCTTAGAGTTACTAGCCGCCCACCTGCGAGAACGCGCCTCTCGAATCCAACGCATGTTCGAGCGCGCCCTGCGACAGCTTCCCCTGACTCCGCCGATCCGAAAAGCAGTCGCTGCCTTGGCCCCAGGCGCGCTTGGCCCCCAGCCTTCCCCGTGCTGGTCCTTCGAGGCCTACCGAGAACAAGTCGCCTATCACGGACGCCGCCTCGCCAAACTGGACGCCCCTGCCGTCGGGATGGCCCGGGCCATCGACGAGTACGTGCGACTCCTCCGTGAGGCTTTGCCGGCTCCGGAGAAGGAATCAGGACGGGAACTGCACCTGGCCGCCGATCTCTGGCGCCTCTGGATCACACTGTCCTTGAACCGGGCTTTCCACGAGGTGGCTGAGGCGGAGGCGAGGACTTATCACCGGCTCTTTCAAGCGGAACTGGAATCCCGCACGCTAGAGGAGCTGCTCGGCCGCATGCTGGAGGCGTTGGCGGAATACGCCCAGGCAGAACGGTCGGCAGTATTCTGGCTGGACCGGAGCGCACAAAGTTGGAAGGTTCTTCACGCCCTGCCGGAGGGCGCCGGCCCCGGCACGATTCCTTTAGCGGCTAGTTCGGTTCCTCGCTTCCGCCGGCCGCGCTGCCAACTGGTGGGACGGCCCGGACCCCGGCTTGCCATTCTGCCGCAATGGCATCGGCCTGAGTACACTGTCTGGTCCGTCCCGCTGTTGGCGGAAGGCCGCTTCTCCGGCGTCATGCAATTCGCGTTTCCCAAGGCCTACCCCTGGCTGCCCCGCGAACGCAGGTTGCTGGAGACGGCGGCGGAGCATTGTTCGCTGGCGGCGGAAAAGGCGCGCCTGACCCAACGCCTCGCCGAGAAGGAAGACCAGGTCCGCCGTCTGGCGGAACGCCTGGTGGAGGTCGAAGAGAGAGAAAGGAAGCGCATCAGTTCCGAACTCCATGACGAGGCCGGCCAAGCGCTCATGTGCATCCGGCTGGAGCTGGAGATGCTGGAGCAGAAACTTCCTCCTGAGGCGGCTCACCTGGCTCCGGCGCTTGCCTCAGCCCGCAGTCTGACCGAGCACACGATCACCGAAATCCGGCGCGTTATCTCCTCGCTCAGCCCGGCTGCCCTCAGCCAGCTTGGCCTGCCGGCAGCCATACGCCAGCTCGCCGCCCGTACCCAACAACTTACGGGGATCCGAATTCGGTTGAAAATCGGCCCCCTGCCGCAGCTCCCTCCTCCGGTTCAGACAGCCATTTACCGCTTGGTTCAGGAATCCCTGCATAACGCCACCCGGCATTCCTCCGCATCCACCATAAAGCTTTCGCTGAAGGCCGCCGATCGACAGATTAGTTTGAACGTGGAGGACGACGGCGTGGGCTTTGACGTCCCAGCAGCGTTGGCCAAGCCGAACGCGTTCGGGTTGACCGGCATGAAAGAGAGAGCCGCGTTGCTGGGAGGAGAATTCCAGGTCCGTTCCCAAGCTGGCAAAGGAACCCGCATCGAAGTCCGTCTGCCCGATCCAACCAGGCGAATGTGAGGCAAAGCAGGCTTTATGTCGAAGATTCGAATTCTGTTGGCGGACGATCATACGCTGTTCCGCCAGGGCATTAAAACGCTACTGGCCGCCGAGTCGGACATGGAGGTGGTCGGTGAAGCCGCCGACGCCGCCGCGGCTGCCGACAAAGCAACCGAACTCAAGCCGGATGTGGTCCTGCTGGACATCGGCATGCCAGGCCCGAGCAGTTTCGAGGTGGCCCGACAAATCCGGAGGAACCGCCCGGACACCAAAGTGGTGTTCCTTACCATGTATGACGACGAAGACTACTTGGTGGAAAGCATGGAGGTCGGCGCCAACGGTTACATCCTAAAAGACAGCCCGGCCTCCCAGCTCGCTTCGGCTGTCCGGGATGTATTCCGCGGGGGCAGCTACCTCAGTCCCCGCATGCTCTCCCAACTGGTCCACGATTTCCGCTCGCGGGTCAAGACCACCGACCGGCTGCCCCGTTTCGCCAGCCTTACTCCGCGGGAAAAAGAGGTTCTGAAAATGCTCGCCGAGGGCAACTCCGTCAAAGAGGTCGCCACCCAGTTGGACTTGAGCGTCAAAACCGTGGAGGCTCACAAGTTCAACCTGATGCGCAAGCTCGGCATTCACAATAAGGCGCAGCTCGTTCAATACGCCATCCAAAAGAAGGTCATCAAACTCCCGGTGCTGAGTTGACCGGAGCAGCGGGGGGAAAACGCCGCCTCGGGTAGAATCATAGTGTGGCTGGTCCAACCTTCCCTGCTCGCTCCCCAGCCAACAATCCATTTAAGGCGGCTACCCACCTATGCTCCGATTCCTGATTGGCTTGCTGGCCGGCATCGTCTTGGCGGTGCTCACACTGGTGGTGGGCATCTTGCTCATCGCCCGCTTATCGGAACGTCCCCCAACCATTCGCCCCGCGAGCGCTCTGGTGCTCAACCTCGAGGGAGATATCCCCGAGCGCGCTCCTCTCGATCTCCCCATCCCGCTGCTGCAAGCCAAGGCGCCGCTGACCGTCACCGACTACTGGCGGCTGCTGCGCCGCGCCGAAAACGACGCGCGCATTAAGGCCGTTGTGTTGATGCCAGGACGGATCGGGACCGGCTGGGCAAAGCTCCAGGAGCTGCACGCCGATCTGGCCCGCCTGAAATCCGCAGGTAAACCCCTCGCGGCCTACCTGCGCATGCCCTCGGCCCGCGAGTATTACCTGGCCACTACCGCAGGCCGGATCCACATGTCCCCGGAAGACATGCTGGACCTCAAGGGACTCCGGGCGGAGCTGATGTTCCTTCGCGGGACCCTTGACAAGCTGGGCGTTGCAGTGGAGATTCAGCACGCCGGCAAGTACAAAGACTTCGGCGATATGTTCACCCGCTCGAGCATGAGCCCGGAGACCCGCGAGGTGCTCAACAGCATCCTCGACGAGCTCTACGGCCACTTGGTCCAGACCATCGCCAACGGCCGCAACCGCAAGCCGGAGGAGATTCGTTCCATCATCGACGAAGGCCCGTTCTTGGCCCGCCAGGCGGCAGACCGAGGCTTGGTGGACTCGCTGCTGTACGAAGATCAATTCTTTGAGGAGCTGGCCAAACAGGCCGGCGTGGCGCGTCTGAACCGCCTGAATCCCCGAGACTATCTCCGCAGCGTTCTTGCGGAGAGCTCGCCCAGCCGCAACCGGGTGGCCCTGATCCTGGCTCAGGGTACGATTAGCCGAGGCGCGGGCAGCGAATTCGGGCAGGACGCCGGGATCGCCTCGGAAGAGTTCATAAAGACTTTGCGTCAGGTCCGCGAGGACAAGTCGATCCGCGCCGCCGTAGTGCGCATCGACTCGCCGGGCGGCGACGCCTTTGCCTCCGACGAAATCTGGCGCGAAATGAATCTCTTGAATGGCAGCAAGCCGCTGGTTGTCTCCATGTCCGACGAGGCGGCTTCCGGCGGCTATTACATCGCCATGAGCGGCGCCCCCGTGGTGGCCTATCCCGGAACGATCACCGGCTCCATAGGGGTGGTCTACGGAAAGGTCAACTTGCGCGGTCTGTACAGCAAACTTGGCATCACTAAGGACCTGTTAACACGCGGCCGCTTTGCCGATATCGACTCGGACTACGTGCCCCTCAGCGACGCCGCTCGACAGAAGCTACGCGAAGGCGTCGACGCCACCTATCAGGCGTTCGTGGAAAGAGTCGCCGGCGCGCGCAAGCGGAAGTTCGAGGAAATCGAGCCCCTGGCCCAGGGACGCGTCTGGCTCGGCTCTCAGGCGCACGCCCGCGGACTGGTCGATGAGCTTGGAGGACTGGACCGCGCCTTCGAGCTGGTCCGGGAGCGCGCCAAAATTCCGGCGCAGGAACCGTTGACCATCCTGGTGTACCCGCCTAAGCGCAGCCTGTTGGAGCGTCTGCTCGAAAAGCCCTCCGCTTTGGTGGCAGCCCCGGGGTGGCTGGAGCGCCTCTTGTCCCGCTGGCCGGCCTCCAGCTTCGGCCAAGGCGCATACCTGAAGCTCATGCCCTTCACGCTCGAGATTCGTTAGCCATTGGCTCGGTTCCATGCAGCCTCAGCGGCAGCCCGTCTGGCTTTCGCTGGGGACCGGGCCTGCTCAGCGTGGCGCCTCGCTGCGCTTGACTTGCGCGCGCCGCCGCCCTTCGGTCAGGTTTTCCGCCGCCTTCTGCTTGGCTGCGCTGCTGACCTCCACTTTATTAATCACCTGCTTTGCCCCTGCCGCCTTCGCCATGCGTGTCGCGGCAGCCTTGCGTTGGACCACATCGGTCTTGCCTTCGATGGTGGCCACTCCCCCCTGCACCCGAACCGTAAACTTGTCGATCCCGCTCTTAGACTTGGCGAACCGGGCGCGGATGGCCGCCTCGATTTCGGCATCCGAGGCCAAAGGTTTTGGCGCCGCTTGCGCCACCTTGGCCGCCTGCGCCACCTTGACCGGCTGGGCGAAAGCAAGCCCGCCTAAAACCAGCAATAGAACCACTGCGCCGAACCTGGACCTCAACTCCTCCTCCACCTGTAATAGTGCCGGCCGGCGGTATAATTCGCATATGTCATCGGATGGAATTCATCGCCGTCAACTTTTCCAGCTCGCCGGCGGGAGCGCCGCCTGGAGTGCCCTGTCCTACTCGCGTGTGCTGGGAGCCAACGACCGAATCGGCTTCGCCTTAATCGGCGCGGGAGACCGCGGGCGGGCCGTCATGAACCTCTTTCTCAAAGACCCGGCCATCGATCCGGTCGCCGTCTGCGACGTCTACGGCACGCTAATCGATCTGGCCAAGAAACGCGTTCCCAACGCCCGCGGCTTCGGTGACCACCGCAAGGTATTGGAGTTAAAGGAAGTCGATGTGGTCCTGATCGCCACCCCGGACCACTGGCACGCCCCCATCGCCATCGATGCGTTGAACGCCGGCAAAGACGTCTACTGCGAAAAGCCCCTCACGCTCAAGATCGAAGAAGGTCCCGAGATCGTCAAGGCAGCGCGGGTCAACAACCGCATTTGCCAGGTCGGCATGCAGCAGCGCTCCGGCCCGCACTACTTGCAGGCCAAGGCCGAATACTTCGACACCGGCAAGATCGGCCAAGTGCGCTTCGTCCGCACCTATTGGCACGGCAACGGGTATCACTTGCGGCGCGCCCCGCAGTCGCTCCAGAAGCTGCCCTCCGACCTGGACTGGGCCCGCTTCCTGGGACCGGTGAAGTGGCGCGACTACGACCCGCAGCAGTTTTTCAACTGGCGGGCCTATTTGGACTTCGGCGGGGGGCAAATCACCGACCTGTTCACCCACTGGATAGACGTCGTGCATATGTTCCTGGGCAAGGACATCCCCACTTCCGCAACCGCCGCGGGCGGCGTCTTGCAGTACAAAGACGGCCGCACCGCTCCCGATACCATCAACGTCGCTCTCAACTACGGCGGCGATTTCATCGCCACCTTCGACGCCACTCTGGTCCCCGGCGCTACCGGCGAAGGCATCGACTTCTATGGCACCCAAGGCAGCCTCTACATCGACCGCAGGCGCTTCGTGTTCCGCCCCGTCGGCCGTGGCGCCGAGCCGGTGGAGGTGAAGGCCGCTCCCGGCGATATCACCTCGGACCACGTCGCTAACTTCTTGGAGTGCGTGCGATCGCGCAAACTCCCCAACGGCGACGTGCTAATCGGCCATCGCTCCGCTCAAGCCTCCCACCTGGGCAACATTGCTTACGTTCAAAAGCGGGAGATCCATTTCGACCCCGTCCGCGAGGAGATCCTGCCCTTCTGAAGCGGCGGCGGAACGCCGAAGCGCTGTCTTCCGGCATCCGGCCGCCGCTCGGCCGTCTTCTTACCCGCCGGTTTGCCGCCAGGCCGGATTGAGAAGCACTACAGCCGCTCCCGAGGGCGCAGCCCCACCCGTCAGCCGCAGTATGGCTTGCGGCGCGTGTGTGGGCGGTTCACCCCGCAGCGCCGCGGTTGCCTCTACCAACAGCAGAGATCCCAGCGCCAGAAAGTCCCTCTTGCCGTACAGCCGGCGCAGCCTGCTGTGAAAAGCTTTCACGAAGGCGGCCGCGTATCGGGTCAGCTTCTGCACCCCTTCGGCAGGGTTCACGGCCATAACCTTACGCAGCTCAGCGCCCCGGCAGCCGAGGTTGATCAAGGCGTCCGTCAAAAAGGCGTCGCCCGCCAGCAGTGCGTGCAATAGCTTGGGCTGGCGGCGCACCGAATCCAGCAGATCTCGCGCCCGCCGGGGCGAATAAAAGCCGGCCACGGCCTGGTTGCCGTTTCTCCGCAACGCCTCCTCGATATTCGCCAGCTGCTGCGGCAGCCGCCGTGCGGCCAGCCGATAGAACTCTTCCATTTTGGCCGCGCTCATAACGTCGTAGTTGAAGTCGTAACGGGGTCTGCCGGGAAACGGCGGGCTCGCCTGGTACACCACCATAGGAAATGCCGCTGCCAGATCCCCGTAACGCTCCAGATCAGAAAAGTATTGGTAAGGCAGCCAGGTGCGCATCGCACGTTGCACCGCTATCGACACGCGTGAGTAGGCCGGAAAAAACTCTGGGGAACGCTCTTCCGGCGCTTCCAGCCAGGCCGATGCCAGCGAGCCGGGCACGGAGATGGCCAGCGATGCTTCCAGCTCTCCCTGAGCTGCGTCCGCCAGCCGCCGTACCTCCTCTTTGGCCGCTGCGTCGAAGCCGTAGTGCTCCAGAACGTCCAGCAGCCCGGTAACGTCCCGGTGCTTTGCCAGCCTTCGGGAATCGGTGTAGGACAGCGTGAAATCGGCCGCCGACCTCAGGCGGCTCACATTCAGCTTCCCGGCCAGCGCCAGCAGGCTCTGGTAAGCGTTCTTGTGCTCAATCCTGTGGGAAGCCTCTACGTGGTACGCAAACAACCGCCCGTCGGCGTCGCTGGTGACCTCCACATTCGCCAGAGCCTCCAGACGAGCCGACCACCCCTTGCTGTTCAGATACGGCAAGTGCAGTTCCAGGCGGGTCTCGCTGGAGATCTGATTCCCAAACAGGCCCGAGCGTATCTCGAAATCCTCGCCGCCCTCGCTCGCCATCCATGAGAAATCGCCTCTCCACGCGCGCCGGAAAAGCGCCAGCCCGCGCACCGTGAACGCAAAACAGCACTCCACGAGCGCGGTATGCTCGCCGGCGCCGCGCAATCGCCAGGCCAATTCCGCCTCGTATTTCTTTTCCAGAGCCTCCTTGACCTTCTCATAGACTGCATCCCGCAGCCCGGCCAGCCTCGTGAGCCGCTCCAACAGCCGCACCCAGTCCTTCTCGGAGTTCACCGGCCCCAGGAGCCTCTCGATCTTGCTTCGCAGCCATTCGTCCAAAGCGCGGTAGTCCGCCAGGCTCCGCACCCGGTTCAGAAGGTCCTGAACCGTGGGCATGGACGCGAAGTAACGTTTCAGACCAGTGAGCACTTCCCGCAGGGAGTCGTCCAGGAATGCGCCCCCCGTGACGCGTTCCAACGCCGCGGCATCCGGTGCTGCGTCCCATAATCGGGCGGCTTCCGCCGCATCGAGCCCATCCCAAATCTCGAAGAACCTCCGCACCGCCGCCGGCGCACACTCCGGCAGCAGCCGCACCAGCGCCTCCGGAGTCCTGCGGATTTTCTCACTCCAATAGCGCAGCCATTGCTGGGGGTGCGTTCCGAGAACCGCTGCCAGCAATTCTTCCGGCTTGTCCGGGAGCGCGGCCGCGGGAGCCGCAGTCAGCTTGAGCGCAATGGCCGGCCCCGCCGACGTCTCCCTTTTCGCGTTCAACCGCAGCCGCAAACGTCCCCGTTCATCGAGCGAGATCTCCTTCTGAAAAACGCCCTCGATCAAGCCAATCGCCGAGACCTCTCCCGCGGCGTGAATAACCAAGCCTAAGTCACCCTCCAATACCCCCGGCGCCGGCTGCCGGATCCAGTTGAAATTCAATTCAAACGGACGCCTCCAGCCGAGCTCCAGCCGCTGGTTCCCTTCCTCCCGGTAGGGCAACGGCTGGGGCAAATCGGACACCGAGTGCACCAAATCAGGATCAAACACTGCTGTTCCCCCTTTTTCGTGAAGTATGGCGGGGGTGCGTTTTCTGTAACGCACCTGCCGCTTGATTATAAGGAGCGGCAGCCCCAATTCCGGTCTCCGGGGCTGCTTCCGTGGCCAACTAGCGAGGCGTAAGTCCCATTTCATCAGTAGATTATGGAGATCGGGCATCTGGAGGGGACGGTTGTGACTGGCCTTGAGACCAGCAACCACCACCACCGCGTGACAACACGAAGTTTCCAACTTGACATTGGAAACGGAATCGTATAATTTCTAGTTATATATGGGAGATTCTATTTCCGATCGAATGCGTGTCACCCTGAAAGGAGACTACGCTCTCAAAGCAATCTTCGATTTGACTCTTCAACCTTCCGGCGTACCCATCCGCATCGCCGACATTGCCAAGCGCCAGCGCATTCCTCAGAAGTTTCTGGAGCTGATCTTGGCGAGCCTAAAACAGGGCGGCTTCGTGGAATCCAAACGCGGGGCCGAGGGTGGATACATGCTGTCCCGCCCGCCGGACATGATCACAGTGGGACAAGTCTTACGCTACGTCGAAGGGACGCGCGGCGGACGCCAGCGCCGGCGTATGGACAGCGATGAGCCGTTCGCCGAGATGTGGCGCGCCGTGGACGAAGCGGTCGCTTCGGTGGTGGATAAAATGACGTTTGCCGAGCTGGCGCGGCGGTGGACCGAACGGCAGGAAAAGTACATTCCGAATTGGGAAATTTGAAAAACAGGGGAGGGAATTCGTGGTTTTTGCAGATAATTCGTTATCGATCGGCAGAACGCCTTTGGTGCGCTTGAACCGCGTTGTGGACGGCGCGAAAGCCACCGTCTTGGGCAAGATTGAAGGCCGCAACCCGGCTTACAGCGTCAAGTGCCGGATCGGCGCGTCCATGATCTGGGACGCGGAGGCGCGTGGAATCTTGAAACCCGGCAAGGAGATCATCGAACCCACCAGCGGCAACACGGGCATCGCGTTGGCTTTCGTCGCGGCTGCGCGAGGTTATCCCATCACCTTGACCATGCCCGAGAGTATGTCCATCGAGCGCCGCAAGGTACTGAAGGCTTTCGGCGCCAAGCTCGTGCTGACCGAAGCCAGCGGCGGCATGGCAGGCGCCGTGCGGACCGCCGAGCAAATCGCGGCCTCGGACCCCAACCGCTACGTGCTGCTCCAGCAGTTCAAGAACCCGGCCAACCCAGAGATCCACTTTAAGACCACCGGACCGGAAATCTGGGACGATACCGAAGGCAACGTGGACGTGCTGGTGAGCGGCGTGGGAACCGGAGGCACCATCACCGGCGTGGCGCGCTATTTCAAGCAGGCCAGGAATAAGCCTCTTTTGGCGGTCGCGGTCGAGCCGGCCGCAAGCCCCGTCATCAGCCAGAAGCTTCGCGGCGAGCCGCTCAAGCCATCCCCCCACAAGATTCAGGGCATCGGCGCGGGCTTCATCCCCGACACCCTCGACCTTTCCGTCGTCGACCGCGTCGAAACTGTCACCAACGAGGAAGCCATCGAGATGGCCCGCCGGCTGGCCCGCGAGGAAGGCATCCTGAGCGGCATCTCCTGCGGCGCCGCTGCTGCCGTGGCCGTACGCCTGGCTAAGTCCGGCGAGTTCGACGGCAAGACCATCGTCGCCATTTTGCCGGATAGCGGAGAACGCTACCTGAGCTCCGTCCTCTTCGAAGGACTATTCACCGAATAGAACCCCAGCCGGCCGGATGGCGCGCCTATTTCTTCGTCTCCGGCAGCAGGAAGGTGGTCTCTTTCTTCTTCTGAAGCCGCAACTGTTTGCGGATCTCCGACTCTACCTCAGCCGGATTCTCTTCGAGGTTGCGGACGCGCACTTCCCACTCTGCGAGTGCGCGCTCCATCTCCGCATTGCTCCGTTGAAATTCCTGGAGCTCCCGGTGCGTTTCGACGAGCAGTCGTATCCCCTGCGGGCCGGCCAGCCGGTACACCGCAAACCCGACCGCCGCAATGCCGCTAACCAGATACACTAGCGTGCGCCGTCGAAGCCGGACTCTTGCACTCCACGACATCTTTTCGACTATTCTCTTTATAGCGCCATTTTCCTGATTTTTCCACTAAATTCGCGAGGAACTTCACCATGACCGACAAAATCGTGGTCTTTTCCACCTGCAACAGCGCCGAGCAGGCCGAAAAGCTGGCCCGCGCGCTGGTCGAGGAGCGCCTGGCGGCCTGTGTCAGCATTGTCCCTGGCGTGCAGAGCATCTACCGCTGGCGAGGCCAGATCGAATCCGACGCCGAGCAACTGCTTCTGATAAAAACCCGACGCGATCTTGTCCCCTCCCTTCGCGCCGCCTTCCAGCGGCTCCACTCCTACGAGGTGCCGGAGCTGTTGGCGTTGAGCGTCGTCGATGGCGCTCCCGCCTATCTCGAATGGTTGGACCGTGAACTGGCGGAGAAGAGCGGCTAAGCGGCCGTGCTCCACACTCAAGAGCGCACGGCGTGGCCCTCCGCCCAGCACCCGCACTACCTTCACATCCCGCCCTGAGCAGCCTAAGCCTCACTCGATGGGGCAGGCTAGTTGTGGGGCAGGCTTTCCAGCCTGCGGCCGGCATCCCTGCCGGCCTAGGCCTCCTTCACCCACTGTCTTCTCTTGCACCCAATCGTGCCCGCTCCCAGTGGAGCAAGCCGCCAGGCTTGCCACACCGGCAATCCTGCCCCTGGTCGCCTTGCGGCCCTTTCCGCCCTCTCTCCAGCCCATCCGCATCTTTGTAGATGCGGACCTGCGTGTCCTCCCGCCGCCCCTTTTCATGCTGCGTCGCCCCAGCCCGGTCACGATCAACCCATGGGCCAACAAGGAATCGCTTGCACTACAATCGAGAACATGTTGATACGAACCGTTCGCGTGGTTGCGTCACCCTGCTGCGCAGACGCTGCCGCGCAGCCACAGCCTCCGGCCTTTGGCCGCGGGCAGGGGAGGTGACAGATGTCCCGGCTCCTAATCAACCGCCGTAAATTATTGGCCGGCGGGCCCCTGATCCCGCTCGCCGCATCGTCGCTGGCGCAAGTCAAGCCGCCCAATGTGGCCATCGCCAGCAGCAACGGCCTGCGAGCCTGCGCCCGGGCCATGGAGATCCTCAAGGCGGGCGGTGACACCCTGGACGCCGCCATCGCCGGAGTCAACATTAACGAGGAAGACCCCGAGGACAACAGCGTCGGCTACGGCGGCCTGCCCAACGAGGACGGCATCGTCGAGCTGGACGCCAGCGTGATGCACGGTCCCACACGCCGCGCCGGCGCTGTCGCCGCCTTGCGCGGGATCAAGACACCCTCCAAGGTGGCCCGGCTGGTGATGGAGCAGACGGATCACATCATGCTCGTTGGGGAAGGGGCGCTGCGATTCGCTAAGGCCCACGGATTCAAGGAAGAGGAGCTCCTGACCGAAAAATCCCGCCTGGCCTGGCTGGTGTGGAAGAGTTCGCTGAAGGACTCGCGGGGGCGCAGCAACTGGGGTCCGGGGCTGGACGCACCGCCGGCGCCGCAGAAGATCGGTGAGCTGAGACGCATCTTTCCTGGTGTCGACGAGCGGACGCTGGCCTGGGCTTGGGAGGTCGCCACGCATCCTCCCCTCGGCACCATCAACTGCCTCACGCTGAACTCCAAGGGCGAGATGTCAGGCGTCACCACCACCAGCGGGCTGGCCTGGAAGATCCCCGGCCGCGTTGGCGACTCCCCCATCATCGGCGCCGGGCTCTTCGTCGATCAGGATGTGGGGGCGGCGGGCTCGACGGGCCGCGGCGAGGAGAACATCCGGGTGGCGGGCGCACACACGGTAGTCGAGAACATGCGGCGAGGAATGCACCCTCGCGAGGCAGTGCTGGATGCCCTGAAGCGCGTCTCGCGCAACTTCAACGACGATCTCCAGCGCCTCTCCGCCATCAGCCTGAATTTCTACGCTCTCCGCCGCGATGGCGCTTACGCGGCGGCCTCGCTTTGGGATCGCAGCTCGCCTCAGGCCAAGCCCGCTCAGTTCGCCGCCTGCACCGACGGCGCCGCAAGCCGTCTGGAACCGATGGCCTGGCTCTACCAGCGCCGGTAAGCCGCCGTAATTTCACCAAGCCAAGGCGTAGGCATCCACGCGCGGGTCGGCCCCGGTGTGGATCACCCCTGTTGTCGCATCGAATAGGATCGCCGCGCTCGAATTCATCGACCAGGCGCCTTGGGAGCCCACCTTATGCCCGCGCGCGGCCAGAGCCTTCCGCACCTCTTCAGGAACCCGATTCTCAAGCAGCAGGTCCCCCGGATACATCACGTGCGGAAAGGGCGAGGAGGGGAACGCCCGCGTCGACCAGCGCGGCGCTTCGATCGCCTGCTGCACGTTCATGCCGAACTCCACGATGTTGAGGAACGTTTGCAGCGTCCGCAGACATTGATCGTCACCGCCGGGGCTGCCCGTGGCCAGGAAAAACTTCCCGTCCCGGGTCACCAGCGTGCTTTGCAGCGTGCTGCGCGGCCGTTTGCCGGGCGCCAGGGCGTTGGCATGCCCGGGCATCAGGGAGTAGTAATCGCCCCGGCAGTTCAAGATGAACCCCAAACCTTCCATGACCACACCCGTTCCAAAGCCCGAATGTAAGCTGGGCGTCAGCGAAACCACATTGCCCTCGCGGTCCATCACCGTGATGTAGCTGGTGTCCCCGGCATGTTCTCCTTCGTCTTTCACCGTATAGTCCATGGGGCGCGCGAGCGGCTGCTTGCCAGGGATGAAGCGCTCCGGAACGCCAGGGCGCAACTCCAGTGACGCCTTGTTCAAGTCGATCAACTGCCGCCGCTCCCGCGCATACTCCTTCGACAGCAATCCTTCGTAAGGGATCTCGATGAAATCCATGTCGCCCAAGTATTTGTCCCGGTCGGCGAAGGCCAGCTTGGCCGCTTCGGCCGAGATGTGGATGTAGTCCGGGCTGTTGAAGCCCAGCGTCTTCAGGTCGTAAGTCTCCAGGATGTTCAGCAGAAACAGCTCCGCCGGCCCCTGCGTGGCGGAAGGATTTTTGTAGACCCGGTATCCCCGGTAATCGATCCAGACCGGTTCTTCGACCTTCGCCGTGTAGGAAGCGAAATCTTCGTAGCGGAACAGTGCGCCATTCTGCTCGGAAAAGCGCGCCATCTCGCGAGCGATGTCGCCCTTGTAGAAACGGTCGCGCGCCGCCCGCAGCGCCTCGCGCCGCCCCTTGGCCGCATTCTCTTTCTCCGCCTCCACCATCCGCCGCAGCGTGCGCGCCAGATCCCGGTTGCGGAAGATTTGACCGGCTTGCGGCGCCTCCTCTCCCGGCAAGTAGAGCGCAACGCTGGTGGGGTGCTTGCGCAGCTTCTTGGTGCTGCGGATCGCACTCGCCAGCCGCTCGCTCAGCGGGAACCCGTTTTCAGCCATCTCGATGGCAGGCGCCAGCACTTGAGCGAAGCTCATCGTGCCCCACCGGTCGAGCAGAATGTACCAGGCGTCCACCATGCCGGGCACGGTGCCGGCCAGCAGGCCGTCATCTACCGGCAGGGTGCCGCCGTGGTTCTGCTTGTACCACTCGATCGTCGCCAGCTTCGGCGCCGTGCCTTCGGCGTTCAGCGACCACACCTTGCCGCTTTTCCCCTCATAGATGAGCGCCACCGCATCGCTGCCTACGCCGTTATTCGCCGCATCCGTGAGCCCCAAGACGGCCTGTCCGGCCACAATCGCGTCAAACGCATTGCCGCCTTCCCGCAAGATGCGCTCGGCCGTCAGCGTTGCCTCGGGCTTCATAGACGCCGCAGCATGGTGCGTGCCCCGCACCACCGGCCTCATCGTCTGCCGCGGGACTTGGCTTTGAGGCGCGCTCTGCGCCAGTCCCAGCCACACCGCGCCGGCGAAACCAAATGCCGCCAGAGCCAAAAGGAATCTCAACCAACGGGGTTTTCTCTTCATAGAGGATCCCTATAGCATACCTCGGCACAGGCCTGTCTCTTCCCGCACCCAGCACCGCATCCTTCCAGGCTTGCGCTGCCCCACCCCCACACCATCGCTCACCAATACCGTCGTCCTCTTTCTGTGCGGCAGGCTGTCTTTGTGGACCACGCCTCCAGGCCAGCGGCCGGGTCTTGTGGGGCAGACATTCTTGGCTGTCGACCGACATTCCTGTCGGCCTGGGTACCCTTTACCCACCGCCCTCTCTCCCACTAAATCGCGTCCGCTTCCGTGGAGCACGCAGTCTTGCGTGCCACACCGGCGGTCCTGCCAGTAGTTGACTTCTGACCTTCCGCTTTCACGAACAGCACTAGCCGCCCCGCCGCAGAAACCGTGCCAACCGGTCCATCGCTTCTTCCAAAACTCGGCGGTCCGAGGCGTAGCAGATCCGCACCGATCCCTCTCCGCCCGCTCCGAACGCCACACCTGGCGCCAGCCCCACCTTAGCCTCCAACAGCAGTCGCCGGCAGAATCCAAAGGAATCCGCGGCCGCTTCGATCCGTGGGAACAAATAGAACGCGCCCTCCGGGTCCGGCGCCGTCACCCCCGGCATGGCCCGCAGCGCCGCCGTACAGAATTCGCGCTTCTCCCTCAGCACTCCGATCATCCGCGTCAGTTCCGCCTCCCCCTCCTCCAGCGCCGTCTCTGCTGCCTTCTGTGCAAAACTCGGCGCGTGAGAAACGGTGAACTCGTTGAGCACCGCCGCCCGCGCGGCCAAGTCCCGCCGCGCCGCCAACCAGCCCACCCTCCAGCCCGTCATGCAGTAGGCTTTCGAGAAGGACTGAACCACCACAACCGCGTCCTCCCGGCTGGCAAGCCTCAGGATGGACGGCGCAGGCTCGCCGTCGCGTACCCCCAGATACCACAAGCGCTCATAGACCTCGTCGGCCAGCAGCCACAAACGGTGCTCGCGGCAAAACTCCAGAAGCCGCCGCTGTTCGAGCTCCGTGGCCGTCCAGCCCATCGGATTGGAGGGTGACGTGTAGATCAGCAGCCGGGTGCGCGGCGTCAGGCGCCGCCGGAGCGCCTCCATATCGATCCCGTACCTTCGCCCGTCGAAAGGCTGGGGGATCTCAACGGGCGCCGCGTTGCACATCCGTACGATGGCGCTGCCGTTGGGCCAGGCCGGTGTCAGCACCAGCGCTTCGTCGCCGGGATCGAGCACGCAGCGGATCGCCACGTTCAGCGCCTGCACGCCGCTCGCTGTGATGACGATCTCGTGCGCCGGATCCAACTCCACCCCGTGCAACCTCCGGTAGTGGCGCGCCAGCGCCTGCCGAAGAGAGGGCAGTCCGGCGTTCTCGGTGTAGTAGGTGTAGCCCTCGGCCATTGCGCGCGCCGCGGCTTGCTTGATGTAGTCCGGCGTGGGCGCATTGGATTCGCCAAAATACAGCCGCAGCACGCCATCCATGGACATAGCGATATCGGCCAGCTCCCGTATGCGCGAGTGCGGGACCTGAAGGGCGGATGTGGCAAGTGGAGGAGACATTCGGATCGAGTCGCTACAGGTACAAATGGTAGCACTGCGGCTACTAACCCAACGGCCGCTCCGGCTGCGCCGCAAGGGCCAGGAAGCAACCGCGCAGCCTCGCCGCAAGATTCCCGATGTCGGCGCCTATCGCAACACCGCTCCGGCGCGGGCCATCTCCTCGAGCGCGCGGGCGCCGTCCTGCTCGTTCAAATACTGGATCGCACGCGTCTCAATCTCAACAGCGCGTCCCGCTTTCAACAATCCCAGCACGGCCAGCCGCACGCAGTATTCGGTCACCACACCATACACCACGCAACGGTCCGCGCCCAGCTCATCCAAAACACGCGGTAGGTTGGGATTCGTGAAGCAGTCGAGCGCCTGCTTCTCGAGAAGGATCTGCTGGTATCCGCGCACGGACGTGTCCACGGGCGTCGAAGGAACGACAATGCGTTTCTCCAGCAATGTCGCCGCCGGTTT
Source organism: Bryobacteraceae bacterium (assembly GCA_023511855.1). GTDB lineage: Bacteria > Acidobacteriota > Terriglobia > Bryobacterales > Bryobacteraceae > JAIMAR01. Next base: position 30,986 of record JAIMAR010000003.1, read on the forward strand.
GCGCTGTCCGAACGTTCCTGCCACGCAGTGCGCGGGCCACTGGCCGAACTCGGGATCGTTTTCCGTGTGGGCATCCATGGTGGAGATCACCGGGAGCCCCTCGGCGGCGGCCCTCCGGTTAAGCTCCGCCACAGCGGGCAGGATGCGCTCCGCGCCCGGCACGTACAACGCGCCGGCGGGCAACATGAAGTCGTTCTGGGTATCCACGTCGAAGTATACGGTGCTCATGAGGCGGCTTCTCCCAGGCGACTGCGGACCTTTTTTGCCAGATCCATAAGGGCGCTGCTATATTCGATGCGGTAGGTCCAGGCCGAGTCGAGCCTGCGGCAGGGCGCGGGCAAGGCCGCTAGCTGACGAGCGGCATATTCGCGCACTTCTGAGGCCGAAGGGAGCGGTTTGACCGGCTTGCCGTCGAGCAGCACCAACCGGAGCAAGGCCTTGGCGCCCTTTGCCGGCGGGCTCTCCCACGAGCACGCGATCAGGTCGTGATCCTTGAACCGGTAGACTTGCTTGGCCCCGGGGTAGGTGGCCTTGTCCTCGCTGAACTTCGCCGTGTACCGCCGGATACCCTCGGATTCGAGTTCCACCAGCTTATAGATGGCGCCAAGTCTGGGCGAATCGGCCGAGGTCACCAGCTCCGTGCCCACGCCAAAGGCGTCGATCGGCGCGCCTCGCCGCACCAAATCCTGAATGCGGTACTCATTCAAATCCCCGCTGGCCATAATCTTGGCGTCCTTCAATCCCGCTTCGTCCAGGATCGCCCGGACCTGCCGGGATAGGGCCAACAGATCGCCGCTGTCCAGCCGCACCCCCCACAGCGGCGGGCCCAGCGCAGCCGCCCGGCGCGCCCCTTCCAGCGTGTCGTATGTATCTATGATGTAGATCGTCGAGGCTTTGAGCAGCTCTTGTAGCTGGCGGAAGGCGGCTTCCTCTGAGGGAAAGGCCTGCACCCAAGAGTGCGCCGCCGTGCCGTAGACTGGGATGCCGTACAGTTTGCCCGCCAGAGTATTGCTGGTCCCGATGCACCCGCCGATATAGGCTGCACGCGCCGCCACCACCCCCGCCATGGGGGAGTGCGCCCGCCTCGTGCCAAATTCCACTACGGCGCGTCCGCGCGCCGTCTGCACGATGCGCGCGGCCTTGGTCGCGACCAGCGACTGGAAGGAGATCATCGAGAGCAGGTAGGTCTCGGCGATCTGCGCCTCGATGAGTGGAGCGCGCACTGTCAGCACGGGCTCGCCGCTGAACACCGGCGTGCCTTCGGGGACGGCCAGCAGGTCTCCGGTGAAACGGAGCCGGCGCAGGCGGTCATAGAATCCCTCCGGCGCGTGCGCAAATTGGGGCAGGCTGCGCAGGTAAGCGATGTCCTCCTCCGTGAACTGGACCGAGGTCAGATACTCTACGGCCTGCGCCAGACCGGCGGCGATAATGTAGTTGCGGTTCGGAGGAAGATGCCGGACGCTCAGCTCAAACGCCGCTTTCTCTTCCGACTTGCCGGCCGCGTAGTAGCCGGCCGCCATGGTCAGCTCGTAAAGGTCGGTCAGCAAGCCGCAAACCGGTCCGTTTGCGCTCACTTCTTCTTCTCGGCTTTCGGCGGTTCGTAAGGCTTTACTTCGGAGGCCGCCTTCTGTAAATCTTCCAGGGATTTGACGTCCAGCTCGTAAATGGCTAGCTCGCCCTCCCGCCGGGCAAAGCAACTCTGCCCCTGCCGCGAGATCAGCACTTTTTCGACACGTTTGCCCTCGTTGGACGTCACGGTTGCTTCAAACACGGGCGTGGTGAACCCGGTTGCGGCGAACCGCGTGGCGGTGAGGTCCCTCAATTTGTCGACCAGCGCATTCACGCTCGCCGCATCCAATTGCCGCGAGCCTTCCATCCATTTGTCCCCGGATTTCTCATAAACCACTAGCTTGCTTCCGTCGCGGATCTCAATCTTGGAAGGATCGCTCCAGCCGAAATCGAAGAGCTTCTTGTTGCGGAAATCGTCCAGGGACTTATCCACCGCCTCCCCTACGTCGCTATATACTTTGTGGGCGCCGGTTACCACGCTGCTCCGCGCGTAGTAATTCTTCTCCTTATCGCGGCGGATCTCCAGTTGCTGCGTCCCGGAGGCGTCCGTGAAGCGGGCAATGCCCACCAGCGAAGCCGAGGCGAAGGCGGCGTTGGCCTTCTTGTCGTCCTCCTCGCTGGTGTAAGCGTCCATGCGCGCCCCGCTCAACTTGCGAATGAACTCCTCCACTTGTCCCCCGTCGGCCCGCAAAGGTTGCGGCCGGATAATCTGCCACTCGCCCTGGGCGTTCTTGCCGAACTCAATCGTCTGGCCTTTAGCCGTAAGTTCCACGCGCGTGAGCTTGTCCGTGCTGAACGTGAGCAGGCGCTTGTCGCGCAGATCGCGCGGCGTCTTGTCCAGGCTGGACTTGTTATAGGACGCGATGGTGAAGACTCTGGGATCGTCCGCCAGCTTGGCGAACCAGCCGTACCCCGTCGGCGTCTCATCGCCGATCAGAAGCCGCTTCGTTTTCCCGTCCTTCAGTTCCACCACCACTTCCAGCGCCGGCGAGGCGAGTCCGAACTCCGCCAGCTCCGCGGGCTTCTCTTCGACCAGCCGGTCGGCATTCAAGGAGGACAGAGTGGTCACCATCCCGCTGGCTGCGTCCTGATCCACCGCATACTGTGGCGGCGTGGTCATCGTCCACGACCCACCGTCCTCGCGCCGGAGAATGAGCGGGTCGCCGCCGGCGCGCCGCACTTCGATCTGCCGGATCTGATCGGAAGGGATCGAGAGGATTTGGGGCGGAGCATCCTTGGAGGGCTTGGACTCCTCCGCCTTCTTCGCCCGGTTTGACCAGTAGATGGCGCCGCCCATCGCCGCCAGAACCACCAGGGACGCCAGTAGTCCTTTCCAGCGCATCCGGCCTACCTCCTGCGCCACCACACACCGACGCCGGCAATCAACGCCATGAGCGGCAGCAAGACCACGCTGGTGTAGAAAACCAGCCTCATTTGCCGCGCGGTCATGGTGAGGCGCCGGTCCTCCGGCTCCTTGGGCCGGATCGAGATCAGGTCCTCGTCCGAGCTGAGCCAGTTCATCATGTTCAGGAACAGGTCGCGGTTGCCGTTAAACCGCAGGATGTTATTCGACACCCAGCCCGCCGAACCGACCACCACAAAGCGCCCCTGGGATCCTTCCTTTCCGGTGTTATACGTTCCCGCGGCAGCCAGCGCCAGCGGCCCCTTCTTGTCCCGGGCTGGGTTGATTTCAATCGACGGACTCGACAGATTGCTCGTCGCAAAACTGTTGCCTGATGTCGAAAACAGCTTCTCCGGAGAGGTTTTCTCCGTGGCCTTGACCTCAATGCTTCGCGCGATGGGGAAAGCTGTAGCGATCTCCTTCATCTCGCGCACGATCGGATGCGATTCGTAGCTGATCACCAGCGGCACCTCCGGTCCCAACCCGAAGATGCGCCCGATGCCGCTCGTGTCCAGCACCAGATCCTTGTTCAGCGTCACGCCCCAGCTTTCGATCAGCTTGGTCAGCGCGGCATTTTCCGAAATCTCCGAGCGGCCCAGCTTCAACGGCGGATCCAGCAGGAACAGCGCGCGGCCGCCGTTTTCCACATAGGTCTTAATGGCGTCCACGGCGGGTTGAACGTAGTCGAAGCGGGGGCCGCCCACCAGCAACACGGTGCAGTCGCTGGGCACCTCCGGCTTCTCCAAGAGCGAGATCGTGCGGGTCTTGTAGTTGTTGCGCTCCAGCAAATCCTTGAGGTTGGAGTACCCGCCCCGCTCGGTGTCGTCCAGGCTGTGCTCGTCGCTGCCGCTCACCGCGCAAACCGTCCTCGTTCCTTCTTTCAAGGCGCGGATCAGGGCGCCGGTGATCTCCTCTTCGGTGAGGCTCTTGGCTTCTTCCTTTTTATTGTTGGCTTCTACAAAGATCGTCCCGTAACTGCGCACACCTTGGGCTTTCGCGACCTGCGGCTTCTTGTCCGGATCGATGTATTCTACAACAAGCCTGGGCGAGAGGTTGTCGTAACGGTCCAACAGATCGCGCGCGCGCGTAAATTCACTGGTCTTATCGAAGTAAACGATCTTGGCGTCCTTGTTGAGCCCGCGCACCACCTTGATGGTTTGGTCGGAGAGACTGAACCGCTTGTTGGCGGTCGAGTCCCAGCTCTTGTTATGGCGGTTGGCCAGCCAGTTGGCGGCGGTTAGAACCGCCAGCACCACCAGGATGTAAGCCGTGACGTAGGCCGTGTATTTGGTCTGTCGAGCTTTCAGCCAGCCGAATTTCATCTCTTAAGCCCTCCAGCGGACGGATTCCATCGAGCGAGCGGTTAAGAACAGCCCGAGAAAGATCACGGATAGGTAGAAGATGACGTCCTTGCTGTCTAGCACGCCTTTGGAGAACGGCTCGTAATGCGTCACGACCGACAGGTAGGAAACCACCTTGGCCCAGGCTGCTGTCTCATAGGTGCTCACCCAGTCCAGGATCCACAGCAACAGGCATACCGCGAAGGTCGCCCCGCCGGCGATGATCTGGTTGCGGGTCATGGTCGAGATCAGCGTGCCGATGGCCAGCAGCGCTCCGCCTTGCAGCAGCAGCCCCAGATATCCGACCACGATGGGCCGCCAGTCCGGCTTTCCATAAGCGAACAGAAAGCCCAGATTTAACGCAGGCACCGCCAGCAGGATGACCAGCATCGTTAGGGCCGCGAACCACTTGCCCAGGATGATCTCGGTATCGCGGACGGGCGATGTCATCAGCAGCTCAATGGTGCCGCTGCGCTTCTCTTCAGCGAACAGCCGCATGGTGATCATGGGAATCATGAACAGGCCGATCACGCTCATGTTCATCATCCAGGGCCGGATCACCCATTCATTCATGTCCATGGGCATGCCGCGGCCGAACATCTGCGACTCCAGTCCGCGCGTCACAAAAATTGCGACTCCGGCGTAAAAAATGTAGCCGAAGATCAGCGCAAACACCACCAGCAACAGATACGCTATCGGGGACGCAAAATAGCTCTTCAGCTCCTTGCGGTAAATGGTCCAGACGTTCCTCATTGGGCGCCTCCCTCCATGGCTTCCTCTTTCGCGGTCAGTTGCAAAAAGATCTCCTCCAGACTGAAGGCCACGGGACGGAGCTCCGTCAGATTCCACCCGGCTTCGACAATCGCCCGGGCGAGTTCGGCGCGCACCGTCCGTCCCTGTAAACTCTCCACTTCAAAAGAACAACGCTTGCCGTCCTCCGCTTTCGGGATCACCCGGCTGACGCCGGGCACCTGCTCCAACCTCCGCCGCACCGCGCCTGGGTCCAGCGCGGAGTCCTGGCTTTCCACCTCCACGGCCACTGCTTCGGAACCGCGCAGCCGCCGTGTCAGGTTCTCCACCGAGTCGGTCGCCACCAGCTTGCCGCGGTTGATGATGATCACCTCCTGGCAAGTCTGCTCCACCTCGGGCAGGATGTGCGTGCTCAAGATGATCGTGTGATCCCCCGCCAGGCTCTTGATCAGTTGCCGCGTCTCGATGATCTGCTTGGGGTCCAGCCCCGCCGTCGGCTCGTCCAAGACCAGCACGTCCGGGTTGTGAATGATGGCCTGCGCCAATCCCACCCGTTGCCGGTAACCCTTGGAAAGCTTACCCAGCAGCTTCGTACGCACGTCCCCGATGGCGCAGCGCTGAATGACGTTGTCCACCCGGCTCTTGATCTCAGACCGCGGGATGCCCTTCAGGCGCGCGACGAAGTCCAGGTATTCAATCACCTCCATCTCCGGATATAGCGGGGGCGCCTCCGGCAAATATCCGATCCGCCGCTTCACTTCCAACGGCTGCTTCATCACGTCGAAGCCCGCCACCGAAGCCGTGCCGTCCGTAGGCGGCAGATAGCAGGTCAGCACCCGCATGGTGGTCGTCTTGCCGGCGCCGTTCGGACCCAAGAAGCCGATAATCTTCCCCTTGCCGACCTCAAAGGAGATGTTGTCCACGGCGACAGTGCGCGCGTATCGTTTGGTCAGACCCTCTACCTTGATCATGTTGATTGGACTCGGAGAGTTATCAGACGTACACCCCTCGGGCGGAGGTTCCCCGCCCCCGGCGTGCAATTCAATCATAGAAACGCGGCCGAACCCGTGTCAAATCAGGCGCCTAACACCACTGGTCCCGCCCTTTCCAAACGGATTGCGGACTATTAGCCCCGGGAACCGTGCGAAATCCCGGTCCGCAGTCCACAACTCCCGCACTCCGTGTTCCACCAGCAGCGCGGCGATGTGGGCGTCATGGACCAAATTGCCCGCAGCCGCTCCTTCCAGCAGCGCTTGGCGCATGGCGGAAGCGTGCCGGGGTCCTTCCCCGAGCATCACCAGAGGGGGAGATTGAAGCAGCGATTCCAAGTCTTCTAACACTGAGGTCAAGTCGCTGGGAGGATCAAAAATGCGCGGATGCGTCACCACGCGGAGGAATTCGTAAACACAGACCCAAGGCAGCGCCCACGTCCTGGCGCCTTCGGCAAGCGTCCTCAGAAGCCGCCTGGCCTCCTCGTGATACGGCGTCTCTTTCCGGCGCGCAAAGACTAAGATGTTCGTATCAAGAGCGATCATTGCCGGCCGTCCATCAGATCCAGAAGGGAATCACGGTCGTCCAGACGGACGCCAGGCAACGTGCGCCCCCGTTCGGTGCGCCACTGCAACCGGTACCGCGCCCGGGAAGGCTTGTTGCTCAGATAATGCCGCAGCGCTTCCTCGACCACTTGGCGAAGAGGCGCGCCCTCGTCCGCGGCGCGCTTCTTGGCCATCCGGAAAAGCTCGTCATTCAGTTCGAGGGTGGTCCTCATGCATAACAGCATATCAATGTTGCCATCTTTATGCACAATCCATTCGCGGCGGAAACCCCCCGCCCTCCTCTGCATCAGCGCCCCAGCCGTGTGAGCCCGCAAGCTTGTAACATTTGGGAGTTCCACCGCCGTTCCAGCCGCACAGAATCTTGACTTCGACTAGACTGGAACGAGGGCTGCTCACTGTGCACGCCCTCCTGGAGGCTGGGTAATGACGGCAAGAATCGACGAAATTGCGCCGGATGTGCACCGCATCTGCGTCTATGTCCCGGAATTCCAATTGCAGTTCAATCACTTCTTGATCCGGGACGATGAGCCTCTGTTGTTCCACGCCGGACTTCGAGGCATGTTTCCGCTGGTCCGTGAGGCAGCGGCCCGGATCATCGATCCGGGTAAGCTGCGTTGGATCTCATTCAGCCATTTCGAATCGGATGAGTGCGGCGCGCTCAACTCTTGGCTCGAGCTGGCGCCCGCCGCACAGGCCGCATGCAGCCTGGTTGGGGCAATCGTCAGTGTGAACGACTACGCTATTCGCCCGCCTCGCGGATTGGCGGATGGAGAGGTGCTGGCCACGGGCAAGTACCGGTTCCGCTTCTGTTACACAAGGCACTTGCCCCACGGCTGGGACGCCGGTCTGCTCTTCGAGGAGACGCAGCGGACCCTGCTGTGTTCGGATCTGTTCCACCATTCCGGCGACGCGCCTCCGCTCACCAGCGGCGACATTGTGGGCCGCTGCAAAGACACCCTGCGCGAGTACCAGCAAGGCCCGCTGGCTGACTATGTCCCCTATACGCCTGCCACCGGGGGAATTCTGGAGAAGCTTGCTGGGCTCAAACCAGCGACTCTTGCCGTGATGCACGGCTCCAGTTTCCGAGGCAACGGGGAGCAAGCTCTGCTGGACTTGGCCGTGGTCTACCGCGAGGTTTTCGGCCGCTGATACTCTTGCGGCCGCCGATGCGCCATCCAAACCGCCGCCAGAAAGGGCTGTAAGGGGGCCTGACTTCCCCTGCGCCTACAGCCCCATCGCCTGAAAGCCGGCGTCCACGTAAATCACGTTGGCCGTCACGCCCCGGCCCAAGTCGCTGGCCAAGAACACCGCCGTGTCGCCCACCTCCGCCGGGTCCGTATTGCGCCGCAACGGGGCTCGCTGCGCCACAAAGTCCAGAATCGTGCTGAAATCCTTGACCGCCCGCGCCGATGCCGTCTTGACCGGTCCCGCCGAAATCGCGTTGACGCGGATGCCCCGCGGCCCCAGATCGCTCGCCAGGTACCGCACGGCCGCTTCCAACGCCGCCTTGGCCACGCCCATCACGTTGTAGTTGGGGATGACCCGGTTGGCGCCCAAGTAGCTGAGCGTGGTGATCGATCCGCCTTCGGTCATCAGCGGCGCGGCCATGCGCGCCACCGCCACCAGCGAGTACACGCTGATATCCTGCGCCAGCAAGAAACCCTGCCGCGACGTCTCCGCAAACGGTCGCGTCAGGTCCTCGCGCTGGGCAAATGCGATGCTGTGCACCACGGCATCGAGCCGCATTCCCGCGCCTTGCAACTCCGCCGCCAGGCGCTCCAGTTCCTCATCCAGCGACACGTCGCAGGGCCGGACCAAAGCCGCGTCCAGCTCCCGTCCCAGCTCCTCCACCGTCTCCTTCTGGCGCGCGCCCTGGTATGTAAGCACCAACCGCGCGCCCTCCCGGCGGAAAGCGCCGGCAATTGCGTACGCCAGACTCCATTTGTTGGCAATTCCCAGAATGAGGGCAGTCTTGCCCTCCAGCAACGCAGGCATGAACTCGCTATTGTAGCGTGTACACTAGTCGTTCCGGTGAACCTCGCAACGGAAGTGCGTTACATCAAAGGCGTCGGGCCCGCGCGTGCCGAGACTCTCGCCGCCAAGGGCATCCGCACCGTGGAAGATCTGCTCCTGTACACTCCCTTCCGCTACGAGGACCGCACGAATCTGAAGCCGATCTCCAGCCTCGCGCCCGGGGAGATGGCGACCGTCATCGCCACCGCGGAGGCAGCCCATCTAACCGGCCTCCGCAGCCGTTCGTTGGGCATCTTCGAAGCGGTGTTCTCCGATGGCTCCCGCAGCCGCCTGCTGGGGCGCTGGTTTCATGGCGCATATCTCAAAGAGGTTCTGCGCCCGGGTCAGAAGGTGGCCCTCTACGGAAAGGTCGAGCTGGACGGCTATACCGGCGAGATCCTGATGCACCACCCTGAGTTCGAAATCCTTTCCGGCGAAGAGGACGAAGGCGAGCCATCCCTGCACGTGGGCCGCATCACTCCCATCTACGAGGCCGCCGGCAAGATTACGACGCGCGTCTTCCGCCGCCTGATGCATAACGTCCTTTCCTCGTTGGATGGGATGCCGGATCTGTTGCCGGAATACATCCGCCGCCGCCTCAAGCTGCCGGACCGCTGGAGCGCCATCCAGCGCGTCCACTTCCCGCCGCAGGACGCCGACCTGCGGCTGCTCAACGAATTCCGCGACCAGGCTCAGATCCGCCTCATTTTCGAGGAATTCTTCTGGCTGGAGCTGGGCCTGACGCTCAAGCGCGCCCAGACCAAAATCCAGCCCGGCATCGCCTTCGAGCTCTCCGACCGCGCCCGCCAGCAGATCCGCCGCATGCTGCCGTTCCGCCCGACCGCAGCGCAGAAGCGCGCCCTCGGCGAGATCGCGCGGGACATGGCCTCGCCCCACCCGATGAACCGCCTGCTTCAAGGCGACGTGGGCAGCGGCAAGACCATGGTCGCCGCCCAAGCGGCGATCATCGCGATCGAGAGCGGCTACCAGGTAGCCATGCTCGCCCCCACCGAGATCCTGGCCACACAGCACTACCTCTACCTGAAGAATCTCTTTGCGCCGCTCGATTACCGCGTGGTGCTGCTTACCGGCGGAGGCCGCGCCAAAGAGAAAGCCGCCCTCAAACAGCAGGTCGCCTCCGGACAGGCTCAGGTTGTAGTCGGCACGCACGCGCTGCTCGAAGAGGATGTCGAGTTCGCCCGCCTGGGGCTTGCCATTGTTGACGAGCAGCACCGCTTCGGGGTCATGCAGCGGCTGCGCCTGATGAAGAAAGGCGTTCACCCCGATGTGCTGGTCATGACCGCCACGCCCATCCCCCGCACTCTGGCGCTGACGCTCTACGGCGACCTCGACGTCTCGGTCATCGACGAGCTGCCGCCCGGCCGTAAGCCCATCATCACCAAGCACGTCGAGTCGAACCGCGTCGAGCTGGTCTATGACTTCCTCAAGAAACAAGTCGCGGCCGGCCGCCAGGCCTATGTCGTTTACCCCGTCATCGAGGAGTCCGAAACACAAGCCCTAAAGGCCGCTCAGAAAATGCACCAGTACCTGTCCGAGACCGTTTTCCCGGGGATCCCCGTCGGCCTTCTGCACGGCAAGCTTCGTCCCGAACAGAAGGAAGCCGTCATGCAGGCCTTCAAGCGCGGCGAGATCAAGATTCTGGTCTCGACCACCGTCATCGAGGTGGGCGTCGACGTGCCGAACGCCACCGTGATGGTGATCGAGCAGGCCGAGCGCTTCGGCCTGGCGCAGCTTCATCAGTTGCGCGGCCGGGTTGGTCGGGGCGCCGCCCAGAGCTACTGCGTGCTGGTGACCGAGAAGTTGAACGAGACGGCCCGCGAGCGCATCCGCACCATGGTCGAGTCCAACGACGGCTTCTATATCGCCGAGATGGACCTGAAGCTCAGGGGGCCGGGAGAGTTTTTCGGCACGCGGCAGTCGGGCCTGCCGGCGTTGCACGTCGCCAATCTGCTGCGCGACAAGGAGCTGCTGGAGCTGGCCCGCGCCGAAGCCGCCGCCTTCGCCGCCCTGCCTCCCTCCCAGGAGGAGTTCCGCCGGGCGGTTGCCTATCTGAAGGACCGCTGGGAGCGGCGCTACGGCCTGGTGGAGTTGGCCTGATGCGGGTCATCGGCGGAGAGTTCCGCAGCCGCCGCCTCAAGTGCCTCCCCGGTGCGGCCATGCGCCCGACTCCGGACATGCTTCGCGAGACGCTGTTCAATGTGCTTGCGCCGCTTATCCCGAGCTGCGTCTTCGTGGATGCCTATGCCGGCAGCGGCGCCGTAGGCATCGAAGCGCTGAGCCGGGGCGCGGCCCTGGTCTATTTCCTCGAATCCCATCCCCGCGCCGCCGCCCTCATCGAGGCGAACCTTAAGAGCTTGAGTGTCTCGGACCGCGCCGTTGTCGTCCGCTCCCGCGCAACGGAACAACTCCCGCGCCTCAAAGCGGACATTTTCTTTCTCGACCCGCCTTACGATCAGTCCCGCGAATACAGCGCGGCGCTGCGCATTCTGGGCCGCAAGCCGCCCCCTTTGGTGGTGGCTCAGCATTCGGTCCGCCATGCGCTGGAGGAAGCTTACGGCGAACTGCGGCGGGTGCGCGTCTTGCGCCAGGGAAGCAACGCTCTCAGTTTTTTCGAACCCGCCAGTACAGCGCGAAAGCAGCAACCGGGATCAGATTGATGAGGCAAATCGGAACAACGTCCCCGTCCCCAACGGCGACTAAGAAAGCCAGCGTGCCACCCATAAGGATTGCCGTCCCGGCCTTGTCCCACTTCAGCATGGCCAGCAGCCCCGCAATCATGGCAAAGTGAGAGGCCATTGCCACCCACACCCTAGGAGGCGGATACTGGCCATCCGCGCGCAAGAACCATTCCAGAAGGTGTTCGACAAAAAAGGAGCCCCAAAACGCCGCAAGAATCAGTGCCAGACCCCTCGCCAGCCACTTGGTGATGCTTCCGGGTTTCAGCTTCGCCATTCGGAGACACTTCCTTTCCACTAAAAGGACCGAGAACGTCGGCCGAATGTTCTTCGTCCTGCCGGCTTTCTACTCTCCGACTACCAGGCGCATTTTCAACTGCCAGGCCCGGACGTTTCGAGGCGCGGCGTTCTCGGCATCTGCCCGTGGCGCAGTGTGATAGAGTCGTTCCTTTATGCCCGCTCAGACGACCGCCGCGCCCAAACTCCGCCGGGCGCTCGGCCTCTGGGACCTGGTTTTTTACGGCATCGTGCTGATCCAGCCCACCGCTCCGATGCCGCTGTTTGGGGTGGTCAGCCAGGAGGCCCGCGGGCACGTCGCCACCACGGTGCTGATCGGCATGTGCGCCATGCTGTTCACTGCCATGAGTTACGGCCGCATGGCCCGCGCCTATCCCAGCGCCGGCTCTGCCTACACCTACGTCGGCCGCGAGCTTCACCCCAGCTTGGGGTTCGTCACCGGGTGGGGCATGGCCTTGGACTACATGCTCAACCCCATCATCTGCACCATCTGGTGCAGCAAGGCGGCTCTCAATGTCTTCCCCGAGGTTCCCTACGCCTTCTGGGCGGTCTTTTTCGCGGGCTTGTTCACGGGGTTGAATCTACGCGGCATCCGCGCCACAGCCCGGACCAACGAGGTCCTGGTCGGCCTGATGTTCCTGGTTGTCGCTTACTTCTTCTTGGCCGCCATCCGCTATGTGTTCCACCTGCCGGAGGTCTCCTTCAGCAAGCCCTTCTACGACCCGGAGACCTTCTCGCTGGGCGCCGTTTCCACCGGGGCTTCGATCGCGGTGCTGACCTACATCGGCTTTGACGGCATCTCCACGCTTTCCGAAGAGGCCCGCAACCCTCGCCGCGACATTCTGCTGGCGACCGTCCTGACCTGCCTGATTACCGGCTTGCTAGCCACGGCTGAAGTCTATCTGGGCCAGTTGGTCTGGCCGGATTACAAGAGCTTCCCCGATCCGGACACCGCCTTCGTTTCGGTGGCGGGACGCGCGGGCGGGCCGTTCTTGTTCCACTTGGTGAATTTGACGCTTCTGGTAGCCACGATCGGATCCGGCTCCGGCGCTCAGCTCGCCGCCGCGCGCTTGCTCTACGGCATGGGCCGCGATAACACCATCCCCCGCCGGTTCTTCGGGGCCATCGAGCCAAAGCGGGCTATTCCCCGCAACAACGTGCTCTTTACGGGCGCTCTGGCACTGGCCGGCGCCTTCACCATGAGCTACCAGCTCGGCGCGGAGCTCCTGAATTTCGGCGCCTTCATCGCCTTCATGGGGGTGAACGCGGCCGCCTTCGTCCGTTACTTCATCCGTGCGCCGCAGAAAGAGCTCCGGTACTTGCTGCCTCCGGTGCTCGGCTTCCTCATCTGCGGCTACATCTGGCTCAGCCTTCGAACGCCGGCCAAGATCCTCGGCGGCCTCTGGCTCACGGCCGGCATCCTTTATGGCGCGTGGAAGACCGCGGGCTTCCGCCGTCCGGTCGAGTTCACGATCCCCGAAGAGTAGCCGCCTGCGCACCGCCGGAATGGACGGATTCGGCGCGCTGGCTGCTTTCAGCGAAGGACTTGGATGCGGCCGCCGGAATCCCGCTGAACGGTGTACAAAGTGCCGCCGCTAAGCTCCCGCACCCGGATTCGCAACGGCATGTCGCCCGGCAGCGCGTGGGTGGCGCAGCCGAGGCAGGGATCATAAGCGCGGAAGGCCATCTCCACCATATTCAGGAGCCCTTCCGACATGTTCTCCCGCGTGACCAGGCCTTTGGCCGCTTTCTCGACGCTCATGGCGATGCGGGCCGCGTTGTTTTGCGTGGCCACAATCAGATTGGCTTTGCGCACGACGCCCCGCTCATCGGTGGCGTAGTGATGGAACAGGGTTCCGCGCGGCGCTTCCACCACGCCAACGCCCTCTTTGGGCACGCCCGTGGGCAACATTCGAATCCGGTCGCTGGTGATCTCGGGATCCGCGGCCAGCTCCTTCATCCGCTCGGCCGCATAGAGCAACTCAATCAGCCGCGCCCAGTGGTTGGCCAGAGTCTGATGGACGATCTTCGCGCCCAGCGTTTTCTTGTAGTGTTCGAACGCCGCCTGCGCCAGCGGGGTGGCCATGCCCTCGGCGGCATTCAGCCGCGCCAGGGGAGCCACGCTGTAGACGCCGCTTTCCGCGCCCTCGGTGAAGCCCTTCCAGCCGGGCTGCTTGAGGTAGCAGAACTTCATGTAGCTCCACGGTTCAACCCGTTCGGCGATGTAGTCGGCGTACTTGCGCGGATCGAACCGGGCCACCTCTTGCCCCTCCGGTGAAACCACGCGCAACTGCCCGCGGTAGAAGTTCACGCGGTTCCGATCGTCCACCATGCCCATGTAATGCGTGCGGTGGGTGTAGTGATCGGAGAGGATCAGGTTGAGGTAGTCCGAGTTTTTCAGAACGAGCTTGTCGAACAAGTCCAGGGTGAACTGGGCGAACTCGACCGCTTCGGCGGCCCCTTGCTGGAATTGAAGCTGCTCTTCTTTGGTGATGCGGCGCGCCACCCCTCCCGGCAATCCGAACACCGGGTGGCCCACTTTGCCGGCGGCCAGCGTAATCAGCCCGCGCAACTTGCGGCGCATGGCGATGACCTTGCGCCCGGTCTCCGCTCCCAGGCGGCCGATGACCCCCAGGACATTGCGCTCGGCGGGAGGCGCCTGCGGCCCGGCGACAAAATCGGGGCCGCCCAGGAAATAGAAGTGCAGCGAATGGTCTTCCACCATAAAAGCGCTGTAGACCATCTCGCGAATCTTGTGCGCCGCCGGGGGAGGCTCGACGCCGAAGACGTGGTCCACGGCCTTGGTGGCGGCCATGTGGTGGGCCATGGGGCAGACCCCGCAAATGCGCGAGGTAATCTGCGGCATGTCCTCGACGGGACGTCCCTCGGCGAACTTCTCAAAGCCGCGCAGTTCGGGGACCTGAAAATAGGCGCGCTTGACGGCGCCGTCTTCGCCCAGAAAGATGTCAATCTTTCCGTGGCCTTCCAGCCGCGTGATCGGGTCAATCGTGACGCGGTTCTGAACGCCAGTCTCAGCGGGCATCGCGGGAAGCCTCCATCTTCTTTCGCCCTAACAGCGAAGCCGGCAGGCTGTAGCGGTAGAACGTGCCCACCGGGTCCGGCACGGATTCCAGGGCCTTCAAGATTCCCTCGTCGTCTTTGGCCTCGATGAGCGAGGCCAGAGCCGACAGCGCCTTGGCCCCGAAGTCCTTGACGCGGCTGGTGGGGCCGAAACAGCCCGTGCACGGCATATTGCCTTGGATGCAAAGCGCGCCACAGCCGCCGCGGGTGGCCGGCCCCAGGCACAGCAGGCCCTGCGCCAGCAGGCACTTCTCATGATCAATGAGGATCTGGTGGGGCCGCTTGAACTCCTGGATGAAGAGCTTTTCGGGCTTGCTCGCCAGCCGCGGGCAATCCTCGCACAGGGCGCGGTCCGGCGCCAAGACCGATCCCTTTGGCGGAAGTTCTCCCGACAGCAGCGCCGTAACCGCCTGCTTCAGCAACTCCGGAGTGGGCGGACAGCCGGGAACCAGATAATCGACTTCCACCGACTGACCCAGCGTCTTGACCGTGTCATAGAAGACCGGCAGCGTTACGGTGTGGCCATTATCCGTATATGAGGTCTGCGGCTGGATGCCCTCCGGGTTGAGCGTCGAAGGGCCTTCCGAGTAGACGCGCTCGAAGATGCTGCGGCGGTCCCACAGGTTCGCCAGCCCTGGAATCCCGCCCAACTGCGCGCAGCTTCCGAAGGCGATCATGTACTTCGATTTGCGGCGCAGCAGGTGCGCCATCTCCTCCTGCTCGCTGTTGCGGATGGCGCCGTTCAAGAAAGTGGCCACGATCTCGCCGTCCGCCAGGGCCTCGATGTCCTTGCGCTTGAAGTCCATGGCCACCGGCCACATCACGATGTCGATGGCCGCCACCACGTCGAGGATGCTTTCGGCCAGATCGACGACGGCTTCTTCGCAGCCGCCGCAGCTTGCGCACCAGTAGAACGCGACCTTGGGTTTGTCGCTCATGCGGCCGTCACCTCCTCCGCTGCCGGTTCGGCCGCCGGTTGCCGCTTCAGCGGGCCAAGGGCGCGGATCTTCTCCACCATGTCGTCGATCACCACCCGCACGCGGTCCCCCTCGGCCGCCGAGATCCATTCCAGACGCAGCCGCTCCTCTTCAATGCCCATCTGCCGCACCATCCGCTTGAGCAGGTGGAAGCGGCGGAGCGCTTTGTAGTTGCCTTCCTGATAGTGGCAGTCATTGGGATGGCAGCCGCCGATCAGCACTCCGTCGGCGCCTTTGGCGAAGGCGTCCAGCACGAACTGCGGATCGACGCGGCCGGAGCACATCACCCGGATCACGCGCGTGTTGGGAGCGTACTTGATGCGCGAAGTCCCCGCCAGATCCGCCGCCAGGTAGGTGCACCAGTTGCAAAAGAAGGCCACGATCCGCGGCTCAAACTTGGCGTCGATTTGGACCAAATCAGACATTCGCCAGTACTCCTTCAATCTCCTCGAAGATCTCTTCGTCTTCAAACAAGTGCTGCCGGATGGAGCCCGTGGGGCAGGCCGCCACGCACGTCCCGCAGCCTTTGCAAAGGACCGGGTGGATCTGCGCCCGGTTCTTCTGCACATCAAAGCTGATCGCGTTATACGGGCAAAGCGGCACGCAGGTGCGGCACCCGGAACAGACCTCCTCCAGCACATAGGCAGTGTTCGGCTCGACCTCCACTGAGCCCGCATCGATCAGCGCCAGTGCCTCGGCCGCCGCGGCCCCCGCTTGGGCCACCGTGTCAGGAATGTCCCGCGGGCCCTGGCAGCAGCCCGCCAGGAAAATGCCGTCGGTGAAAGTATTCACCGGGGCCAGCTTCGGGTGCCGCTCCAGGAAGAAACCCTCGGTGGCGCAGGAGATGTTGAACAGGCGGCGCACCTCCTGGGCGTCCGGCTGGGGCTCCAAGCCAACCGAAAGCACCACCATATCCACCGGGATGCGCCGCACCACGCCCAGCAGCGTATCTTCCACCCGCAGCACCAGCTTGCCTTCCTCGGTGGGGTCCAGCGCCCAGTCGGTGACCTCGGCGACGCGGCCGCGGATGAAGTGAACGCCCTCGTTGAGCAGCTTCTGGTAGAACTCCTCGAAGCCCTTGCCGGGCGTGCGCATGTCGATGTAGAAGTTGAAGACCTCGGCGCCCGTGTGCTCCTTGAGCAAATGCGCCAGCTTCAGCGAGTACATGCAGCACACGCGGGAGCACCAGCGGTTGGTCGCCTCGTCGCGCGAGCCCACGCAATGAATGATCCCGATCGACTTGGGCTTGCGCCCATCGCGCAGGACGACCTCGCCGGCCGTGGGACCGCTGGCGTTGACCAGCCGCTCGATCTCCAAGGAGGTGTACACGTTCGGATAGTGCCCGTAACCGTAGTACGGCGTCCGCAGAGGATCGACGGTCTTGAAGCCGGTGGCCAGGACGACCGCGCCCACCTCAATCTCCTCCACCTGCTCTTTCTGCTGGAAGTTGACGGCCTTGCGTTCGCCGCAGGCCGCCAGACAGGTCTTCTTGCATTTGCCCGACTTGAACTGGATGCAGGTTTCCGGGTCGATGATGGGAACCTGCGGGACCGCCTGCGGGAAGGGAATATAGATCGGCTTGCGCTTGCCCAACCCGAGGTTGAACTCGTCGGCGAACTTCGGTTCTTTGTAAACGCAAGCCTCGATGCACTCCAGGCAGCCGGAGCACAAGTCCTCTTCAATGAAGCGCGGCCAGCGGGTGACCTGGACTTTGAAATTGCCCACATAGCCGTCCACCTTGGTGACCTCGGCGTTGGTCCACAGGGTAATGTTGGGGTGGGCCTTCACCGAGGACATCTTGGGCGTGAGAATGCAGGCCGCGCAGTCCAAGGTCGGGAAGGTCTTGTCGAACATCGCCATGTGGCCGCCGATCGAAGGCTGCTTCTCGACCAGGTAGACTTTCTTGCCGGCGTTGGCCAATGTGAGCGCCGCATGGATTCCGGCGATCCCGCCTCCCACCACCAGCACCGCCGGATGAATCGGTACGCTGCCCCGGCTCAAAGCTTGCTGCCGCGCCACGCGCCGCACCGCCGCCCGGACCATGTCAATGGCCTTCTCGGTGGCGCGGGCCCGGTCCTCGTGCACCCAGGAGTCATGCTCCCGGATGTTGACCATGTGCATGTAGAACGGGTTGAGACCCGCCTTCTCGGTAGCGGTGCGGAAGGTGTGCTCGTGCAAGTGCGGCGAGCAGGAGGCAATCACGATCCGGTTCAGCCCGTGTTGCTGCACGTCCTGTCGGATCAGATCTTGCCCCGGATCCGAACACATGTACTTGTAGTCGCGGGCTACGGCCACGCCCGGCAGCCCGGCGGCGTACTCGGCCACGGCTTTGCAGTCCACGATCGAACCGATGTTGGCCCCGCAGTGGCACACATAGACGCCGATGCGCAGGTTCCCATTGCTTTCAGACATACGCCTCGACCTCCTCGTTGGCCGTGAACCAGCGGCGGATCAGATCGGATCCCGATATTGAGCGCTTCAACCCCAACTCCTTGAAATCGCCTCCCAGGGCCCAACCTAAGACCTGCGTGAAATACAGCACGGGCATATCGAAACGCTCGCCGCTCTGCCGGGCGATCTCGGCATGATAGACGTCCAAGTTGAACTGGCACAGGGGACAGAGAGTGACAATGGCTTCAGCGCCCTTGCGGCGCGCTTCCTTTAACAGGATGTAGTTCAGTCGCAGTCCCACCTCGTGCACCGTCCCCGTCAAGGATCCTCCGCAGCACTTGGTCTTGAGCGCGTAGTCCACGGTGGGAACGCCGACGGCGCGCAGCAGCTCATCCATCCGCATCGGATTGTGCGGCCGGTCCACCTCGTCGTAGGGCCGCACCGCCTGGCAGCCGTAATAGCAGGCGATGCGCCCGCCCCGCCATTGCCGCACCGCAAGCTGACGCAGTTTCTCCACACCCAGGTCGTTGTACAGCACTTCGAGGGGATGACGAACTTTGACCCCATCGAGCGGCGGCAACCCCGCACGCTTGAGTGATTCTGCGACCTTTCCGCCGATCTCGCGGTGCTTTTCCACGTAGTCTTGCGTCTTCCGCAGCACCAGATAACAGGCGGCGCAAGGGGCCACCAGCTCCCGCGCGCCCACCTTCTGAGCAAGGGACAGGTTCCGCGCGGAGAGCAGAAACGCCGAACCTTCGTCGATGCACATATAGGAGGTCGCCCCGCAGCAGTTCCAATCCTCCAATTCCTGAAGACGAAGGCTCAGCAGCCGGAATAGGGTCCGCAGACTCTCGTCGTAGGCTACCCCTGTGGCGCTCAGAGAGCATCCGGGGTAGTAGACATAAGTCTTTTCACCGTTGCCTTCCTTCGGTTCCTTCATGAGGCAACCTCCTTCATCCCATTCAATTCCTTCGGAAGCTCTTCGACCCTCTGAATCCTCTCCATCCGAAGAGACATTCGGCCCGTTCGCAGCAGCGAGAGCCCGTATTTGGCCATATTCAGAAGGATGAATGGGTTCGATTTCAAGGCCATGCGCAGCACAAGCCAGATCTCCGAATTCCGTCCCCGCTTCCGCACCAGCTCGTAAAACTCCCGCGCTAGCACCGGGATCGGGAACCTCGCCGGATACATGCGGTGGCGGATCGCCTCACGTTTCAGGCTGTACATCAGGTCCGTGATGTGTACGTTCTGCGGGCAATGCACTGCGCAGGAATAGCATGATGCGCAGAGCCAAATGGTCTGGCAACTGAGAACGTCGGCCCGGAAACCCTCCCGGACCAGCGCGATAACGCGCCGCGGGGTAAAGTCCATGTAGATGGAAACCGGACAAGTTCCCGAGCAGGTGCCGCACTGGATGCAGGACCAAATCCGGTCGCAGCCGGGCTGCTGGCTGATCTGGTCGGCCCATTGCGGATCAGCCTCTCGTTGGAACTTCATTTTTCGGCGGATTAAGGCCAGCAATGGATGACTCCTGGAACAGCAGAAAGTCAGCCGCCACAGGCAGGCCGTTGCGGCTTTATGAGAAAACCCCGCATTTGCTGTGCCAAAACGCCAAATTCAGATAAAACGGTCTGATTATAGAAAAATGAGCAAGTTACGGTCGGCTCGCCGAAGGCCCGTTCATCCGCTTGCGCCATATGACCCACGCCAAATGGGGAAAGCCCGTTCGCGAAGGGCCAAAATGCCGCAGGCTGGCCATTTGGCCCTCTTTTCCGTCTTCTGACTCGAAAGGGGCTGAAATAGGCAATGCCTCAGGGAAGAAGGCTCAACGGCGTCCCGCTAATCGCTGCGGCCTTCCTTGAGCTCCGCCCAGATTCGGCGGGCGAGAGGCTCAACCGCAGCCGCCACCGCAGGAGTCATCTGTTCGGAGAGAGTGCTGGTATCGGCCCCCTCGATGGCGTAGATCTCGACTTCGTCCGGCATGGGTATGCCCAGGCGCGCCGCCAGCGCGAAGGCTTCCGCGATGCCGATTTCGTGGGGGTTGATGAGCCGCAGGCTCCCTGCTGCCTCGGCCACGGTCAGACGTCGGATTCTTCCGGGAACGGGCGCCGCCACGGTGAGGCAATCGATCAAAATGGCGCGCGAATAGCCGGCCAGCAGGTCGATCAGCTCAAAGCCTCCCCGCTCGCTTTCCAGCACCGTGACGCCGGGAATCGGGGATTCCTCGAGCAGCCGTTTCAGCTCGGCCGCCACCGCCAGGCCGGCGCGGTCATCGGAGACCACGGGATTCCCCAGTCCGAGCACCGCGGTTGCGCCCGGATGGGAAGGATTCAAGCGGCGGCTGCCTGCTGGGCTGCGGGAGCGGGAACCTGCTGCCTCTCCGCCGCCTTCTTCTGCACCGCCAGCAGATACAGCGCCAGCGGGCGGTACAGCAGGTGGGACCACTTGCCGAACGGCACCATCACCACCAGCATCGGCACGGCGATCATCAGGTGAATCACGTAGCCCACGTACGTCGCCATGGGCAGATCCAGCCGCCGGAAGATGTGCATCAGGATCCCCGACAGCGCCGTCGCGAACAATAGCAGGATGAACGCCCAGTCCGTGGTGTCGCTGTACTTGCTCTGTAGATCCTTCTTCTGGATGCGGTCGTAAATCATCCATAGCGAGACGCCCAGCAACACCACCGTAGCATAGTAGCCCAGAAGGCTGGTCCAGTGGAAGGAAGAGTCTTCCACTTGGAAGACTTGCAGGAAAGCCTCCACCAGAATGGCCATCGTCACGTAGCCGGTCACCAGGAACAAGTGCCGCAGCCAGTGTTTGCCCGGCCCGCCGGCGCAGCCGCGCCAGCGCTTCTGCGTGGCGAAATGGACGATCATCTCTTTGAACTGGGTGAGGTACAGGCTCAAGGGCGCGCGGGGTCCCCGGCGGGTGACGTAGTAGAACATCCGCGCGGCATTGCTGAGCAGCAGTCCTCCCAGCAACCCCGCCAGCACCAGATCCGCCCAGTGGACAACCTCCTTGGGCGCGAAGTATTCCAGCCGCACCCTTTCGAGCCCCTCCGGATACGCCGCCAGCAAATTGAAGCCGAAGTTGGACGGCAAGGTGAACAACCCGAGGACCACCAGCGACACCAGCACCAGAATCGCCACTTGCCAAGCCCCATGACGGTAAATCAGGCGGCTGATTCCGGTCCAGTCGTACATGCTGGTCAGCCAGCGCCGGCTGGCCATCATCAGCGCGCCCGGCTCAGCCTCGCGGGGACAGGTCTGCGAACAGTCGCCGCAGTAATAGCACAGCCACGGGTCCAGGCTCTCCACCATCTTGTCCTTCAGGCCGAGCTGGATATAGCGGATGTAACGCCTGGGGAAGACCGCTTCCTGGCCCGCCAGCATGCAAGCCGCCGTGCAGTTGCCGCAGTTGAAACACCGCACGGCGCTCTCCGCCCCATAGTCCCGGAGTTGGACGGTTAGCGAGGGATCGCC
>JAIMAR010000030.1 GCA_023511855.1 Bryobacteraceae bacterium
GATCCCTCCCGGTCCGCGCCCCGGAACGCCGCCAGTCCACAAAGCACGGCGAAAACCACGAACCCCGCCGCCCAGAGCGCCTTCTGCGTGCCGAGCCCGAAGTTCGGCTCAATCAAGAACGGGTAACTCGCCAGCCCGGCCAGGGAACCTGCGTTGGAAACCGCAAACAGGCGGTAGGGCAACGGCGCTCCATAGCGTCGGCTGTACCAGGCCTGCACCAGCGGAGTGGTGGCCGAAAGCGCAAAAAACGGCAGGCCCGCCATCAGAGCCAGCCGCAATAGGATCGCCAGAGTTGGAAACCGCGGACTCGGAGGAGGTTGCAGCTCAGCCGCGGTCAGCAACAGCACAGCGCTGGCCGCCAGCAGCCCGATGTGAATCATCCCCTGGCGCTTCCCGGAGAACCCTTGGACCAGCCTGTGGCTGTACCAATAGCCCGCCACAAGCAGGCACTGGAAGAACAACAGGCACACGCTCCAGACCGCCGACGTGCCGCCGAACTGCGGCAGCAACGCCTTGCCGGCCATCGGCTGCACCAGAAACAGCAGGAACGCGCTCAGGACCGCCGCCGCCGCATAGAGCGCCATCTCCCCGCATTCCTCAGCGCCGGGCTTGCTCCAAATCCCGCCGCAGCAGGCTATGGTGGCGGCTGTAGCCGAAGTAAATGCACAGACCAATCACCAGCCACACCAGCAGCCGCATCCAGTTCTCCCACCCTAACCCGTACATCAGCGCCGCGTTCACGGCGATGCCCAGCACCGGCACCACCGGCACCAGCGGCGTGCGGAACGGCCGCGGCGCGTCCGGCTGCGTCCGCCGCAGGACCAAAATGCCTGCGCACACGATCACAAACGCGAACAGCGTCCCGATGCTCGTCATATGCCCCACCATCGAAATCGGCGCAAAGGCGGAGAACAGGCTCACAAACACCATGAACAACAGGTTGCTGCGCCATGGCGTGCGATAGCGCGGGTGGATGTCGGAGAAGATCTTGGGCAGCAGTCCATCGCGGGACATCGAGAAGAACACCCGGGACTGGCCCAACAGCATCACCAGAATCACCGAAGTAAAGCCCGCGATGATCGCCAGCTTCACCAGCGGTTGCAGCCATTGGTACGGCGTATAGGCGATGGCCACCGCCACCGGCGCCGCCGCCCCTTTGAATTCGGTGTAATGCGCCAAGCCGGTCATCACCAGTGAAAAAGCAACATACAGAACCGTACAGATGGCCAGCGAGCCCAGGATGCCGATAGGCATGTCTTTCTGTGGATTCTTCGCCTCCTGCGCCGCCGTGGACACCGCATCAAAGCCGATGTAGGCGAAGAAGATCACCCCCGCCGCCCGCAGCACGCCGCTCCAGCCGAACTCGCCGAACTTGCCCGTGTTCTCGGGAATGAACGGCGTATAGTTCGACCCCTTCACGAACCAAATCCCCACGCCGATGAACACCAGCACCACCGCGACCTTGATCACCACCACAGCGGCATTGACGTTGGCCGATTCCTTGATGCCGATCATCAACAGCAAGGAGATCACCACGATGATGAAGACGGCAGGTAGATTGACCAACCCGTGCACCAGCTCTCCGCTCGGCAACTGCACCGGCTGCCAGGGGGAGGCCACCAGATAGGGCGGCAGGTTGATGCCGATATCGTGCAGCAAGCTGACCACATAAGCCGACCAGCTGATCGATACGGTCGCTGCCCCCACCGCATACTCCAGCACCAAGTCCCAGCCGATCACCCAGGCGATGAACTCCCCCATCGTGGCGTAAGCGTACGTGTACGCGCTGCCCGCGATCGGGATCATCGTGGCGAACTCGCTGTAGCAGAAGCCCGCCAGCGCGCAGCCGATCGCCGCCAGCACGAACGACAATGCGATGGCCGGCCCGGCATGTTCCGCCGCCGCAATACCTGTCAAAGAAAACAGCCCCGCCCCGATGATGGCGCCGATGCCGAGCGCCACCAGGCTTGCCGGGCCCAGCGTCCGCTTCAGCGAGTGGGCCCCGCCTTCCGACTCGGCGGCAATGCGGCTCAGGGGCTTGGTAGCCAGCAAATCCATGGATCCTCCTCCGGGTCCTGCCTGCCTCGATACGCCGCCCCGAGGTCGGCCTACAGTCCGTGCAGGCAGACGGCGTGCGAGATAGATAAGGAATATAGCACAGTCACGCGGCGCGCTTGCGGCGCCACACCAGATACACCGGCACGCCGAGCAGCACGAGGATCAGCCCCGGCCAGGTGTAGCGCGGCTTGTAAACCAGCAGCAGCGCTTCGATCAGTCCCGCCGCGGCGATATACAACGCCGGCAGCGCCGGGTATCCAATCGCCCGGTAGGGACGCGGCGCTTCCGGCCGTTTCCGCCTCAGCACAAACAAGCCCCCGATGGTCAGCATGTAAAACAGCAGCACCGCGAAGATCACATAGTCCAAAAGATCGCTGTAGGTGCCAGTCAAGGTCAGCAGGCAAGCCCAAACGCACTGCACGGCCAGCGACACCGTGGGCGTGTGCCGCCGAGGGTCCGGCTTCCCCACCGCCCGGAAGAAAAGCCCGTCAAGCGCCATGGCGTAGTACACCCGCGCCCCCGCCAGCACCATCCCGTTGATGCAGCCGAAGGTCGACACCATGATCGCCGCCGCCATGATCTGCACCGCCACCGGGCCGAAGATCTGGGCCGCTGCGGCCGTCGCCACCCGGTCCTCCGGGGCGGTCTGAATCGCCTCCAGCGGCAGCAGCTTCAAGTAAATAAGGTTAGCCGCCAGATACAGCGCCGAGACGATCCCTACTCCCAACCCCAGCGCCAGCGGCACGTTCCGCCTGGGGTTCTTGATTTCGCCGGCGGCAAAGGTGACGTTGTTCCAGGCATCGGACGAGAACAGCGCGCCCACCATGGCCACGCCCACCAGACGCACCGCCGTCCATCCCCACTCCGCGTTGCGCCAGAAGCCGCCGAAATTCTCCTCTGCCGCTCCCGGCGCTCCCCGGGCAAACAAACCAAACCCGATCAGGCCTAGCAACGCCCCGACCTTGGCGATGGTGAAGACGTTCTGCACCGCCGCGCCGGCCCGCACCCCCCGCGTGTTCACCCAGGTGAGCAGCACCAGCACCGCCACCGCCAGCGCCTGCTGCGTGCTGAGCCCGAGCGGCCCCACCCGCGCCAGGAAACGGTCCGACGCAATCGCCGGGAAGAACACCCCTGCGAACTTCGCGAAGGCCACCGCGACCGCCGCGATCGTCCCGGTCTGAATGACCAGAAACAAGGTCCAGCCGTACAGGAAGCCCCACAGCGGACCGAACGCTTCGCGCAGGTACACGTACTGGCCGCCCGCCTGCGGCATCATCGCTGCCAGCTCGCCATAGCTGAGCGCGGCGATCAGCGTCATCACCGCCGTCACCACCCAGGTCATCATCAGCAACCCCGGGCTCTGGACCTGCCGGGCGATGTCCGCCGACACGATAAACACGCCGGAGCCGATCATGGACCCCATCACGATCGTGGTGGCGTCCAGCGCACCCAGCCCCCGGACCAGCCCGCTCTCTACCGCACGATTCGTTGCCATTCCTCCATTCGCGCCCGGATGGATTCGTAGCTGAGCTCCCGAGGCAGCAGATCGCCGATCACCGCCACCGAGTCCGCGCCGGCATCCAGTACGGCCCGCGCGTTCTCCCGCGTGATTCCGCCAATCGCCACCAGCGGCCTTTGGTCCAGCGGCCGCAGGCGCCGCAGTTCTTCCAATCCCACCACCGGGTCCGGCTTCTGCTTCGACGCGGTTTCAAAGATGGGCCCCAGCGCCAGATAGTCGGCCGGCTCTTCCGCCGCCGCACGCAACTGCGCTTCATTGTGCGTGGAAAAGCCCAGGATGCGGTCCGGGCCGATCAGGCGCCGCACATCGCCGGGCGGCAGGTCTTGCTGTCCCACATGGACCCCGGCGTTCAGCAGCAGGGCAATGTCCGCCCGGTCGTCAATGACAAACAACGCGCCCGCCTTCCAGCACAATTCCGCCACCTGCTCGGCCTGCTCAAAAACAGCCCGCCGGTAACTGCCCTTGTGGCGGAACTGGAGAATCTGCGCGCCCCCTTCAAGCATAGCCTCGGCCGCCTTCACGGCCGTGAAGCCTCGCTGGCCCAGAATCCCCGTGTCCAGAATGGGATACAACCGCGGCAGCGTCACACGTACTCGCTATGATATCGCAGCGCGCCGGCCATGCTGCCGCCTGGCCGGTCTCCTCCGCTCGACCAGCGCGGACTCTGCTGCGGGCGCTTGCAGACCGTGGTATTCTGATGCGGGCCACCAGCCCCGGGGAGGGTTCCGATGGTTCACCGGGTCAATCGGCGCAGGTTTCTCCGTGCCTGCGCCGGAGCCGCCGCCGTTTCGCCGCTGGCGCAATTCCATCTCTTGGCCGCCTCCGAGCGGGGGCGCGTCAAGATCCGCGACATCAAGGTCATGGTGCTCAAGGGACCCCGCACCTACACGCTGGTCAAGGTCGAGTCGGATGCGGGCCTTTACGGGATCGGAGAGGGTTATGGAAGCCCCGGCGTCGGCATCAAGGAAGGGGTTCTGGAGCTGCGGCCGTACTTCCTGGGAAAAGATCCACTGGAGATTGAAACCCTGTATCTCGGATTGGGGCAACGCGTGGACGGCTCCGCCCACATGCTTCTGCGCGCCGTGAGCGCCATCGAGACTGCGTTGTGGGACTTGGCGGGCAAGATCCTGAACGTTCCCGCCGCCACGCTGCTCGGCGGGCGCTTCCGCAACCGGGTCCGCATGTATCACGATGAGGGGCCGCGCAACATGCTCGACCCGGCCAGTTGCCGGGAATGGGCCGCCAAGATGAAAGCCGACCCCGCCGGCTGGACCGCCTTCAAATTCGGCTTCCCACGCTCCAATCCGGCCTCCGACCGGGCGCGTGACGCCTCCAACCGCCAGCTCACCACCAAGGAACTGCGCGACATCCGCCGCGGGTACGAAAACTGCCGCGACGCGATCGGCTGGGACTACGACATCATCGTGCACTGCCATTGGGAGTACGATCTGAGAACCGCCATCCAGCTCGCCGAGGCCGTCGAACCCATCAAACCGCTTTGGCTGGAGGATCCCATGCCGCCCGACTTTTCCAACGCCTGGGTCCGTCTCGTCCGCGCCTCCCCTGTCCCCATCGGCACTGGAGAGAATCTGGCCCGCAGGCAAGGGTTCGCGGATTTCCTGCTCAACAAAGGCTGCGACATCGCTCAGCTCGACGTGCGCAACACCGGCGGCTTGCTCGAATCCAAGAAGATCGCCGATTTGGCCGACATGTGCCTGATCCCCATGTGCGCCCATAACACAGGCAGCGTCGTTTGCAACTATGCCACGCTCCAATGGGCTTGCGCCGTACGCGATTTTCTGGCCGCCGAGACCGTCATCGGACGCCGCGACTGGATGGATGATGTGATCTTGCACGACGGTCCCATCGTGCAAAACGGCCATATGACCCTGCCGGACAAACCCGGCCTTGGAATTGAGTTGAACCCGGACGTAGTGCGCGCTCATTTGGCCCCCGGAGAAACTTGGTGGGGCTAGCCGCTGCGTCCGCCAGAGGAGGCTAGCCAATATGTGGAACCGGCGGGAGTTTCTCAAGACCACGGCGCAGGGAGCTGCCGCCGCCGCTACCCTGGGCGCCGCGCCGGCGCCCAAGCCGCGCCTTGGCCTGGTTGCTTCTTCGCACCCCAAACTGCGAGCGCCCTCCTCCCGCGAAGATCCGCTGGACTACCCTCGCGTCCGGGACATGGTCTGGAAGGCCATCGAATACGGGCGCCCCGCGGCGGGCAGCCTGGAAGCCAAGATCAAGCCGGGCTCGTGGGTCGTCCTCAAGCCGAACATCATCAGCTTGCCGCCCCGTCCCACTTACCGCACCGGGGACGTTACCGACCTGCGCGTCCTCAAAGCTGTGCTCGAGTACGTCGCCGAGCGTTCCCGCGCCGCCCGCATCACGGTCGCCGAGGGTGGAAGTTACCGCCGCCGTGGCGATCCCACGCGCGACAACGTCATGATCCAGAACGGCGTGCAGGTCGACGCCCTTACCGCGGACTGGGGGGCCGAATTTCCCGGCTTACCGGGGACGTTAGGCGATGTTCTGGAAGAGGCGCGCAGGAAGTTCCCTTCGAAAAGGTTCGATTACATCGACCTTGCCTACGACGCCGTGCGCGGGCCGGACGGCGAATTCCAGTGGCTGCCCGTGCCGGTCAGCCCCACCGGAGTGGGGGCCTTTGGGGAGAAGAAGGTTTATGTCACCGCCGACACGGTCCGCAACTGCGACTTTCTGATTACCATCCCCGTACTGAAAGTCCACCTGATGTGCGGCCTCACCGCCTGCTTGAAGAATTACGTCGGCACCGCGCCCCGGATTGCGTATACCCGCCCGGGAAGTTTCTCCAACAACAACCTCCACACGTACCATTCTCTAGAGGGCCGCATCGATTCCTTCCTCGTGGACCTGGCGGCGTTCCATCCTCCCGACTACTGCGTGGTGGACGCCATCCGTGGCCTCCAGTACAGCGAGCACCGCATCGCCCGCGCCGATCAGGAGGTGCGCAGCAATCTGATCCTCGCCGGCGAAGATCCCGTCGCCGCCGACGCTCTGGCGGCTTACCTGATCGGCTTCCAGCCTTGCGACATTGAGTTTCTGCACATGGCCTCCCAGCGCGGCATGGGCGTCATGAACCTAGAGCAAGCGGATGTCGCGGGCGACGACCCCGGCCAACTGCGCGCCCGTTGGGGCAAGCCCAACAACTGGTACGGAAGATGCAACCGCGTCTGGCGCATCAGTCAAGGGCCGCTCACCAACCCCGATGGCTGGGAGCGCTTCACCTCTCCCGTGGATACTCTTCACCTCTCTCAATGGCGCGCTCCGCAAAGCGGCGACACGGTTTACCGCGCTGCCGTGAAGGTCATCGCTCCGGGCCGCCGTAAGGGCTACCTTTGGGTGGGCGCACGGGGGCGCGTCGCGGGCTTCCTAAACGGCGTCAAGGTCCTCGCAGAGGAAGGGCTCACCCGCTACCGGCCCGGCCAGTTTCAGACCGGCGTCGAGTTGCAGGGCGGTGAAAACCAGCTCCTGTTCGAGCTGACCCCGGTCGACGGTCAGGCCGACTTGAGCGCCCTTCTGGTCGGTCCGGAAAATGACGGGGACTCCATGGAGGGCATCCGCTGGCAAGCCTGAGCCGCCCGCCGGCATATCGCGCGCTTGCCTTGAGCCGCCGGAAAACGCCCGCACGAATACGGCGGATCAGGAGCGGAAGCCGAACAGCTTCACGGCATTCAAGCCCCGGATCTTCGCCCTGTCCGCTTCCGCCGCGAAGGCGAACATCTCCTCGAACATCGCCACTTGCCGCTCGAACTCCTGCATGTTCATCCCCAGCCCGCCCCACAGAATGCGGTCCGCCCCGAAAGCCTGGAACACGCGCTTCACCAGCGGCTGCACGTCGCGGTAAGGATATCCCGCCTTGGACGAGTACGAGACTCCGGAGAATTTCATGTACACCCGCGGCAGGTCCGACAGGCGGAGCACTTCCTCATACTCAGCGGCGCTGCCCTGACCTGCCCGGGCCAGATGGTCGAGCAGCACCGGCATCTGAGGCAGTTGCGAGGCCAGCGCCCGCACGTGCGGCGCGTAGTAGGGAATGAGGTGCATCTGAATCGCCAGGCCCAGAGAGTGCGCCTTCTTCCAAACCGCCAGCATCTGCGGCGACTTCATGTCCCGGTCCCGGATAGCCCCGGAAGTGGTGGGCCCGCGTTTCGGATCTTCGGTCTCGTGAACCCGCAGGGCGACGATCCGCCCGGGATGCTTTTTCACCAGAGCTTCCATGCGGGCGGGAGTTTCGGGCGCGATCGGATCGAACAGGCAAGTCCCCTTGAAGAATCCCGGCCAAGGCTCGTGTTCGAAACAATACTCCAGGTACCGGTGATCATCCTGGTAAGGCTCGGGGTGCACGAGGATCGCGTGGTCGATCTCCGCCTGCCGCACGAACTCCGCGTAATCTTCCAGGGGTTGCGGCTGGGGCTGGTAGGGGGAGTTTGGGTGAATGGGGAATCTTGCGGTGTCTTTGGCGAACAGGTGAATGTGAGTGTCCACCAGGACTCCCGGCGGCCGGGCGCCTTGAACCAGCGCCGCCCCTGCCGCTCCCAACATCCACTGCCTTCGCGTCATGCCCGCCATGGGATGGCCGCCTCCTTTTGCAGCTTCTCGATTATAGGACCGCCGCCCGGCAGCCGTCTTGTTCGGGCCAGCCGCCGCGTTTAGGGTTGCCGATGCACGGCGGCAGCCTGTGCCTCCAGGCGTGCGTCGGCGGGCGCCGCACCAGCGGACAGATCACGTGTCAATTTCACCGGACAGATCACATGCTAACGACAGAGCGGTGCATGCGCCCGGATCGCTTCGTGCGGCGCTGTGATATGCTGATGCGGACCGCTCGGCGGCTCGGTGCTTCACCACGCCGGCGGGCGAGCGCATCTCAAAGAGCGAAACGGAGGCTGCACCGTGCATCGCAGATCGTTTATATCCTCCTCCATTGCGCTGGCCGGCCTTAGTGCGGGATTGGGCGCGCAGCAGGCCGTTCCGCGCAAAGGCCGCCTCAAGCAATCCGCCACCCGCGGGTGTTTCGGCAAAGGCGCCACCATCGAGACCATGTGCCGGGAAGGCGCGCGGTTGGGACTCAAAGGCTTGGACTTCGTCGGCCCCGCCGACTGGCCCCTGCTCAAGAAATATGGCCTTGTAGCGGCGATGTGTTCGGGCACAACCGGCATCAATCACAAGGAGAACCACGCCAAGGCCGAGCCGCAGCTCGTCGAAAACATTCTCCGGGCCGCGGAAGCGGGATGGCCCAACGTGATCGTGACCTTCGCTCAGCGCAAGGGCTTATCCGACGAAGAGGGCTTGGAAAACAGCGTCGTGTTTCTCAAACGCGTCAAGAACGTGGCGGAAGACAAAGGGGTCACCATCTGTCTGGAGGTGTTCAACAGCAAGGTGGACCACCCCGACGCGCAGGCCGACAGCACGCGCTGGGTGGTCGAAATCTGCAAGCGCGTGGAATCGCCGCGCGTCAAGATCCTGTACGACATCTATCACATGCAGATCATGGAAGGGGACATCATCCGCACCATCCGCAACAACATCCAGTACATCGGACACTTTCACACCGCCGGCAACCCAGGCCGCCATGAGATCGATGACACCCAGGAGCTCAACTACGGGGCGATCGCCCGGGCCATCGCCGATCTCAACTTCACCGGCTTTATCGGCCACGAATATACGCCACTCCGCGATCCGCTCAAGTCGCTCGATCAAGCCATCACAATCTGCGATGTCTGAGAGTTTGTTTCAATCGTCGGTAGGGAGGCTTCCTTATATGAAACCTGTGACCAGACGCGGCGCGCTCGGCGCTGCCGCCGCAGTTCCGCTGATCCTCAAGTCCGAAACCGCCTTCGGTTCTCAGGTGAACTCCGCTCCCGGCCTCGGCATCATCGGCACAGGCAGCCGGGGCCGTTACGTAGGGACGATCTTCGCCAAGGACGGACGCACCCGCTTGGCGGCCATCTGCGATATCCAGGACTCCTCGATCGCCGCCGCTCAGAAGCAGCTTCCCGGCGCCGCCCAGGCCCGCGTCTACCGGGATTATCAGGAGTTGCTGGCGAACCCGGAGGTCGATTGCGTCTTGATCGCGACGCCGATCTTCCTGCACCCGGAGCACTTCGAGGCTTCCGTGAACGCGCGGAAGCACATCTACTGCGAGAAGGCGGCCGCGGCCGATGTGGCGGGCGTCAAGCGAGTGCTGCGCGCCGGCGACCGCGCCGACAAGACCAAGCACATCCAGTTCGGCTTCCAGCAGCGCTACGGCCCCGAATACCTGGCCGCGGAGAAGATCATCACCTCGGGCCGTCTCGGCGAGCTTCTGCTGATGCGCAGCCACTGGATGGTGAGCGGACAGATTAAGCCGCCGGCGCAGCCGCGCCCGGTCTACGCCTCGCTGGCGGAAGAGAAGCTGCGCAACTGGTACCGCTGGAAGGAGACCTCCGGCGACTTCATCGTCGAGCAGGACTGCCACGGAGTGGACGTCCTGAACTGGTATTCGAGGAGCCGCCCCTTGCTCGCCATCGGCTCCGGCGGCCGCAAGATCCGCCCCTACGGGGATTGCAACGACCACGCCAACATCACCTACGAATATCCCGGCGGCTTGCGCGGCTTCCTTCATGGCTGCCAGCTCGCGCGGGGCTGGAATCTGGTGAACGAGCAGTTCTTCGGAACCGAGGGCACCGTGGAAACCACGCGCCAATACTACCGCTGGTACCGGCCCGGGGCCGGGCCCGGCGGCCAGACCGCCGTCGAGGAGGTCAAGTCGAAACGCGAACCCACCTATGATGCGGTCGAGTACTTTGTGGATCACGTGTTGAGCGGCAAGCCCGAGAACAGCACCGTGACGGCGGCCGAGAGCACTCTGACGGCGATCCTCGGCCTGCTGGCGGTGGAGACCCGCCGCCCTGTGACCTGGGACGAAATGATGCGCCTCGGCTAGCGCCAGTTAGGTGGCGCGTCCCTCGACGCAGCGGCAGGAAACTTCGCACCGCCTTGGGCGGCTCGCTATACACTAAAGAGTTAAGGAGTACGGTTGCATTCCCACGGCCGCCATACCCCTACCCGCACGGTCCTGAAGTGGTCCCTTGCCGCTACGGTGGCGTTCATCGCCGTCGAGATTCTGGCCGGACTCCAGGCGCGCAGCCTGGCGCTGCTCAGCGACGCCGGCCACAACTTCACCGACGCGCTGGCCTTGCTGCTGGCTTGGTTCGGCCACTACCTGGAGTCGCGTCCCGCCGACGATGTGCGGACTTACGGATACCGGCGCGCCGGGGTGCTCGCTGCTTTCGTGAATGCCCTGGCGCTGGTGGCGCTGGCCGGCTTCATCTTCTATGAGAGCTACCGACGGTTGCGGAGCCCCGAGCCGGTGGATGAGATCACCATGCTGGTGGTCGCCGGGCTGGGGTTGATGTTGAATTTGGCCATCATGTGGTGGATGCGCTTCGACCAGCGGCATGATCTCAACATCCGCAGCGCCTATCTGCACATGTTCGGCGACGCGCTGGGGTCGATCGGCATCTTGATCGGCGCGGTGCTGATCCGTTACACCGGCTGGTATCTGGTCGACCCGCTGCTGAGCGTCCTGATCGGCGGGCTGATCCTTTGGACCGCCAGCGACGTCATCAAAGAGTCGTTGAACATCCTGCTCGAAGGCATGCCCAAGGGACTGGAGATGCAGTCCTTGGCGGCAGCGATGCGGGAAGTCGAAGGGGTGTGCGGCGTTCACGACCTGCACGTGTGGAGTCTGGGCTCCAATGCTCATGCGCTAAGCTGCCACGTGCTGATCGAAGACATGCC
This sequence comes from Bryobacteraceae bacterium, assembly GCA_023511855.1. Taxonomy (GTDB): domain Bacteria; phylum Acidobacteriota; class Terriglobia; order Bryobacterales; family Bryobacteraceae; genus JAIMAR01. The sequence continues at coordinate 11,396 of JAIMAR010000030.1, forward strand.
CCACTCCCAGAGTCAGGCGATTCTAGACCGCCTGAACCGGATGCTGCTGGAGCGGTTCGGCATCGGCCACACGACGATTCAGTTCGAGCACACCAATTGCGCTTTGTATGAGAATGGCTGTTCGGTCAGCCCGCCGCCGCCAGCAGGCGGAGGAGCCTCTTCCTGACGGCCTCCGCGGCGGCTTCATCCGGGCAAACCACCAGAATGGTGTCGTCGCCGGCGATCGTGCCCACGACTTCCGCCCACTGCTCACGATCCAGCGCCGCCGCTACGGTACTGGCATTTCCGGGCGAGGTCTTTAACACCAGCAGATTGCGGGCCGGCTTGGCGTCCCGCAGGAAACTGGCGGCCACGCTGGCCAGCGGCGGGCCGGGCGCGGAAGCCTGCGCTAGTTGCCGGTAGCCGCTGGTGGTTTTCACTAAACCGAGTTCCCGGATGTCCCGCGACAAGGTGACCTGGGTGACTTCGATGCCCTCCCGTTCAAGCGCCCGAGCCAGCTCTTCCTGCGTGTGGATCGGACGCGCCGCGATCAGCTTCAGGATCTGCCCCTGCCGGTAACTCTTGTTCATCCCCGCATCCGCTCGATTTGCGCGGCGGCTTCCCCCAGCGCTTTGGCCACCGCAGCCGGACCCGTGCCACCCCGGATCTCGCGGGTCTTCATCCCCTCGCGCGGCTTCATCAGCCGGACCAACTCCGGCCGGAACTCGGGCGCAAAAGCGGCCAGCTCCCCGGCCGTCCAGTCGGCGGGGCGCTTGCCCTGGCGCACGCTTTCCAACACCAACTTCCCCACCAGCTCATGCGCCCGGTGGAAGGGCACGCCCGAGCGGGCCAGCTCTTCGGCCAAGTCGGTGGCCACCACCCAGCTCTCCTCCGCCGCGGCTTCCATGCGCGCAGTGTTCAGCTTCACCGAAGCCGCCACAGCCGAGGCCATCTCGAGAGCTCCTTCCAGTTGGTCCGCGGCCTCGAACAGCGGCTCTTTGTCTTCCTGCATGTCCCGGTTGTAGGTGAGCGGGAGGCCCTTCATCGTTACAAACAGCGAGCTGTAGCAGCCGAACACGCGGCCGCATTTGCCGCGGATCAGCTCCAGCGAGTCGGGATTCTTCTTCTGCGGCATTAAGCTGGACCCGCTGGTCACTTCATCGCCGAGCTCCAGCCAGCCGAACTCTTCGCTCGAGTAAAGAATCCAGTCCTCGGCCAGGCGGCTTAGATGCAGCGTGGTCATCGAGGCCGCATGCAGGAAGTCCAGAACAAAATCCCGGTCGGCGGCGACGTCCATGCTGTTGGCCGTGACCGCTTCGAATCCGAGATCGCGGGCGAGCTCCTCGCGGTCGAACGGAAAGCCGCTACCGGCCAGGGCGCCGGAGCCCAAGGGGAGGACGTTGGCGGCGCGCCGCGCTGCGGCCAAGCGGTCCCAGTCGCGGCGGAACATCTCAAAATAGGCGAGCAGGTAATGGGGCCAGAGCACGGCCTGCGCGCGGCGCAGGTGCGTGAAGCCCGGCAGAATGGCCTCCGGGTAGCGGCGGGCCAGAGCCACCAGTTCGGCCATCAGATCCGCCAGCTTGCCCCGGATCCGCCCGATGACGTCCCGAAGCCAGAGCCTCGTGTCCAAGGACACCTGCTCATTGCGGCTGCGCCCGGTGTGGATCTTGTCGGCCAAGGGGCCGGTTTTTTCCTTCAGCTTGCGGATAACCAGCGTGTGGACGTCTTCGTCCTGCGCGCCTTCCCAGAAGGAAGGCTGGCGGGACTCCTGCCGGATCTGCTCGAAGGCCGTTACGATCGTTTCCCGCTCGGACGGGCTGAGGATCCCGGCGCGCTCGAGCGCCCGGGCGAACGCCTGGGATCCCTGAATGTCGGCTTCGAGCAGGCGGCGGTCGAAGCCGAGCGAATTCGAGAACCGCTCGAAGATCTCCGACGGGCCCCGCTCAAAACGTCCGCCCCAAAGCTTCATTGGTTCAGCCTTTCTTGAGGGCCGCCCGGATCTGAATGGGCAGTCCGATCAGGTTGATGAAACCGCGGGCGTCTTGCTGGTTGTAGCTCTCGCCCATGGTGAAGCTGGCGATGTCGAGCGAATACAGCGAATTCGGCGAGGTGCGGCTCACGGGCTCGAGGTTGCCTTTGTAGAGGCGAAGCTTCACTTCGCCGGTCACCGGCTCGGCCGCGACGTCAAAGAAGGCGTCCAGCGCCTCGCGCAGCGGCGTGAACCAGAAGCCGTTGTACACCAGCTCGGCGTAATCGACGGCCAGCTTTTGCTTGTAGTGCATGAGGCTGCGGTCCAGCACCAGCGCCTCGAGCTCCCGGTAAGCGGTCAGGATCAGCGTGCCGCCCGGCGTTTCATAGCAGCCGCGCGACTTCATTCCCACAAAGCGGTTCTCCACCAGATCGATGCGCCCGATGCCGTGCTCGCCGCCGATCTGGTTCAGCACTTCCAGCAGGGCCGCGCTGGAAGCATATTGCTGCCCGTCGACCGACACGGGACGTCCCTGGTGGAAACCGATGGCCACCTCACCCGGCTGATCGGGGGCCTCCCTGGGACTCTTGGTCAGCATCCAGATCTCATCGGGCGCGGCGTTGGCGGGATCTTCCAGCGCGCCGCCTTCGTGGGAGATGTGCCAGATGTTGCGGTCGCGGCTGTAGATTTTGGTGGTGGTCGCGGCAACCGGCACGTTGTGCGCCGCGGCGTAGGCCAGCGCGTCCTCGCGGCTCCGGATGTTCCACTCCCGCCAGGGAGCGATCACCTTCAAGTGGGGCGCCAGGGCCTTGTAGGTCAGCTCGAAGCGGACCTGATCGTTGCCCTTGCCCGTGCAGCCGTGGGCCAGGGCGTCGCAGCCGGTCTTGAGCGCAACCTCGACCTGCCGCTTGGCCAGAAGCGGCCGGGCCACCGAAGTGCCCAACAGATACTTATGCTCATAGACCGCGCCCGCGCGCACCAGCTTCCACAGGTACTCGCTGACAAACTCCTCCCGCATGTCCTCGATGTAGACTTCCGAGGCGCCGGTTTTGCGGGCTTTCTCTTCCAAGCCGGCCAGTTCCTCATCGCCCTGACCGATGTTGCCGCAAACGGCCACCACCTGGCAGCCGTAGTTCTCCTTCAGCCACGGAATAATGATCGAAGTATCTAGCCCGCCCGAATAAGCGAGGGCGACTTTTTTTGGTTTTTCCATAAATTTTCCTTATATCTTCATCTTTCTCCGGCCGCGTTCGCTCGCGGGAGCGGAGCCGGCCGAGCGCATCAGGCCAGCAGCATCAACAGCAGCGCCTTCTGCGTGTGCAGGCGATTTTCGGCCTGGTCGAACACAACTGACTGCGGAGACTCGATCACCTCGTCGGTGACCTCCTCGCCCCGCTTGGCCGGCAGGCAGTGCATGAACAGCGCTTCCGGTTTGGCCCGAGCCATCAGGCGCGAGTTGACCTGGAAGGGCTGGAAATGCCGCCGCCGCTTGTCCCTCTGGTGTTCCTGGCCCATGCTGGCCCAGACGTCGGTATAGACGGCGTCGGCGCCGGCCACCGCCTCTTTGGGATCGTGGGTGATGCACAGCTCGGCATTGTAAGCGTCAGCCATTTCCAGGGCGATCTCGACGACCCTAGGTTTCGGCTCATAGCCCCGCGGAGTGGCCACGGTCAGGTTCACGCCCTGCCGCGGCAGCGTGAGCATCAGCGAGTGAGCGACGTTGTTGCCATCGCCCACGAAGGCCACTTTGCGGCCGCGCAGCTCGCCGAGTTTCTCTTTGAGAGTGAAAACGTCGGCCAGCGCCTGGCAGGGATGATAGAGGTCGCTAAGCGCGTTGACGACCGGCACTTCCGAGTTGCGGGCCAGCTCGTCGATGGTTTCCTGCTCAAAGGTCCGGGCCACGATGCATTGGACCCAGCGGGCCAGGTTCCGCGCGACGTCCTTAACCGGCTCCCGTTCCGCCACCGGCCCGATGCTCAGCACCGTTTCGGCGCCCACCTGCCGAGCGGCGAGCTCGAAGGTCAGCCGGGTGCGCAGCGAGGGCTTCTCGAACATGAGGGCGACGTTGCGGCCGCGCAATGCGTCCCGGAATTGCACGGGCTCGTTCTTGACCTTGGCCGCCAAGTCCATCAGCGAGGCGACTTCTTCGGCGGTGAGCTCCAGGTCGTAGGTGATTGAACGGAACGGGATTCTGCGGATAGCTTTGAGTGTATTTTTATTCACGAAACTGAATAATTACACGTCCGGGAGGCCGCCGTCAAGCCCAAAGCTCCTGCCGGGGCCGCCTTCCGTGGCACGCGTGTTCTGTTCCGCGCGAGAACGCCAAACGGCGGAAAGTTCCGGGGGCCGGAAAAGCTGCGGCTGGGAGGCAGGCGGGACGCAAGAACCCCTTGAGAGCGGGACGGGATGTTCCTTACCATTGGTCCAGCCTTTCAATGGTCCAACCATTAGAGGCTCGGGACGGCGCGGTCCGGCTTTTTGAGCGGCGGGGGAATCGCCCGGCGCCGTCCGGGGGCGGGTAAGACTCGCGGGGCGCCGAAGTGCGTTGGCGCCCGGGGCCGTTACAGGAGAAGGGAGTGAGCCGGGCTCGCTTGGGCGCCCGGCGGGAAGGACAAGGAGAACAAGCAAATGAAGCTCATGATTGCAGTGATTCTGATTTATGGGGTGCTGGCGCTGCCGCTGGCGGGGCAGACCTCAACCGGCGGCGCGATCACGGGGACCGTGGTCGATCCGCAAGGAGGCGCGGTTTCGCAGGCGAAGGTCGTTGCTACGGATGTGGACCGGCAGGCCTCTTTTTCCACAACGACCGATGCGACGGGCGTTTTCGTATTTCAGCGCCTATTGCCCGCCCGGTACACGGTGACGGTGGAATCCGCAGGTTTTAAGAAATTCACTCAACGGGACGTGGTCTTGAACGTAAATGACCGCCTCTCGCTGGGCACCATCACCTTGGAACTGGGGACCGTCGAGCAGACGGTGGAAGTCGTCGCGCAGGGGCTGCAACTCCAGACCGAGAGCGCGGAGCGCTCGGCGACCATTGTGGGCACGCAACTTCAGAACATCTTGGTGAACGGTCGCAGCCCACTGTCGTTGATGCGCACCATTCCAGGCGTGGTGTTCAACATGGACACATCTCGCGCCATGAACCGGATGGAGAACATTTACATCAACGGGGCGCGCATGAACTCGCTGAACGCCACGTTGAACGGCACCAGCATTACCGGCACCGGAGACAACACTAAGCTGATGGCGACGGTGAGCCTGGACTCGCTGCAAGAGTTCAAAGTGCTCACCAGCAACTACCAGGCCCAGTACGGGAAGGCCGCGGGCGGAACGATCATGATGGTGACCAAGAGCGGCACCAGGGATTTTCATGGGAGCGGCTACTGGTTCTTCCGGGACAAGGGGCTCAACGCCAATGACTGGATTAAGAACCGCGACAACATCGCCAAGAGTGGTTATCACTTCAACTACTTCGGCTATACGGCGGGCGGGCCCGTATACCTTCCCGGGAAGTTCAACACGAACAAGGAGAAGCTGTTCTTTTTCTGGAGCGAGGAGTACCAGCGGCAGTTGATTCCGGCCGGAGTGCAGCGAGTCACCGTGCCAACCGCTCTGGAACGCGCCGGCGACTTCTCGCAGAGTGTCACCAAGAACACGGCCTATGGAGGGACTCCGGACGCGCGCTTCATCCGCGACCCGCTCTCCTCTCAGCCGTGCAACTCAAGCAACATCAGCGGCTGCTTTGCCGATGGCGGCGTTGTGGGCAAGATCCCGGCCTCGCGGCTCTACGCTCCGGGCTTGGCGGCTCTGAACCTGTTTCCGATGCCCAACGTCACGGGGCAGAAAGGCTACAACTACGTTTCGGCGGTATCCAGTTCCAACCCCCGTCACGAGCAGCTTCTTCGTTTGGATTCGAACCTGAACCCGAGCTGGCGGCTGTTCGGCAGCCTGACCAACCTGGCGCAAGACGTAGAACGGGGCCCTTACGGCCCGCAAGGATACGCGCTTACGCCCAATTATCCGTTCCCGTCGGGTGGGGTGGCTCAGTACGATCACCCCGGCTACTCTCTTTCGGTGAACCTCGGGACCACGATCAGCCCCACCAGCATTAACGAGGTGACCTATGGACAAACCCACCACAACGTCACCGTCGGACCCTCGAACCTCACCGACGTAACGCGTGCGGGCACGGGCTTGACCGGATCGAAGGCCCTTCCGACCTTTTACCAGCCGTACGCCGATTGGATTCCGCTGCTGCAATTTGCGGGAACCAAGATCGGCAATCCCGCGACCATGGCCACCAGCGGACAATTCGCACCTTTCAGAACCTGGAACACGACCATCGAGCTGTCCGACAACTACAGCAAGGTCTGGCAGGGGCACATGTTCAAGGCGGGCATTTACATGCAGCGCAACCGCAAGGATCAGGCGGCGTTCCTTCCATCGAGCGGCATTTACAACTTCGGTGATTCTTCCTCGAATCCGTTGGACACGGGCTTCGGTTACGCCAACGCCGCGATCGGGGTTTACACATCGTTCACGCAAGCCTCGAACTTCCTGATGGGCGAGTATCGGTACACCAACCTGGAGATGTACGTGCAAGACACCTGGAAGGTGAACCGGCGCCTCACGCTGGATCTCGGCGTCCGCACGTATGTGATCCAGCCGATGTACGACCAGGCGCTCCAGACGTCCACTTTCATGCGCCAGAAGTACGATCCGCTCAATGCACCGCAGTTGTTCTGGCCCTGCTGGGACAGCGGCGGAAAGAAGATCGGTGTAGACCGGAAAGACTGCGACGTCTCCGCCCCGGGCGCAGTCACGACCGCTCAGTATCAGCCCAACCCGGCGGATCTGTACTTTGGCAGGATCGTTCCCAAATCGGGCAGTCTGACGAACGGCATCTTGCAAGCAGGCGTGGGAATTAACAAGTACCTGATGCGGGTGCCGCCGCCGCTGTTCGCGCCGCGGGTCGGGGTGGCGATTGATCTGACAGGCCGCGGAAACTTGGTGTTCCGGGCCGGCGGAGGCGCCTTCTATGACCGCTACCAGGGCAACATGATCTTCAACACGATTACCAATCCGCCATCGGTGTTCCGGCCGCAGGTTGTAAACGGCTGGGCGCAGAGCCTGGACCTTGGCAGTTCCTTGATCGCCCCGAGCGACCTTACTTATATGAGCTATGATGGCAAGGTTCCGCTGATCTACAACTTCAGCTCCAGCATTCAGGCCAAACTGCCGCTCTCGATGGTTCTGGATATCGCCTACGTGGGCTCGCTCGGACGGCAACTCCTGCGGAGCATCAACATCAATGCGGCTCCGTACGGCGCAGCCTTCCTGGCGGAGAACCAAGACCCTGTGAAGTGGGGTTATGGTGTCAAGCCCGCTCCCGGACCGGATGGACTGTTTGATGGCTCCAAAGCCTACGACTCGAACTACATGCGGCCGTACTTCGGTCATGGCAACATCAACGAGCAAGGCTTCGGCACGAACTCGAATTTCAACTCTCTCCAGGTGGCTCTGGACCGGCGGTTCGCCAAGGGCCTGTTCTTAGGCGTGGCCTACACCTGGAGCAAGTGCCTGACGACCAGCAGCGCGGACGGATCGGCGGAGCGGCCGGACGGGCTGACGAAGCTGGCCAACTACGGCCCGTGCAGCTATGATGTCCACCAGAATATGTCGTTCAACTACGTGTACCAGTTGCCCGGGTTTGGCAGCGGCGGCGGCTGGGCTAAGACCGTGGCGCGCTCCATCCTGAACGGCTGGCAGGTCTCGGGCATTACAACTTTCCGGAACGGCATGCCGTTCACTCCCGGCTTCAGTATTTCAGGGGTCAGCGCCGTGAACCTAACGGGCACCGGCGCCTTCAACGCCCGGATCAAGCTGGTGGGCAACCCTCTGGTTGGCACGAGCGACGATCCCTACAACCGTCTTAACGCGGCGGCTTTCATGCCGCCCACCCGGCCCAGCCTAGGCTTGGAGAGCGGCGTGAACTACCTGAGGACGCCAGGCGTCAACAACTGGGATGTGGCGCTCCAAAAGGGCATTCGGCTCTCGGAGAGAGCCCGCATCGAGCTGCGCGGCGATGCGTTCAACGTATTCAATCACACGCAGTTCTCGGGCATCAACGGGACGGTCAACTACACTTGCAGCGGTTACAACTGCGCCAGTTATACGGTCACGAACCTGCCGTATGATTCCAGCGGAAAGCTGGTCAACAAGACGGGATTCGGAACCGTTTCCGGCGTGCGTGCTCCGCGGGTGCTTCAGATCGTAGCTCGCTTCGTGTTTTAGCGCTCCGCCTCCGGTGAGCTGCTGCCGCTCCGGCAGCAGCCGCCGCGGCGGAATGCCGCTCCTGCCTGTTGTGGAACGCCAGGCTGCGAAGATCAGCGCCCGGACAGCCTGGCGTTCCGGTATTTCCTGGCGGCGCGTTACAGCGAATGTGTGCGTGCCCGCGGCTCTGGGTTCAGCCGCGCGGCGCTGCGCCGCCAGGATCGGAAAGGCGGCCGAGGGCGGTTAACAACGGCCCAGCGCGCCGGAGCTGTCCTCAATGGATGTGAGCCTCGCAGGCGTACGCGCCGGTCACTGCGTCTGGATGTCTTTCAGTTCCAGCCGGACCGTCTTGATCTCGAAGGGCGAGACCCGCAGCGTCTTCCCGCCGGCGTCCGCCACTCCCTCCTCCAGAAGGTTCACTTCCTGAAAGGGGCGGCTGCGGCCGAACAGCACAACGGGCGTCTCGGCGCGCCGCCCGGCAGTGTCGAAGAGCCGGAGGATAAGGGCGTCGCCGTCCTCGGCTTTCTTCAGTGCGGTCACGACGAGATTCTCGCCGCCGACGGAGGCGAACGAATAAGAGGGCGGCAAGGACTTCGGGGAAAGATCGTCCGCCACGCTCACGGGGACGAGCGGGTTGTTTAGGGAAGCGCCCGTGCGCCAGGGTCGTGAGTCCCGCCAATCGCCGCGGCCGGAGGAGATCGAGTAGCGGAACACATAAGTCCCGGCGGGCGGAAAATGGCGGAGATACGGCTGGCCGTGCCGTGTGATGCCGACAGAGGAGTATGAACCGCGCAACATTCCGGCACGGATGACGCCCGGCTCGAGGTATACAATCTGCCGGTCGGCGGCGACGGTGACGCCCCAGCCGGAGCCGCCCGCGAAGATCCAGTCCTGAATCTGGCGCCACTTCTTCCAATCCTCTTTCGTGATCTCGTCGTTGCGCCACGGTTCGGAATTGGGCATGAAGTCCGAACCCGAGACAGCGCCGAACGGAATGCTGTACTGGACTTCGGCGCTGGGGTGCTGGTAGGGGAAGGTCTGCTCGATCTTGATGAGCCGCCGGCCGGGCCACTGCACTGTGTTCTCCACATCCACCCGCTTGAGACCGGCGTAGAGGGTCAAGCGCTGCGAGACGGGGATGCCGCCCAGGTTGCCGGGAATCCGGATGACTGTCCGGACCGGGTTGTTCTCTTCGACTTCGACCGGGCCAGGGATATTGACAATCGCCCGGCCGCTGACAACATCTTTGCTCAGCGTATCGCCGCCGCGCTCCTCGGCGCCTGTGATCTCCATCTCCTTCAACACAACCCGGTCCAGTTCCTTGTCGAACACGGTGACCGCGCCCGTGGCCCGGTCGACGCTCACGCGGTAGAACCGGTTTTCGAACTGGTCGGAACCCAGGACACGCTTGGGTTTGGCGGGCTCGGAATCGGGCGTGATCACGGAGGCGGCGGGATAGGTCTCGGGCTGCTCCGCGGGGACGACGAAGTAGGTTTTGTAACCCAAGGACGGGACGCTTCGCGCCACGAAAACGATTTCCAGGGCGCGCGAGACGGTGCCGCTCGATTGCTCTACGTAGAAGGGAACCGGCGCCCCGGTCTCATCCACCAGCCGCACTCCCTTGCGGTAGTCGTCGATGTCTCCGGGGGAGGCATCGCCGTAGAGGCTGACGTGCGCCCGCACCACGTCGTCGCGGGTCCAGCTCAGCGGGTTGAAGACCACCAGCGGCATGCTGCGGGCAAAGGGGATCCGCACCCGTTCGGCGATGTTGCGCAGCATGTCCCGTAGGATGGCTTGAGCGCCCGTTCCGGCGCTAACCGCTAGTTCGAGCTTGCGGGCGTCTCCGGCATCCCCGCCCTGGCCGAAGTTGTTGTGATCACTCGCCTCCAGGACCTGCTTCCACAGCCGCTCCAGTTCCTGCTGGGGGTAGTCCGCGTATCCGAGGGCGTGGTTCACGGCCGCGAACTTCTCGGCTGTGACGAGAGAATCTGCGGCGGATATGGTAGGCGGCCAGAGATGCACGATTGAGGTCAGAATATTCCACCAGGCGTGTGGAATCTCGCCCGATGCCTCGGGGATCGAAGGAGTCTTTTCGGCGACCCGGAAGAACTCGGAAGGCGTTGCGAAGACCATGGGCGCGGGGGACCGGAAGCCTTCAATGGCCGGAACCAGCTCGTCGTCGGGAGCCCACAGATCGGTCCCCCAGTTCATCAGGATCGGTCCAGTGGTCGTCTTGCGCACGTCGGCGAGGTCGTTCTGGAGGCGCTGGCGCTTTTCCTCATCCGTCAGCCGCTGGGAGGTGATGAACGTGCCCCAGCCATAACCTTTCAAGGTGTGCCAAGTCAGGGCCTTGGATCCGTCCAGCGCCCGGTAGTAGAACAACGACTTATCGACTGGCCCCATGCGGGTCATGATCATATAGGGCACGCCAGACCGGGCCAGAATCTGGGGAAACTGGGAGGTGTATCCCGGCAAGTCGCCCAGGTTCGCAACCTTGGGATCGACTCCGAAGACCTCACGTGCAAAGCGTTTCCCGTAGAGCAAGTTGCGCACCCAGGTCTCACCCCGGGGAAGGTTTTGCAGGATCCCGGTCCACTTCGGCGCGATCTCGATCCGCCCTTCCCGCACGAGCTGCTTCAATAGGCCGAGATCGGGCGAGCCCCGCTGCGTCTCGGCAAAGTGCGCCAGCCAGACGTTGTCCTCGATCAGGAAGCGGAACTGGGGATATCGCTGGGCCATGCGCACCGCTTTCACAATGATGCGGTTGCCGCGGCTCAGACACTCCTCCCGAGTCCCCGCCCAGAACAGGTCTAAGTGGGAGAAGGGAACGACGTAGATTTCGGGATTGGCCGCCGGCGTCCGCGCCGGGCAGAGGAATGTAAGAGCGATGGCCAGGGTGATGAGTCTTCTTGAGATGGGCATGCTGACTCCTCGCATGAGAACGTTTTGGAACTCGGGGCTAAACGGCGGGGGAGGACTGTTGGGCTGGGAACCATCGTGAATAGCGGAGCGGCGAAGCCCATCACAGATCGAGGTGCTGCTTTGCGTAAAGGATGCACTCACGGACATTGTCCTCTTCCAGTTGGAGGCGGGCGGCTGGCTCCAGCTTTTCCACTTCGGGCAGAGGGCGCCGCGGCGGGTTCTGGCGGATGGTTCGCAGAGTGCGCGCCAGGGCGTAGCCCATTCGGTCCGGGAAGGTCGCCCAATAGCCGGGAGAAAGGCACGGGATTTTGAGGGGGCTGCGGGTCATCATTTCCAGGGTGAACTTCACCTGCGGCCTTACCCGGCGAATCGTGTCCACAATGCGCTTGACGTCGAGCATCCCCTGCCCCAGGGGGACTTCGACGTTCAGGAAACCTTCTTCGTATTCCGCGCCGGCGATATCTTTCAGATGCACGCTCACGGTGTAGGGCGCAAGACGCTCGGTCAGTTCGATGGTGTCGTCGAGCAAAGCAATGTTGTTGCCGGTGTCCAGGCAAACTCCCAGGTATTGGCCGCCGAACTCCCGCATCAGAGCGAGCATCTCCTCCAGGGTCCAATCCTTGTGGTTCTCCAGACCCAGCACCATCTTGTGGCGCTCCAACACGGGCAGCGCCATCTGGAGGCTGGCCCGGGATTCGGCGACAAACTGCTTCCACTGCGCCATGTCTTGAAAGACTTCGTAGCGGCGCCCACCCAGGCAGAAGGCGCGGAGGCAGCGCGCGCCAGCCTCTTTAGCCGCGCGCACAGTCTGCTCGAAGGCAGAGGCGTCTCCTTTCGGCAGTGTGGCCCAAGGTTCCAGATACATTCCCAGCGTCTCGACCCGCTGGCGGATCCGCCGCATGTTGTCCGCGTCCAGAGAGCCGAGCGGCGCCTCGACGCCGCCCGCACCCAGTGAATAGCTGTACTCCAGGAACTCGAAGGCGGTCTTGGGCCGCTTGCTGAAGGGGAAGCAGTCCACCGTCAGCCCCATCGAGGTTCGGCGCTGGACTCCTGTCTTCTCGGTTGTGTTCATAGCGGTCATGGAATGGTCTCGCATGTTCAGAACAGCTCGCGGAGGTCAGAGTCTCAGTTTCTGGATCCGGAGCCTTTCGGCATTGCGGGCAGGAGCCTTGAAACCGGGGCGCAACAGCGCCTCGGCGTCCAAAATGTGCTCCCGCATCTTGAGGCGAGCCCTTTCCGCATCCCGGTGGTAGATGGCGTGGTAGACTTCCCGGTGGTAAGAGAGCGGCCTCTCCAAAGCCACCCGTCCCGCCAACTGAGCCATGCTGGTGAGCAGTGTCCGGTGGATCAGGCGGAACAGCAACTGGCAGATCCGGTTGCCCGCGGCACGGTAAATGCACTCATGGAAGGCCATATCCGCTTCCAGACGGCTGGTCCGGTTCCGGCTGTTGGCCATGGCGGTGATAGCCGCTTCCATCGCAGCCAGATCGTCGGCCGTGGCCCTTTGCGCGGCCCGGGCGGCCAGTTCCGGTTCGACGATGAGCCGGGTTTCGAACAGCTCGCTGTGAGAGATGTCATCAAGAAGGATGAGGAAATCCAGGGGCTCGCGCAGGATGAAGTCGGCGCTGGGGTTCAGATAGGTCCCGTCGCCTACCCGCTGCGAGATCACGCCCATGATTTCCAGCACCTTCAGCGCCTGGCGGACCGAGGCCCGGTTCACGCCGAACCGCCGGCTGAGCTCCCGCTCGGGAGGGAGTTTCATTCCCGGCGCAAGCGTGCCGTCGGCCAACATCTGCTTGATGCTGGCGATCAGGCTGGAGGTGACCCGGCCCACCGGGCCTTTCGCTGGCTGCGATTTCCTTTGGCTTAAAGGCACATCCAATTATGAACCGAATACCAGGCTGCCTGTCAATGCCCCTGCAAACATTTACCTTGACACGCGACCCTCTTGCCTTCTAGAATTGGTTTGTTGCCCAATTGGTCCAGCCAATCGGAACGGTGCTCTCCGGCGACCGAGAACCTCGCGCTCCGGCGGGGGAAACAGGCGCGGAGGAACCGGGGTCCGGGGGCGCGCGTTTTGGACGGCGCCCACAGGCGTTCCAGGGAGGAAGGAAAATGAA